>CAZAAJ010000075.1:0-12583 GCA_964483135.1 uncultured Anaerolinea sp. | reverse complement strand
ATTCAGGTTTCTTACTATTTGACAGCCGATTCTTTTTACTCGAGAAGGATCATCAAACCGCGAAAAATTCTCGAGGTTATAAGTAACAACGGTTAATGAATTTTCATTTATTTTATATCTAACAGGAACCGTATTACCTTTTTTGATAACTAAATCAGTTATTGTCCAAATCTTGTAATTGCCAAACGAATAATCCATAATTCCAATAATTGGATCAGATAATTCATCACCCACATTCACTTCTTGCGTGAAGCTTGATGCTGCATCAACCATGATCTTTTCTGGATTTTCATCTTCCATAGAGTTTAATAATGCTCCTTGAACGGATACCTTGTTCATACCAATGAATATTTTGGGTAAAACTACAAACTCGTTATATTCGTTTTTTGGTCCAACAACAATTCCATTTTCAACTTCTACAAGCATAAATTCGAGGCTTTCATAGTAATCCAAGCCGTTTTTGCTTATATCAAAATCTTTCGATTGTTTAATCCATTTGGATGGAACAAGATTTCCAACCTCTCCAATTCTTACTGGATCAGGAAAACCTGCATTTTCGCTTAGGACGGTAATCTCGGGTTGATGTATTTCGGTTCTTGATAAATTATGATCTTCAACACTACCGGCAGTATACTCCGCTACTACTCCATCAATTGAAACTAGTTGCCCGGGCATGACTTTCGGATATTCACCGGTGGTAACAAAAACAGCGTCTGAGGAGCATTCTCGCGAGTCGTTTGATAATGATTGCATCGTAAAACCATTAGTGAACTTATGAGTTATGACTCCTTCAATGTTTTGGACAAATTTGCCATTAAGATGTGATTCATGGTCGCAACCCTGGATTTCACCTATGGTAGCAGCAGGGGAATTATTAGATCGAGCAGTCACACAGCTTGTTAGGGAGATTAATATCAAGGTAGCGGCCAAAAACTGTTTTTTTATTTTCAATTCTTATACCTCTGAATTTTTCATTATTGTATAATCTTACTTGATTCTCTATCAGCGATGGAGGCATATGGGCAATTTTATTGGAGCTATCGATCAAGGGACCACAAGTACCCGATTCATTGTTTTTGATCAGAATGCAAATATTGTCGCCAGTGACCAAAAAGAACACAGACAAATTTATCCGCGTCCTGGTTGGGTGGAACATGATGCTTTAGAGATTTGGTCTAATACCCAGGATGTCATCCAAAATGCCATGAGGAAATCTGGTTTACGGTCTGATGATATTACTGCGCTTGGAATCACGAATCAACGTGAGACCTGTGTTTTGTGGAATAAAGAAACCGGGCAACCATACTCAAATGCCATTGTCTGGCAAGATACTCGATCCCAAATCATTTGTGACCGCTTATCGAATAACTTTGGAATTGATCGGTTTCGTCAAAAAACCGGATTGCCTTTGGCAACCTACTTTTCAGGTCCGAAGATTCGCTGGTTGATCGACAATATTCCTGCAATTCAACGTGATATAAAGAAAGGTATCGTCCTGTTCGGTAATATGGACACCTGGATCATTTGGAATTTAACAGGGGGTATTCGCAACGGGGTTCATGTTACGGATATTTCAAATGCTTCACGTACGATGCTGATGGATCTTCATACCTTAAAGTGGGATGAGGAGCTTTTAGCAGAACTGGGGGTCCCAATTTCAATTCTTCCAAGAATTGTTTCAAGTTCTGAAGTGTTTGGATTTACTCAATCAGTATTATCTCAAGTTCCAATCGGCGGCGATCTCGGTGATCAACAGGCAGCTTTGTTTGGTCAAGGGTGTTATCAAAAAGGAGAAGCCAAAAACACATATGGAACAGGATGTTTCTTATTAATGAATACTGGCACACAGCCTGTCATTAGCAGAAATGGTTTGCTTACGACAGCGGGATATCGAATCGGTAATGAACCAGCAGTTTACTGCCTTGAAGGTTCTGTTGCCATTGCTGGCGCACTGGTTCAATGGTTACGCGATAATCTACAATTCATTGATCACTCGTCAGACATTGAACCACTCGCAAGAACCGTACAGGACAATGGAGATGTTTATATCGTCCCTGCTTTTTCTGGATTATATGCACCCTACTGGAAATCTGACGCACGTGGCGCGATTGTTGGATTAACGCGGTATGTCAACAAAGGTCATCTGGCAAGAGCTGCCCTGGAAGCAACAGCTTATCAGACCCGCGAAGTTTTGGAAGCGATGGAGTTAGATTCCGGTGTCAAACTCACCACGCTCAAGGTAGATGGGGGAATGGTTGTCAACGATTTGTTAATGCAATTCCAGGCTGACATCCTGAATGTCCCGGTAGTCCGCCCAAGGGTCACAGAAACGACCGCACTAGGCGCAGCCTATGCTGCAGGGTTGGCAACATCTTTTTGGAAATCAACTGATGAGTTGTTGCTGAATTGGGGAAAAGATAAAGAATGGTTACCTGGAATGGAAGCGTCATTACGTGAGACGTTTTTTAAAAAATGGAAAAAAGCGGTAACCAAGACCTTTGATTGGGTGTAACCACCTCTACTACGTACTCTTGACTGAATGCTTCATCCAGAATAGAATCAAACACTGCCGTTAAAACGGCAAAATAAACTATAGAGTGAAGGTAACCACATGCGTGGTGAGAGGCGCTCGAAGGATTAAATGATGGAAAAGATCGTAATCAACGCAGTAAAAAGAACAGTAATAGGCAAACAGGTTGGAACACTCAGGCGTGCCGGTAAATTACCAGGTGTGATCTATGGTCACAAGGTTGAGCCAATCGCAATCACAATGGATGCCAGAGAATCTATTCGTATTCTCAATTCCGCTACATCCTCAAGCATCATCCAGATCAATCTCGAAGGTGTGAAATATTCCACCCTTGTAAGAGAGAAACAAAAGGATTACTTGAGAAATACTCTCATTCATGTAGATTTTCAGGCTGTTTCTCAAACCGAGAAGATCCGTGCGGACGTTGGTATTGAATTCATAAATCTATCTCCTGCTGTAAAAGACTTTATGGCTGTTATTGTTGAAGGTATGACAGAAATCAGCGTGGAAGCATTACCCAAAGACCTTCCAGAACGATTTACTGTTGATCTTTCTGAATTAAAACAAATTGGTGATGCAATCTACGTAAAAGACTTACCAGTTCCCGCAAATGTACACGTTCTGGATTCTGCCGAAGAAATGGTTGTTATGGCTTCTGCACCGGCACTGGAAGAGGTTGAACCTGTTGCTGCCACTGAAGAAGTTGTGGCTGAACCAGAAGTTATAGAAAAGGGTAAGAAAGAAGAAGAGGAAGAAGAAGCAAAGGAATAGCCCGATCGTTAATACGAAAGACAATGGAGCAATCCATTGTCTTTTATTTTAACAACTCAAGCAACTGCAGTGTCAACATGGCGGTATATCCCCATAAATGTTCTCCCTGGAATTCGTGATAATGAATTACTTTACGAATTCCAAATGACGGGTTGAAATAATCCGATTCATAATAATTTTTTGAATCCATCAACCATCGAACAGGAATGGTAAATACTGAATGGACTTCACTGGTATTTATTGTCATCTCTGTTGGCCAGTTGATAATCCCAACAATTGGATATACTTTGAAACCAGTTATTGTCAACGAAAAAGGCAAAGCGCCGATTATAGTGATCTCATTTGAATTGATACCTATCTCCTCGCGTGTCTCTCGAAGAGCAGTCATTTCGAGATTAATATCATATGGTTCATACGATCCGCCTGGAAAGGACACTTCGTTCTGATGAGAAGCGACATGTCCCGACCGCCGTGTAAACAATAAATGCAATTCTTTTTTTTCAAACACCAATGGCATGAGCACGGCAGCGCAGGAACTATCCGGATTACAACCTTCTGAAAAAAGGGGTTGTTTTTTCAGATTTTTTCTAATTTTCTCGATTAACTGATTATCGTCATTCATTCATCAACGGGAGCGTTAGTTAATATAATTTCGGGCTCTTCTTTAAGTGTTGTGTCTGGCAACCCAATTTCATCCAGCAGTTCCTGGTTGCGGTTAGACTGGTCGATGGTCACAGAACGTGCAAAAATAAGGTAACCAGTATGGGCGATCATTCGATCTGCAGGTCTGAACCTGAGAGGTTCTGCTTTGTAAAATTTTAAGGAGATATCGCACACATCCACGAAAGCAAAATCGTTTTGCCTGAGTGTAGTAAGCAATTTTATTACCTGGTTTGCCGTAGGTAAAATACAACCAAAGTATCCGCCCGGTTTCAAAGATCGCTTGACGATATGCATGTAATCATAAGCATTTGCAACGTCTAAAAATATGGAGTCAACCTCAATTTCGTCAAAACCAAGGGAGATATCTTTAACTTTAAAATCGACCCTATCTGCAATTCCCAGCTTTACCAAGCTTTTTTCGGCTATTGCCTGTGTTTCGGCTTTGATTTCGTATGAATAAACCTTACCAGTTTCACCAACATAGTAGGCTAATGCTGTCGTAAAAGACCCACTACCTGTTCCAGCTTCGATTACTCTGGTTCCTGGGACAATCCCCATATATAAGAGGATGTAACCTATTTCTTTCGGGTACATAATTTGGGTAGCCCGTTTTGTATTTTTTAAAATATCGGGAAGGGACGGCTGGAGTAAGAAAAATGGGCTGCCGTTATGGCTAAAAATCTGGCTTCCCCAGGGTTTTTCAATTAAATCATCATGATGCACCACACCCCGATGTGTATGCAACTCTTTCCCTTTTTCCAATGTAAAAATGAAAGATTTGTGTCGAAGTCCAACCAATTGTATCAGGTCGCCTTCTTCCGGAAAACTTGGGGATTTTGGTTTTCGCATATTATTGTCTTTTATTGGTTTTTTCAGGAATCGTCTCTACGGACGCCATCGATAACCAGTAGCCTCCAAAAAGTACGACCAGGCACGTGATAATTGCAGGTCCGACATTAATGGGGCCTAATGTTAATAAGCTAAATTTTAATAATCTTCCAATAATGTGACCCATCCAGAATCCTACAATGGAAAAAAGGTTAAATACGACCAGCCATTTTAATCCTCCGCCTTTCCAAAAATGGAAAGCGCATCCTATGATCAAAGCGATCACAGTTCCAAGTAAAACAGCCGCTAAAGTCATATTACCTCCAATCCAGCCGTAATAATTTCCGCGCTACCCATGACCTCATCTCCGATGTAGATTACTGCAATTTGACCAGGGGTGGCATCTCTCACAGGTGTCTCAAGTTTGAAAACAAGAGTTGTTGAGGGATCCTCTATAACCTTACAAGAAACAGGATGTGCTTTATACCTGATTTTTACTCCAAATGTCTGCTTCAAATCAGGTTTTGATCCGGAGATCCAATTTACCGGACCTATTTTTATCATATCAAATAAAAGGTCCTTTTTTTCCCCAACGATAACTTCATTTGTAACCAAATTTTTTGAAACAACATAAACTGGTTCAAGGTTACCAGCACCTAACCCTTTTCTTTGCCCTATCGTGTAATCTTGTAATCCATTATGTGAACCAACAACTTTTCCAAATTTATCGACTATATTTCCTGATTTGGTTTCACCTGGTGAATAATCGGTTAGAAATTTTCGATAATTACCGTTTCCAATAAAACATAAGTCTTGCGAATCATGCTTTGAAGCCACTGGCAGGTTCATTCGATAAGCTTTTTGCCTTACTTCTTCTTTTTTCATCTTTCCAAGGGGCAGTAAAGTATGGCTTAATTGATATTGGTTTAAACCAGATAAAACGTATGATTGGTCCTTCTTGTCGTCTGCTCCTTTTAACAGATGGAATTTTCCATTTGAGTCTCTGGAAATGTTTGCGTAGTGTCCTGTTATAAGAAATTCAGCCCCCATGGATAAAGTTTTTTCGAGTAAAGTTCCCCAGCGAATTGTTCGATTGCACCAAAAGCAGGGGTTTGGGGTTAACCCGGCAAAATTATACTCAATGAAAGGGTTGACGATTTCTTTCTTAAACTCATCTTTGACATCAATCACGTAGAATGGAATTCCAATTAATCCAGCCACCTGCCTTGCCTGTTCAATTGCCTCCGGTGTGCAGCAGGCATTATCACTAGAAGCACAATCCGTAGACCATAATTTGAGCATAATTCCCGTAACCTGGTAACCACTCTCAACCATCATGGCAGCGGCCACTGAACTATCCACTCCTCCACTCATTGCAACGACGACTTGTGATTTTTGCTTTTCCATCATCTTATTTTCGGAGGTCATTAATCAACTTAGTTAATACGGTAATAAATGTTCTGATTTCTTTTTCAGTTGTAGTTTTCCCAACGGTAACTCTTAAGGCTCCCCTGGCTAATTCCTCAGGGATGCCAATAGCTAGCAGTACTTGCGACGGAGATGGATTTCCTACTTTACATGCAGACCCAGAGGATACTGAAAAACCAGCCATATCCAAACCAACGACCAGGTCCTGACCCCTTACACCTTCAAAAACAAAACTTGCATGGTTGGGGAGTCTTTGCACAGGGTGACCGGTAAGAAAACTGCCTGGTATTTTTGTTGTTATTTCATTGATCAAAATATCTCGAAGATGGGTTGCATGCTGATTATATTTATCCCGATTCTCTTTGATAAGCTCATAGGCCTTAACCATTCCCATGATCAGTGGAATATTCGAGGTTCCTGCTCGTAAGTTATTTTCCTGTCCACCCCCCGTGATCTGAGGGTGAATCTTTACATTTTTTGATTTAACTAAACCACCAATGCCCTTTGGTCCATAAAATTTGTGTGCTCCAAATGAAAGCAGGTCAACATTCATTTCATCCCAATTTATATTCAGATGGGCAGTTGCCTGTACTGCATCTGTGTGGAAAATGACTCCCTTGCTATTGCATAACCTGCCGATAGATGTAATGTCATTAACAGTTCCTATTTCGTTATTTCCCCAGATTACAGATACCAAGGAGATTTCACCATCGAGCTTTTCTTTAAGGTAAGTCATATCTATTAAACCAGTATTGTCTACGCGCAATTTGTTGACATCAACCTGGCCTGAAAGTTCTAAACATGTATTATTTACTGCTGGATGCTCAATAGGACTGATTAGAATCTTCGCTTTATGGTTTTTTCCATTACCGGTAAGCAATCCCCTAATTGCAAGATTATCACTTTCAGTTCCACCAGAGGTAAAAATCAGGTCAGCCTTTGCAGCCCCCATCATAACTAAAAGATCATGGCGGGCTTGTGAAATCGCATTTTCTGCTAATTGACCATAATAATGAATTGAAGATGGATTTCCAAAATCTACCTCGAAATACGAGAGCATACTTTGAACGACCGGGTGGTCCACTGGTGTTGTCGCGGCGTAATCCAGATAAACTCTATCCATATTCTTACCCGCGGTGATTATAGCACGCTTATCCAATCAAGTCGTTTTTAAAGGCTGATATAATCAAGAAAAAAGTTCGGGAGCAAACTATGAAATCATCAATCATTTTTGGGACAGATGGCTGGCGAGGATCAATCGCAGAAGATTACACATTTGAAAATGTTCGCCGGTGTACCCAGGGTTTCACTGAATACCTCCTCAATAAAGGAAAAAAAGGTCAATGGATCATCGTCGGTCATGATAAACGATTTCTTTCTGAGTTTTTTGCACGAGCAGTTTGCGAAGTTTTAAATGGCAATGGGATCAATGCTTACCTGACAGACGGTCCTACACCAACCCCTGTTATCGCTTATGCCGTTGTTGATAAACACGCTGCTGGAGCGGTGAATATCACCGCGTCTCATAATCCAGCTACGGATAACGGGTTTAAGGTCCGTGATGAGCATGGTGGCGCAATTCCACCCGAAGATCTGAAGACCATAGAATCCCTAATCCCCCCATCTGATGAAAACATCAAACGGGTAAAAATTGATGATGCAATCCAAAAAGGGTCTACCGTCATCTTTGATGCGTCAATCAATTACATTACTCATCTGGCAGATTTAATTGATCTCCAACCAATCAAAGATGCGGGGCTAAGAATTGTCGTTGATGCAATGTGGGGAAATGGGGCTGGTTGGTTCAGCCGTCTGCTAGCTGGTGGAAAAACTGAAGTGATCGAGATCCACGATCAGCGTAACCCTATATTTCCCGAGATGAAACGTCCAGAGCCTATTCAACCCAATATCGATGTGGGATTGCGAACCACAGTAGAAAAGAAATCAGACGTCCTGTTAATCACCGATGGTGATGCCGACCGCCTTGGGATTGGTGATGAGAATGGGGTTTTTATCAATCAATTGCAGGTATTTGCATTGCTCGCCTATTATCTGCTTGAAGTGCGCAAAGAACGTGGCCCAATCGTTAAAACGCTCAGCACAACCAGTATGCTCGAAAAATTGGGGAAGCTCTACGATGTTCCCGTTTATGAAACAGGAGTAGGTTTTAAATACGTTGCACCTAAGATGTTAGCTACAAATGCCATGATCGGCGGCGAGGAGTCTGGCGGTTATGCCTTCAGGGGAAATGTCCCTGAACGCGATGGCATTCTTGCTGGTTTATACTTTCTTGATTTCATGGTCAAGTTAAATAAAAAACCCTCCGAATTGCTGAAATTATTGTTTTCCAAAATTGGTGCCCATTACTATGATAGAGTCGATACTGCATTCACAGGGGATCGAAAAACAAGGGAAGCCAGTATTTTGGCTGCCAAACCGGTTACCATTGGCGGATTAAAAGTTACTGGATTGAATACACTGGATGGTTATAAATTTTCTCTCGAAGACGGCGGATGGCTGTTGATCCGCTTTTCTGGCACTGAACCGATCATGAGGGTTTATTGCGAGACTACTCATGGACAAAATGTTAAACAAATCCTTGCAGATGGATTGAAGATAGCTGGATTAGAGTAAGTTGATATTTATTGACAGCCATTGCCATCTAAATCTTATCGAAGAAGATCTTAGTGAGGTTATCGATCGAGCCCTCGATTCAAACGTCACCAAGATTATCGTTCCCGGCATTAACCTTGAAACTAGCCTAAAAGCGATAGAAATAGCTGAACGGTATGCCTCGGTATTTGCAGCAATTGGAATCCACCCCCATGAGGTTGAAAATGCAGAACCGCGTGACATTGAAGTTCTAAAGAATCTTGCCTCCCACTCGAAAGTTGTGGCTATAGGCGAAATTGGTCTGGATTATCATTATCCGCCTTATAATTCTCTGTTGCAGAAAGATATTCTCACCTCAATGCTGGACTTATCTGTGCAGGTTGATAAACCTGTAATCTTGCACAGCCGAGACTCATTATCAGATTTGATTGAGATTATCGCCAATTTTCAATTTTCAAAACAAAAAATACCTGATACAAAGCCGCTGATTGGCGTATTCCATATGTTTGAAGGGAATTGGCATGAAGCCATTCCTGTGACAAAAATGGGTTTTTTTATTAGCATTGGCGGTAACGTAACATTTAAGAATAATCAAAAAGGCAAAGAGATCATTGAAAAACTAGGTCTTGAAAAATTACTTCTAGAAACTGACTCTCCTTTCATATCCCCGCATCCTTACCGTGGAATTCCCAATGAACCAGCCAGAATTCCAACTATAGCGGCAAAAGTAGCCGAAATCAGGCAAACACAGGTAGAATTAGTGGCAGAAGTTACTACTCGAAATGCTAAGTCTCTCTTTAAATTGGATTAATTAATTTGGCCACTTCCATCCCTACTCTTCCCTCAATACAAAACGGCATCGATGCTGTCGAAAAATTAATGCTCTCCCAGGCTGAAAATTATCATCCTGACCTCAGCACGGCATTATCTTTGTTGTTATCTTCTGGTGGTAAACGGATCAGACCGCGCATTATTCTCTTGATTGGCTCAATTTACAATGCTCCCAAGGAAACCCTTATCACACTTGCGGCATCGATTGAACTTCTTCATACCGCCACATTAGTACATGACGATCTTATCGATGAAGCGCTTTTCAGACGAGGCGTTCCGACATTAAATTCAAAGTGGTCCCCTGCAGCTACAGTTTTAACTGGTGATTTTGTTTTTGCTTCCGCTGCTCATCTTGCATCGATGACCAATTCAATTGAGGTCATGGCTTTATTTTCAAAAACTTTGCAGACAATCGTTAACGGTGAAGTAAACCAGTTATTTAGCAGCAGGTGTAATACCTCCAAAGAGGACTATTATCGAAGAATCTACTCCAAAACAGCATCGTTATTTGAAACCTCAACGCATACAGCCGGCATTATTAGCCAGGTAATGCCGCAGCAGGTAGAAATTCTTCGCAAATTCGGGTACGAACTTGGAATGGCTTTCCAAATCATTGATGATGTTCTGGATTACCGGGGAGATCAATCTGTTGTTGGAAAACCAGTAGGTGGAGATTTACGCCAAGGATTGTTTACCTTGCCTTTCCTGTACTACCTGGAAAACTCCAGCAATGATTCTGAGATCAAGAAATTGATAGATGAAGATTGCCCACTTGATGAATCGACTGTCAGTAGGATTGTGGCAAAAATTGCTGAAAGTGAAGCCATTGATAGATCAATAGAAGAAGCCAAGCAATTTGTTGACCGGGCTCAACAATCCCTACAGCAATTACCGGAATCTCCTGAATTAGACGAACTTGAGCTGATTACTTCTTATGTTATCAACCGTACGTTTTGATCTTTAAAATAAAAAAGCCTTGAGGGGGCTTTTTTAGTGCGCTGGGTGGGAGTTGAACCCACACGCCTTACGGCACATGGCCCTCAACCATGCCTGTCTGCCAATTCCAGCACCAGCGCAAACGTTTCGATATTATAAATGACAATCAGGTTAAGTCAAGCAAAATCAAATTTAAGATTAAAAGAGGTCAAAATGGCTATAGTACTTGATGCGATGGGTAGCGATGAATGTCCTGTTCCCGAGATATTTGCCTCGATTGAGTTGGCATCTCAGGGTGAAAAAGTAATTCTCGTAGGTAAAAAAGAAATCATTGATGAAAAGATACGTTTACTAAAGATCACGGATTTTCCTGTGTCAATTGTTGACGCACCAGACATTGTTGAAATGACCGATAAACCAGTCGAATCTTTCAGGCAGAAACCTAATAATTCAATGTCTGTCGGCTTAAACCTTGTTCAACAAGGAAAAGCAGAGGCGTTTGTTACAGCGGGGAATACAGGTGCGGCTGCTTTTAATGCGATAACCATTCTGCGACGTCTGCCTGGAATTTCACGTCCGGCTTTGGCTGTTTTGATTCCAACCAAAACAAAAAAGTGTGTTTTCATGGATACGGGGGTTAATGCTGATTGCCGGCCAGACTTCCTCCTGGAATTTGCGATATTAGGCAGTGTTTATTCGAGTAAAGTTTTAGGAATCACTTCTCCCAAAATAGGTCTGCTATCAATTGGCGAAGAAGCTGAGAAGGGTAACCAATTAGTCAAAGATGCGTTCAAACTCCTGCAAGCGAGTGATCTCAACTTCTATGGCAATGTTGAACCCAAGGAAGTATACGCAGGTTTCGTTGATGTTGTTGTGACTGATGGTTTTTCTGGCAATATTTTCATCAAATCTAGTGAAGCTGTCGGGAAACTGGTCAGTGAAACCTTGAAATCCAATATCTCCAAATCATTCTTGAGCATGCTCGGATATTTATTGGCAAAACCTGCATTTAATCAACTTAAGAAAATGATGGATCCTTCGGAAACAGGCGCAGCGATTCTCCTAGGGGTAAATGGACTTACTTTTATAGGGCATGGCCGATCTGATGCAAAAGCATTGGTTTCAGCTGTAAAACTTGCAAGGCATACCATTGAAAATCATTTAATGGACGAACTTAAATCCCAGGTTCAATCGAAATTGAAAATTACTCAACCCGATATCAATTGATAAGGATAGCAAAATGAAGGTTTTTATTGACGAGAAATTGGTAAAGCGAAATAAGTTGATTGGTAATATTCTTTCGTTGACCAGTATTGCAATTCTTGGAGTTGGGATGTTTCTATCCTTTAAGGATAAGGATGGAACTTATTTACCCTACACCTTTGGTTCATTAATTGTCGGATTCCTGCTTTTCCAGGTAGCAAATTTTTATATGAACAAATGGGGCAAGTCTCCCCGCCCCGACGAGAAAATCACCCAGGCGCTCAAGGGACTCGATGGAAATTATTCCCTTTACCACTATAAATCGTATGTTTCTCATTTGTTGGTCGGACCAGCAGGGATTTTTGCACTTCTACCTTATAACCAACCCGGGATGATTGAATACAACCCAACACGCAACAGGTGGAAACAAACAGGAGGAAATTTCTTTTTGAAAACATTTGGCGGAGAGTCACTCGGCCGTCCGGATCTGGATACCAGGTATGCTGTTTCTGACCTGGTTAAGCAGTTAGCTAAAATTGAAGTTAATGTTGGAGATTATGTTCCTCAATCGGTTATCGTTTTTTTAAATCCTAAAGCCGTTGTGAAGTCCGAAAACTCTCCGACGCCAGCGATTACCGTTGAAAAACTAAAAGATTATATACGGAAACAAGTAAAGGGAAATAACCTTTCTCCTGAAATTTTGGACAAGGTCAAGCAAAAACTAGATGAATAGAGTAGGGAGCGGCGACTAACCACCCCCTCTCACACCACCGGACATGC
>CAZAAJ010000074.1:0-12919 GCA_964483135.1 uncultured Anaerolinea sp. | reverse complement strand
GACCGATTACGACGTCTGGCATATGAGTGAGGAATCGGTAAATGTTGATCTGGTAGTAAAAACCTTACAGAAAAATACAGAGCTAGCCCAGCAAACGGTCATCAAAATGGTGACAACTATTGATGAACATAAGGATTGCACTTGTAACCATGCACTTGAAAATGCCATTATCACGAATCGGAAGTACCTGCGGGACGAACCATTAAAAAATCTTGGAATAATTTTGGAAAAATACATTAAGTGAGTTTTCTTCAAAATCAACCTAATTCCAGGCAGGATGTGATTCAAATTCGCCTAATGAAATTGGCGATTTATTTCCATTTCATCGGCTGCACAGCCCTCACCCTGGCACCAGTGGTTCGTTATCATTCCTGGTCAGCGACCCTGAATTGGCAGCAATGGTTGGGATTCATTGTCTGGTTGGCAGGATTCCTCCTGTTGCATAGAATTGTGACAAGGTACTTGCCCGATCGTGATCCTTATTTAATTCCTATCATCGCACTATTAACCGCATGGGGGTTGTTAACGATTTACAGGCTTGATTACCATTTCGGTTACAGGCAAACAGTTTGGCTTGCTGTTGGCATAACCATTTCCATCATTATCATACGTTTTAAGGAAATTTTAAACTTCCTCAGAAGATACAAATATATCTGGTTAATGAGCGGGTTGTTTTTAACCTTGCTTACCTTTGTCATTGGTGTCTATCCCAACGGGTCTGGACCAGCATTATGGTTGAATTTCCTGGGTGTTTTCATCCAACCCTCTGAATTATTAAAGATCCTTCTTGTAATTTTCCTGGCTGCTTACCTGGCTGATAATCTTCGGATAGGGTTTAGTCTTTGGCAGCTCCTGATGCCGACATTGATTCTTATCGGGATCGCGTTCCTCATCCTGGTTGCCCAGCATGATCTTGGTACTGCTTCTTTGTTTATCGCTACCTATGCTGTAACTGTTTACCTCGCATTAGGGAAGAGACGCCTCCTTTTATTCAGCTTTTTTGCAGTCCTCGTGGCATTGATCATCGGATATGCAGTATATGATGTGATTCAGATACGTATCGAAGCCTGGTTAAACCCATGGCTGGATGCAAATGGACGCTCTTTTCAGATTGTCCAATCTCTCATCGCGGTCGCCAATGGAGGGATATTTGGCCGGGGGATCGGTCTCGGTTCTCCCGGTGTTGTCCCTGTTGCCCATTCCGATTTCATATTTCCCGCCATCGTTGAGGAATCTGGTTTAGTGGGGGCTGCAGGTGTGGTTCTTTTATTTGCATTTTTCATGGCGAGAGCTTTTTCCATTTCTCTTCGATCACCAAACCAGTTTCATAGATTTCTCGCAGCGGGTTTGGCTACCGCAATCACCGTTCAGGCGATTCTCATTATCGGTGGTTCGATTCGGATGCTTCCACTGACAGGCGTCACACTCCCGTTTATTTCGTATGGAGGGTCCTCGCTGGTTACTAGTTTTATCTCCGTTTCGTTGTTGCTTACCATCAGTAATCGCTCTGAACTTCACCCAGCTGTACTGGAGCGTGGCCAACCCTATCGAATGATCAGCGCGATATTTCTTATCTTGTTTGCAGGATTATTGCTTATGTCTGGCTGGTGGAGTGTTTTCCGAAGTAATTCCCTTTTGGCTCGTAATGATAATCCAAGGCGTTTCATCTCTGATTTTTACGTACCTCGAGGTTCAATCTACGACCAAAATAATCAATTGTTAGCCTCAACTACTGGTGAGGTCGGCAATTATTCAATTACTCTGCCTTATCCACTATTAAGCAGTGTTATAGGTTATTCAAACCCCAATTATGGACAGGCTGGGCTTGAGGCAAGCCAGGATTCACTCTTGAGGGGTATCACTGGCGATAACTTCTGGCAGATTTTTTATACCCGCTTGCTTTTTGGTCAATATCCACCAGGAAATGACCTGCGAACCAGCATAAATTTGGATCTTCAACAAATAGCCGATATGCAATTAGGGAAAAATACAGGCTCAATTTTGGTATTAAATGCCAACAGCGGTGAGATTCTGGCAATTGCCACTTCACCGACTTTTGATGCGAATATCCTCTCTGAGAAAATGGAATCCTGGAAAACCGATCCGGAGTTCCCGTTGCTCAATCGTGCCACCCAGGGTGCATATCCTCCCGGGAGTATAACCGGTGGGTTAATCCTCAATTATGTTTCCATGAATTCCAAGGAGTTGCCAGAAGTTCCATCGATGATTCCATCGGAAGACATAAATGATCTATTCTATTGCGCGAAGTCAGATGGAGATCTATCGAATTGGGGAAACCTGGTCTCCGATGGGTGCCCTTTTGCCCTCAAGCAGCTGGCATCAACCCTTGATCCAGTGGACTTTTACAATCTTTACAAAAATGCTGGTTTGCTTGATCAACCTGAAATTCAGATCGAACAGGCAGAACCCCTTAACCTCGAAAACTATAACAATATTAATGCATTATTTTCCGGAAAATCCAATCTTCTGGTAACTCCTTTACAGGTTGCAGTCGCTTATGCCCCTTTTGCTAACGGAGGGAATTCCGTTGAACCTTCACTGACTACTGCATATAGAACACCCGGCAACGGATGGAAATTGCTTGATAAAAATACTGGTTCAGAACAGGCGGCAATAACAATTTCACCAGCGTTATCATCGCTTTCATTTAACAATGGTTTTGGATGGTCAGTATCTGCGACCGTTCCAATCGATACGGGGCACCTGGATTGGCACATAATGGGTACTCCGGTTAAATGGAAGGGAGTTCCAATCATCCTGGTAGTTGCCCTTGAAAATTCCACTCCGGTTATAGCCCAAGAGATAGGAAACGCTGTTTTTTTGTACGCGACGAATCAATAGGAAAGAGAAACCCCCGCGATAAAACGGGGGTTATAAGTTATTTCTCGATTTTCAGGAAATGCCGCTTCCCCACCTGAAGAATGCCTTCCTGCGTAATAAACATTGCAGGATTATCGATCACCCTTCCATCGAATTTCACACCTTTTTGATCAACCAATCGCCTTGCCTCTGATTTGCTCTTTGATAACTCGGCGATGAGCATAAGATCAATTAAAGGTATTGGACCTGTAAGCTGAAAAACCTTGATGTCCTCTGGGATCTCTCCTTTTTGAAAGGTGTCAACAAACGCTTTTTCTGCGATTATTCCATTCTCGTCGCCGTAGAACGATCCGACGATCTCTCTTGCCAGCAGCATCTTTGCGTCCCGGGGATGTATGTTTCCGTTCTTTACCCCTTCCTCAACTTTTGCGATTTCCGGTGGATTCAGCCGGGTAACCAGTCGGAAATACTGCCCCATGGCAGAATCCGGAATACTCATGACCTTTCCATACATGTCAGAAGCGTCCGTGTTGATTGGAATATGATTTCCCAGGGATTTGCTCATTTTTACAACCCCGTCAGTGCCCGGTAAAATACCGAGAATGATGGCAATATTCGGCTTCGCCCCCAAGAAAGTCATGATCTTGCGGGCTGCCGTCATAATATTGAATAGCTGATCAGTCCCACCGATTTGCACATCTGCTTTCAGCATATAGGCGTCATATCCTTGCATGATGGAATAGAAAGTTTCATGCAGGTAAATGGCATCTCCCTTTTCCCAGCGAAGTTTGAAGTTCTCACGGGTCAGGAATTGCTGAATGGTGAAATTTGATGCCAGTCTTATCAATTCTTCAAAAGAAAGCTCGGATAACCACTCTGCATTGTACCGGATGTGAGTCTTTTCTTTATCAAGAATTCTGAATGCCTGTTCAGCATAAGTCCGTGCATTTTCTTCCACCTCATTGTGGGTCAGTTGCGGCCGCAGAATATCTTTGTCCGAAGGATCGCCGATGAGTGAGGTGTAGTTGCCGATCACAAAGGTTACATCATGCCCCAGTTCCTGAAACTGACGTAGTTTCCGCATTGGTACGGTATGTCCAAGGTGAAGGTCAGCTTTGCGGGGATCAAAGCCGCAATAAACACGCAAAGGTCTTCCTTCCTTTTGACAGATCAGCAAACGCGCAGATAGCTCATCCGCCATGTTTTGTTTGAGGTTAGCGTCTCCGTATTCAGTTCCCTGCATTAAATACTCGACTTGTTCTTTTATGTTCATTGCGGCCTCCTTTTTTAATTTTGTGATACGTGATTATACCAGTGCTATTTATTCTTAATGATTCTTCACACTCTTTGGATCTTTCGATAACAAATGATGAACATGAATTTTAATATGACTATGCGCATATTTTATCAGCCTTTTTTTCCTCTTGATGCTATAATTATTTACATTATGGACAGACCAGTTTTAGTCCTTAATGCCAACTTTGAGCCTCTCAATGTGTGCGGGTTTGAACGAGCAATCGGGTTAATGGTTTCCGGAAGAGCCTTTCTAATCCAGAACGGCCGCGGATTAATTAAAACTCCCTCCACAACCTATCCGATCCCTTCGATCATTCGCCTGGACCATATGGTCGTCAGGCCTCGTCCGCGTGTTGCCTTATCGAGATTGGAAATATTCCGACGCGACAACTGGAAATGCCAGTATTGTGGCGGAACTTATCATACAATGACCATTGACCATGTGCTTCCCAAGCACCTTGGCGGTCAGCACACCTGGACAAATCTTGTCACCGCCTGCCCTTCGTGCAATCATCACAAGGGAGGGCGCACATTAAAAGAATCTGGCATGGTTCTTCATCAATTCCCCAAAGAGCCACCCTGTTCAGCTAATTACTTATTTTCCAGATTCCTGGTTGAAAACCACGAATGGACAAACTACCTTGATGGCTGGTAACTTACAGGATATCCATCCCATCAAATGCTGCTAATACTTCGCCATTAAATTCGGATTTCGCGTCCCTGACGAGATTTTCTACCCCTGCCCGCCTGTCATAATGGATCAGGATTAACTTTCTCGCCTTGGAAGAAGTCGCAATCGTCCCTGCCTGTCTGGCAGAAGTGTGACCTTTGCCTGGACCTGCTGATTCCTGTATCAAGACGTCAGTATTTTCTGCCAGTTTGACCAGTTGCTCACACGGTTCAGTGTCGCAACTGTATGTGACCGATTTTCCACTTGAAAAATCAAACCGCATCCCAATGGTCGGAATCAAATGTTGGACCGTTACTGCCTTGATAGTCAAAGAGGCTGACTCGATCAAATTGCTTTGTGTTCCTTCTGGAATAGTATTGAACACAACCGGGTACATGTTTGCCCAGTTATTCCATCCAAACAGACCCAATAACGCCTTTACCCGGTCCAAAGTGTATTCCAGCCCATGGATTGTTAAAGATCCGGTACGTTTTTCCAGCCACATTCCCATCAGGAGATTAGGCAAACTGCCGGCATGATCCGGATGGAAATGGGTAATGATAAGATCCGTGACTGTGTTTGGATCAATTCCCTTTTTTTGCATCCCAACCAAAGCATTATTCCCGCTATCGACTAAAATACGCTGTGATCCAGCTTCCAAAAACAGGTGGGAATTATCCTGGTCTACTTTTGGGATTGCATTTGCAGATCCAAGAATAATGAATCGTTCCATTTCACCTCGATTTGTTAACTATTTAGCCTCTTCGACTTTGGTTTTACTTCTACCCTTCAAATGGCGAATCACCAGAAAACCAAACGAGAATACAAACAATACTCCCATCACGATCTGGTTGGTATAAAGACCCCAGAGCGTGTTTTGATCAACTTTGAGGAATTCCAGGAAGAATCTCCCAAGTGAATAACTGATCGCATAGAGGAGAAAAACATCACCATCTTTCAGTTTTGTTTTTAATTTCCGTGATACCAGCAGCAGAATTCCGACGATAAACATATCCAGGAGGAACTCATAGAAGAACAATGGCTGATAACGAAGTGAAGGATCACCGCCATGCGCAGCATCAATCTTTATTCCCCACGGTAACGTGGTTGGATTTCCATAAAGTTCCTGATTAACGAAATTACCCCACCTGCCAATAGCCTGGGCGAGTGCTACTCCCGGGGCAATATTGTCTATCCATATGGCAAAATTAATTTTCTTCTTCCGTGCATAGACCCATAAAGCGATTACGCCTGCAATAATCCCGCCCGGGATTCCCAGACCGCCAGCTCTAATCTTAAATATATCCAGGGGATAAATAAAATATGGATTCTTGCCATCGATTAGCATTGAATCTGAGGGCGTGAACACATGCCAGAGGCGCGCACCAATAATGCCGGCAATCAACAACCAGGGCAGAACATCCCAGATCGTATCTCCTGATAGCCCTTTTCGTTTTGCTTCATGCCCTGCCAGGAAAGCTCCTGCGATCGCCCCCAGGATGATAATGATCGCATAAAAGTAAATCTTCAAACCAAAAATCGTAAAACCATTAACCATTTTATCTACCTCTTTCGATCATTTGATGGTTTGTTTACGCACAAATAAAAGGCGCTGGATGGATGTGAAATTTGCCAGGATTGCGATGATCCACAAGGCAACCATGGGAACGCCAAAAATCAAACATACAATCATTACGATCAGTCTTTCAACCCGGGAAAGAATTCCCATTTTTGAATTCAGCCCCAGGGCTTCTGCGCGTGCTCTAACATATGAAACTAAAACAGACCCGGTTGCTGCCAGGAATACCAGAAGGATTCCGATTTCATTCAGAGTATTCACATAATAAAAAAGTAATCCACCAAGAACGACAAATTCCGAATACCGATCCGTTACCGAGTCGATCAACGATCCGTAAGCAGAGGGTGGACCCATTTTCCTTGCCATTGAACCATCGATTACATCCAACGGACCTGCAAAAAGAAGGATTAAACCGCCGATTGTAAATCTACCTTGTGAAATGAAAACTGCAGAAACAGCACTGAGAAGAAAGCCTATGCCGGTAATTGTATTGGGAGTAAACCCAATCTTCAGTAAACCAGAGGCTATCGGGTCAATGACACCTTTGAACACCTTACGAAGATACATTTCCAAAGAAAATCGGGGTTTATTTTGAGTTTGATTTTTTTCAGACATAATTTATCCAAATTCCAAAAATAAAATGCAATGCTAAACGTGAACGTTCTCGGTGTCAAGTACCTTTATTTCTACCTTTATTTCTAAAAGTCATTATTTGATTCGGGTTCTCCGTCTGAAGCGCTGAGTACTTCTCTGTCTTTACCACTGCCGACGGAGGGACCGATAATTCCCATATCTTCCAGTTCATCCATTAATCGGGCAGCCCGTGGGAAACCCACCTTCAACCTTCGCTGCAGCAACGATGCGCTTGCCTTCCCGGCAGCACGGACAACCCCGATGGCTTTTTCGATCAATTGATCCGAAGCCTCGTAAGTCGCCTCTGATACCATGCCTTCCCATGGCGCTTCTAAAGGTGCAGCACCATGTGAAATTTTTTGCCAGTGGAATATTAACTTATCAATCTCAGAGTCACTGATCAACGTCCCTTGTATTCGTTGTAGACCTGAACGCGTGGGATCCAGGAAGAGCATATCCCCTTTGCCCAATAAATCTTCAGCGCCATTCGCATCAAGGATTACACGCGAATCTACTCCTGATGCAACGGAAAATGCGATCCTGGCAGGAAAGTTCGCCTTAATTAAACCTGTCACAATATCCGTGCTTGGGCGCTGTGTGGCAACCACCATATGGATACCGGTGGCTCGAGCCATTTGCGCAAGCCGGATCAGGCTGTGCTCCGTTTGGTCTGGTGCCGACATCATCAAATCCGCTAATTCATCAATAAAAATGATGATCCTTGGCAGTGTATCCTGTTTCTTTTGGATCATTTTCCGGTTGAAGGATTCAAGGTTGCGCACCTTGTTCTCAGCCATCAATCGATATCGGTTGTCCATTTCAACGAGTGCCCAGCGTAAAACCGCCAGCATCCTTTCGATTTCAGTTTCAACATTTCCTATCAAATGGGGCATTCCGTTAAAACGTACCAGTTCAACCATTTTGGGATCCAGCATAACCAGCTTGAGATCATGCGGGGTGTTATTCATCACAAGGCAGGCGATTAACGCAGCCAGGCACACGGATTTTCCGGAATTGGTGGTGCCTGCGATCAATAGATGAGGCATCTTGGCCAGGTCAGCCACCACAGGTTCGCCTGAAACGTTCTTGCCCAACGCAAGGGCCAGTGGGGATTTAAGGGATTTAAACTCAGTAGATTCAAGAAGTGGTCGCAGCCTTACGATGATGCCATCTGAGTTCGGCACTTCAATTCCGACATAAGACCTGCCGGGAACCGGTGTCTCAATTCGCAGCCGCGATGCTGATAGAGAGAGGGTGAGATCTCTTGAAAGACCCGCTATCTGTGAAACTCTCACTTTTTGCTTTGTCACTGTACCATCAGATGCAGTTCTCTCAATATAACCGGGCTCAAGCGCAAACTGGGTGACCGTCGGTCCAATGCGGTATCCGACGACTTTCACCGGTAATCCAAATTCTGCAAGCGTGCTTTCGATCTTTAACGCTTTCTCTTTGATTTGCTTTTGGTCCGGGATTACTGAATGTTCTGCTAACAGTAAATTGATAGGGGGTAAGCGGTCATCTCTCCATGTGGATGTTTGAATGGACTGTGGATTTTTTACGTCATTCAATGGCACTTCTTTTATCCCCTGAGCCGCTTTTTGAGGTTGTGCTTTTTCCTTTACAGCGGGTAAATCCAGTGAACTCCAGGATAAAGCTTTTTTTACCATCTTATGAAAATAGCCGGCAGCTGCCAGGATACAAAGAAGGAAAACGACCAGGAAAACGATAAATCCCAACCATTCCGGGAGTAAATGAGCCAAACCCCAACCGAGCGTTCCACCTCCTCTTCCTAGTTCTGCTTCCATCAAAGTAGTATGAGAAAGCATCGTTAGTAGAGGTAAAAAGGTGAAAAAAGCTACTTCAATGGCAATGAACTGCCCAAACTTTAATGGAAATCCCCCGCCAGATTTATAGATTATGGCGACAATTCCTAATCCGGCAACGAGAAAAACCAAACCAAATCCCCCCCATCCAAATACTTTCTGTACCAGCCCTGCCCATGACGTAGTAACCACCCCGTTGGATACTTCTAAAAGCCCAAAAAGTGTGATTAAGGCGATCAGGATTAACAGGATTCCTGCCAGGTCCCAACCGAATTTTCTAATATAAGAAAAAACATCATGCATCCGGGTGGAAAGGGGGACTTTCACAAAAGATGTCAAATTCTTTTGCGAAAATTCCGTTGATCCCCTCTTGTTCTCTAGAGGTTTCATTCAGTTTCCACCAAACCAAGGCCTAACCTGCGGCGGTCAATATCAATATGGAGAATTTTAACCTTGACTTCCTGCCCGATGCTGTAAGAAGATTCAAGATCGTGTGCCCCGTTTTGTTCCGGTATCGAAGAAACGTGAATCAATCCTTCAATACCTTCTTTTAATTTCGCAAAAATACCAAATCTGGTGATTGTGGTTACATTTGCAGAGATCACATCTCCTGGATGGTAACTCGTCATCACGCGATCCCACGGATTGGGAGTTAATCTCTTGATACTTAACGCAATCCTGGAATTGCCATCATTTATGCTCAATACCATCACTTTTACCTGTTGACCAATGGTGAATAATGACGAGGGTTTATCTACTCTTCCCCATGACAATTCAGATACGTGCACCAACCCTTCCACACCCCCGAGATCTACAAATACTCCAAAATCTGTGATATTGGTTACGACACCGCAAACGCTGACTCCCGGTTTAAGCTGCTGAAATAATTCCTTGCGTTTTCCTTCACCCGCTTGTGCAGCCCTCTCAGAGAAAACCAGTCGCTGTGTGGCAGGTTCGAATTCAATTATCTTTACATATAGAGATTTATTTTCGTAATTAGATAAAAAATCATGTTTTTTATCTTCTGGCAAGTCAGGCGGTAATTCAACCAGGTGTGAAACGGGAATAAAACCCTGTATTCCCTGCCCTTCAACGAGTAATCCACCCCGGTTATAGCTGGTTACATTAAGAAGGATCACCTGGTCTTGTTCATAGATTGTCTTTGCACATTCCCAATTTATCTTGCCGGCTTCACTCCCGGCACAAGGAGAGCAATTCAAATCAGCTGTTTCAGCAATGGTTGCCTCTTCATCTGAAAGGACTGCGTTCCACCACCCTTCATCCAATGAAAATGAATTGTTCTCATTTTCATACTTTTCAATGTCGTTTTTCAAATGACCCCTCCCAATAAAAGAACCAATAATCATGCAGAATTACTTAATGGGCTCTTGCAGTTCCATTTTCACAATTTCATCTGTGATGAGGTCAATGGCAACCCTTTGCTTGCGATATAAGTCTGCTTCTGAAAGCGCCAGCTTGACTGCAATTTCACGTACTTTTTTCCCCTCGAGAAACTTCATTTCCAGAATATTATACAATAACCATTCGCCAGTGTACTTCCGTTCCCCTTCAGGCTTAAGATGTTCAATCGCATTTTTTAGCAAGCTGCGTAAACCATTTGCCGGGTTTTGTTCCCCATCATATATTGCGTCCTGGACAACTCTCAATTTCATTAACGGACTATCAGTCAACCGCGGTCCACCCCAGTAATGGGTAAGCGCGTCCCTGACTGCCTGCCGCATTTCAGTTTTTTCCAGCGATGATTGAAGTGTTAATATTCCATTGCGATTGTATCTGCCAGCAACCCTTAATTGTTGAACCATATCATTTTGCGGGTTCAACTGTTCGATCGCAAAAAATAGTTGTTTTTGAGCTTCCCGGTCTCTAAGAATTAAGGTAGCTCGGTCTGTGAGTGTCTTCAATTCGCTTTGTTCTCGTTGGTCGGTATCGAGCAGTTTGACAGTATTTTCTATTCCCAGGATTCCAAGTAATTTCCTTTCTCCTCCAATTTCAGCTTTAACAGCGAGTGGAATTATCGTATCGTTTTTCCATGAAATCAACTGGGTGAGATCATCTTGCTTTGCAATAAACGATTCTAATTCTTCAAGGTCTTTATCAACTAGTCTTCTGGAATTGATCGCTTGTACGACTTCAAGTCCTTCTCCATTAAAAGCCAGGATGTATGCATTTTTCACCTGAAGGCGATCGCAAACAGCAGCCAGAACCATTTCAAGGAGTTGGTTTAGGTCATCCCGCGTGATAGTTTTTTCTTCGATGGATCTGATTAACCGCAAGTCTTCTTCATCCTTACGATATAAAATCCATTTTTCAAGGTACGGAAACCCCAGAGTAATTGTAAATTCGCAGACAATGATACAAACGACCATTACGATGGGAACAAAAGCGTTATAAGGATTGCCGAAGACTTCTCCACCTCTTCTCACGATGGTCATAATGGCCAATGTCAAACTGGCAGTGGCAGGCCCTCTGAGAATCCACTTAAGCAATCTTCCCTTCACCACCCGGTCAGGCCAGGGAACGCCAAAAAATGCCACTGCATAAGCCATAATCGTGATAAAAGTTCCGACGATTAAATTCGCAATGATTGCCAGAATCCAAAAAATAAAGGTTTGGTTCGCTGCGAATTTTGACCCGTATAGTAAAAAAGGAAATGACCCAAAAGCTGGTGCAAGTGCGCTTAGGATCAAGTAAAACATTCTTCTTTTACTGGTTGGAGTAATTGTCCGGCGAAAAGCACGGATAAAGTTTATCCATGCAAGGATCATGATTATTGCATAGTACACCGTGAAAAGCTCGGTGAAGAGAGTTGCCTCATGATGTGGCGCTGGAGGTTGGTTGAGAACCACTGACCCTAAGAACCAGGGGGTCCCTAAAGCCAGGATCAATACAAAGGAAATACCAAAAACAATACGGATTGCCCATTTTCTCCGCCATCGGGAAGGCAATCCGGTTGTTGCCAATAATGCATCTGAAAAATTAAGATATGCCGCAGGAAGGAGGATAATCCCAACCCATTGAATTCGCAGCCAGGCATCGATCACCATCTCAGTCGTCCCCGTCGAACTAAAAGCTTCTGTGGAAAAGACAATTACCAGGCAGATCATGATCCACGCAAAAGAGCGTGCTACCCGGTCCCGAAGGTTAAAACTGAAGCTATACAGCATCAGAGAAAAAGCGAGAACTGCAATTCCCGCTGTCAGGATATCGCTTATCGTTTCAACGATCGTGGTAATGCCATCCAGCCAATTCATACTTTATTTGATCACCATTAAAAAAAATAGTGCGGCTTCCTGGTCCAAAAAATAATGATCGATATATCCGCAAAAATTCATTTGCAATTTTCTGGCCAAGTTGATCACAGCCTGGTTCCTTGCAGGAGCTGCAATCATTAATTTTCTAATACCATTGTTTCGCAGGTAATTGCGGATCGAAAGAATGAGTCCGCTTGCTATACCCTGGTTTCTAGCAACCGAATCAACCACGAGATCAGTAATCTGGGCGGTTCGCAAATCATGATCAATGGATAGTATCAAGTATCCCACAAGTTTATCGCTTAATCTGGCAGTTAAAAATAGGCTGTGATCAGTCCAGGTATCAGCCATGTCTTCTATACTTTTAGGATAGGGCAAGGTCAGAGGTCTTGGCAGCCTGGTCTTCAGAAAACGAACTGTCATTTCATTATCTTCTTTTAACGACTCTATTTGCCAAATTTGGGATGTGATGATTGTGTGGTCAAGAGCCATAAGCCCAGGAATATCTGAAGAGATAGCCGGACGGATTTCAATTTCTGCCATATTCTAAACTCTTAATCAGAGGCTTGTATCGTGATGTTGATGATGCACTCAGGCATCGGTTCATTCTGATTATTGGTCACAACAAGACGCAGCTTATATTCTCCCGGCGTAAGCGAACTTGTATCCCAGCTTCCTCCCAGAGGTTCGTCAATGATTGCTCTGTTTCCGGCCGCTATGGTCGTCCAATTTTCACTGTCGGAGGGAGCATACTCAAATTTATAGTATCCCAGGTTCTGAACATTGACCGTTCCCTTTAAGACAT
>CAZAAJ010000073.1:0-13140 GCA_964483135.1 uncultured Anaerolinea sp. | reverse complement strand
TCTTATTTGAGGCAACGTTTACCCTAAAGTAACATTTTCTTTTGAGTCATTACGTCAGGCAGGCAGGGATGGTTTTTGAGTTTGGAATCACTATTCTTTGTCGTACGGAACGCCATCGGCGGCAGGAACATGCCCCTTGCCAACAAACCCTGCCAATACAACCATGGTGATCAGATATGGGGCGGTCGACATCAGCGTGGAAGGGATGGCGCTTCCCAGTAGAGATAACTTTGAGCCAAGCGAATCTGCAAAACCAAAGAGCAATCCTGCGCCCATGGCTCCAATCGGGCTGTAATTTCCAAAGATCATTGCTGCCAGTCCGATGAAGCCTTTTCCTGCAGTCATTCCCTCATCAAATCGGCCGACTGACCCAAGTGTGTAGAAGGCACCTGCAAGTCCGGCTACCAGTCCACCCAGCAAGACTGCCATATACCGTGTCTTGATGACGTTTATACCAAGGGTGTCGGCGGCTTTGGGATGTTCACCAACGCTGCGGACGCGCAGCCCCCAGCGCGTGGCAAAAAGGGCTACCTGGATGACGATGAGTAGTATAAACATCAAGTATACAAAGAAATTGGTATTAAAGAGGATTGGCCCAAGTAATGGTATCTTGGCTAGAAATGGGATTTCGAACCTTTGGAACATTACCGGGTTGTTGAGTTCCTGGTGCACCTGCAAGAATTTCTGAGAAATAAATGAGGTCATCCCGGCTGAAAAAATATTGATCACAGTTCCGGAAATGATCTGATTGATTTTGTATTTTATGGATAACACTGCATGGAGAAGGGCAAGTAACAATGCAGAAAGCAATCCGAAAAGCAATCCTAACCACATACTGTGAGTTACGCTGCCCATTAATGCACCGACCATTGCCGACATCAGCATCATTCCTTCAATAGCAATGTTAACTACACCGGCTCGTTCGCAAAGAATCCCGGAGAAAGCTCCCAGGGTAATGGGCACTGCCAGCAGAACGGAACTCGAGAGCATTCCAGCCAGGTTCAATTGTTTCCCAGATGCCTGCCAGGTGAGGAAACTAAAAACAAAGAACAGGAAGGTGAGACCGATCATGCCATTGGTGGTTTTGCCAAATCCCCTGATCAATTGAACAAGACCAATAACCAGGCAAATAACCGTGAGGATCAGCAGTGTGAGTCGGGTATTAACGATCCAGTCTCCCATTTTACCGATGGTGAGTCCGCCAGGAGTCATCACAAATTTCGTCAGGGTATCACTACCCATCTTGGCAGCAAAAACAAAATAGATGAATGCAGCAATGAAAATTTCGATTATCCCCGTAGCGACTTTTCGTACTTTGGAGATATCTCCAATTTTCACGCGTTGAATGGTTGCAGATGTCTCAGCCATTATTTGCCTCCTCCCCAACTGCTTAATGTAACCGTGGCAGCTGTGTCTTCCTTAATTGGTCGCATATGATAAATTGACCGGATAATAGCCGGCGCAGCGACGAATATGAGGATGAGCGCCTGGATGATTGTAACAATGTCGATGGGAATGGCAGAAACCACCATCATCCTGGTGGCGCCATTCTTAAGAACTCCAAAGAGGAGTCCTGCGAGGACGACACCCAACGGATGGCTGTTGCCAAGTAATGCCAGCGCAATGCTATCAAACCCGTAACCAGCGGATAAACCAATCGCCATACTGTGGTTCACAGCCAGGATTTCATTTGCGCCTGCAAGACCGGCAAGTGCACCTGACATTGCCATGCCAATAATGGTGGTTCTCGCAATGCTCAATCCGGCATATTTTGCAGCACGTGGATTGGTTCCCACAGTTCGTAGATTTAATCCCAAGGTGGATTTGAATAATACCCACCAAACAATGAATGCCACTGCAAGCGCAATGAAGAATCCCGCATGGAAACGGATAGGATTTTTAAAGAACTGTGGAATTTCAGCAGTTGTTTGTATAAGAGGGCTGACGGGCATCCCCCCTGTGCCTGGTCTGCTCATCGGTCCAGTCAGTAAAAAAGTAGTCACACGGTAGGCAATATAGTTCAACATGATGCAATTTATCACTTCATTTCCACCTGTGGTTACTTTTAGAATTCCAGGAATTGAACCCCAAAGGGCACCCCCCAGGGCCCCAGCAAGAATTGCCAGCGGCATGTGGATGTAAGCAGGCAGACCTGTGATCGCGTACCCAACGTATGTGGCGGCTGCAGCGCCCATGAATAATTGACCTTCAACACCAATATTGAACAACCCGGCGCGGAATCCTAACGCGCAGGCTAGACCTGCGAAAATATACGGAGTACTTTTAACTAAGCTTTCAAGAAATGGATTGAATGCGGTCCGTATTGCAAGCGCATCATCGGATTTCAGGGCATTAAAGATGTTAACCGGGTTGCCCAGCGAACCGGTCAGAAGTGCCAAATAGGCAGTTCCAACTTCTTTGAATGCCTGCCCGAGACCTTTAAAAAAACCAGTTGCGAATGCGGCATAAACAGTTTCACTTGTCGCTGCAATGAGGATTGCGCCTATGAACAAGCCGGTGATGATTGCCAGGACAGGGATCTGGATGGTTTTCCAAACCCCCCGTTTTGATTTTTTTGTTCTCGGATCCCCGCCTGTAATGTCCTCGAGAATAACCTTACCTAGATCCTGTTTTTCTAAATTTTTCTTGTTCAACGGATCACCTCGCTAGAAAGTGGTTTCCACAACTTTTTCACCCTGTGAGACTGACTCGATCTTCTCTGGAACGATTCCAGCCATCAATAAACCGAGAGTTTCTTTTGTCACCTTATCGGCATTGACTGTGGCAATGATCTTACCTCGGTACATCACCGCAATTCGGTCTGAGAGTTCAATGATTTCATCCAACTCGGGTGACACGAGTATTACAGCGCAGCCCTCATCCCGTTTTTGAATAATGCGTTTATGGATGTATTCAATTGAACCAACATCCAAACCACGTGTTGGTTGCGATGCTACTAAAAGTTGGATCGGCCGGGAAAGTTCTCGGGCTATGATCACCTTTTGCTGGTTTCCACCTGACAAGGTTCCAACCGTTGTTAGAGAGTTGGGGGTTCGAATGTCAAAATCTTTGATCAATTTCTCGGAATTTTCCAGGATCTTGTCATATTGTAGGACTACACCATGGGCAAATGGTTCCTGGTAATAGGTGCATAAGACCAGGTTTTCAGCAACAGTGAATGGAAGCACCAACCCGTCTGCCTGCCTGTCCTCGGGCACATGCGCTGAACCAAGCGCGGTGATCTTTCTCGGAGAAGCGTTGGTAATATCCGTGTCACCAAATAGGACATTTCCTGAAACTGATTTGGCCAATCCTGTCAGTGCTTCTACAAGCTCTGTTTGACCATTTCCCTGTACCCCTGCAATTCCAAGCACCTGGCCTGCATGAACATTGAAAGTTACATGATCAACAACAATTTGCTTAAGTTGATCAGCAACTACCAGGTCTTTAACCGCAAGGATGATTTCACCAGGGGTTTTAACATCCTTCTCAACGACCAGGTTGATGGCGCGTCCCACCATCATTTCAGCCAATTTATTCTTATCCGCGGTCTTGGGGTCAGCCTGCCCGACCACTGCGCCCCGGCGGATCACCAGGATCCGGTCAGCCACATCAAGCACCTCGCGCAGTTTATGTGTGATGAAAATGATCGATTTTCCTTGTTTCACCAGTGAACGCATGATGACAAAAAGCTCATCAGCTTCCTGTGGGGTTAAAACAGCGGTTGGTTCATCAAATATCAGGATCTCAGCTTGTCTGTACAGTAACTTGATTATTTCCACACGTTGTTGAACCCCGACAGGCAGGTCCTGGACATAGTCCTCAGGATTGACTTCCAATTTGTATTGTTTCGATATTTCGTGGATTTTTGCTGCGGTTTTTGGGCGGTCCAGAAAATCCCCGGCTTTTACAGGTTCCGCACCGAGCATGACATTTTCAGTGACCGTGAAAACCGGGATGAGCATAAAATGCTGGTGGACCATTCCAATTCCTGCTTTGATTGCGTCAGTGGGCGAATGGATGGTTACCTTTTTATCATTTACATGAAT
The DNA here is from genome assembly GCA_964483135.1 of uncultured Anaerolinea sp. Classification (GTDB taxonomy): domain Bacteria; phylum Chloroflexota; class Anaerolineae; order Anaerolineales; family Anaerolineaceae; genus UBA6107. Next base: position 9,091 of record CAZAAJ010000073.1, on the reverse strand, counting down.
CTCACCTTCATCTGGCTGGTAAAGCCCATAAAGGATGTTCATAAGGGTGGTTTTTCCCGCGCCATTTTCCCCTAGAAGCGCCAGGATTTCACCCTTGTTCAAAGACAGGTCGATATGATCATTAGCCAACACACCCGGGAATTGTTTGGTGATCCCCTTAAGCTGCAGAATTGGAGTCATATTTACCCCGTTATAAAAAAGGATTTTTTCAAAGTTATTTTATCATAGTGTCGTTATTGTTTGATTTCCTGCAATTGGTTTAAAAAAGGCTGGAGATTTCTCTCCAGCCTTTTTGGTACCAAATTGAAATTACTGCTTGAACGCGGGGTTCATGGGGATCGAACCATCAAGAATTCCAGCCTTGACGGTGTCTAGTTCAGCCTTGAGTTCAGCGCTGACCATGCTATCAAGATTGTGGAACGGAGCGAGGGCAACACCACCATTGGCAAGGTTACCAACGGTTGAGCCACCAACAAAGGTACCGTCTACAGCGGACTTGATTACATTGAGGGTGGTGACGTCCATCAGTTTCATAATGGAGGTCAGGGTGATGTCAGCATAATCGGGGGCAGTTAGGAACCAGTCGGAGTCAACACCGATGATATAGGCATTTCCGCGGGCTTTCACGGCGGCAGCAGCGCCCAGGCCAACAGGTCCGGCAACTGGGACGATGATATCGGCGCCTTCGTCCATCATGGAGACGGCGGTGTCATTACCCTTTTGCTGATCGCTGAAATCGTTGGTGAAGGAACCGGTTTGTGCAGTGGGGTCCCAACCAATGACTTTCACGGTTGTTCCGTGCTGGGTGTTGTAATATGCAACGCCATTTGCGAAACCTTCCATGAAGATGGTAACGGTCGGGATCTGCATGCCACCGAAGGTACCCACAACGCCGGTCTTGGTTACACCAGCGGCGAGGTAGCCAGCCAGGAAGGCGGCTTCATCGGTTTGGAAGGACTGCCCAACAACGTTGGGGATCACAGGGGCGTAACCATAGTCAACGATTGAGAATTTGACATCGGGGTTGGCTTCTGCAGCGGCCTTGGTTGCATCGCCCAGGAGGAATCCAACGGTGATGATGATGTCGCATTTTTCTTCAACAAAAGCATTGATGTTCGGTTCGAAATCAGCAATTTCCTTGGATTCCAGGTATTTGCCTTCGATACCCAATGCAGCAACTGCATCCTCAACACCCTTCCAAGCGGTTGCATTGAAGGATTTGTCATCCACACCACCGGTGTCGGTGACTTCGCAGGCCTTGAACTTCGGGGCTTCGGTCGGTGCAGCGGTGGGGGCTTCGGTCGGGGCTTCAGTGACAACTGGAGCTTCGGTCGGAGCGGCTGTGGGTGCAGCGGTCGGTTTGGCGCAAGCGCTCAAAGCGAACACCGCAACCAATAGTACTGATATGACTATATACAGTTTCTTGGACATTATTTCTCCTCCTACAGAGATAGTTTTGGCGGGACGTTTTCCCACCCGTTGTTTTAGTATAACTGTATTTTTTTTGTAATGCAAGTAAATATTAATATTTCTACGTAAAAAAGCCTATATCGCTCCGGCTTTTTGACAAGTACTGCCACGATTTTATGCTGCAGAATCTCCTTGTGCTTCCAATCTTAGCTTTTCTTCATGCGCACGATCGCGTACTTTGAGCATACTCAGGAATGCAAGGAAGATGAATACTGCACCGAAAATGAACAACACACTGTAATCGAATCCTGCCTTTTCTACAAGCACGCCACCTAGGGTTGGTCCCAAAACGGCTGCGGTTTGAGAGAAGAAATAATACAGACCAGTATAGGCACCAATGCGCTTTTCATCACCATGGTCATATACCAGTGGCAGGCTGTTCACATTCACCCAGGACCAGAAGAAACCGACCAATACCAGGATAATGATGAACGAGATTAATCCTTTCACTAAAGCGAAACTGGCAATGAAAATCACAAACAACGACAGTAAGCCATAGATGATGGTTTTCCGGCGCCCTAGTTTTCCAGCCAGGAACCCTGAAGGAATACAAAATGCCAGGAAGGAAAGATTGGCAACTGACGCTACAATGGATGCCGTCCCAGGCTTAATACCCAGGTCAAACACGGCAAAGGAGGACAGCCCTGTTTCGACCGCGTTGAAACCAGTGAACCAGCAGAAAATGGCTAACAGGATGAACAATGCTGATTTATCTTTATTCGAGAACACGAATTTGAGATTTGGAATAAGTCCTTTGACACTTTCATCTTTTGTATTTCCATCGGCTGTGCCTTCACCAAATCGTTCTTTGGGCTCTTTGACCCAGATGAGTACAACCGTGAGCGCCACAACCATGGTGATTGCCCCTGCGAGAAATGGTCCATTGCGTCCAAATGAGTTGTAGATTATGCCACCTAGAACATAGGAGAGTACGCCAGCTGCGCCCCCCATCAAATTAATTACGCCGTTGGCTTTGCTGCGTTCCTGCGGTTTGAAGAGATCCCCCAGCCACGAAACGACAGGCGAACGGAAAAGTGCCATGCCGACATTAGTAACCAGGATGAACATCGCCACCGCCAATACGGATTGCGCCATTGGGATGGAAATGAATCCAACCAGCGCGATGGGAAGCCCAATCAGGATCCAGGGTTTCCGTCGTCCGAAACGATTCCATGTGTGATCGCTGCGGTTACCGACCCAGGGTTGCACGAAGATGTTGATGATGTTATCCCAGGTCATGATGAACATCGCCATGGCAGGTCCTAACCCAAACCCAACAAAGTTGGCTATGTTGGTATCAAACTTAGGATTACCAACCTGGAGGATCAGTGGGATCCATTGGTTAAAGATCGGCCAAAGGATGCTGATCCCAAAGAACCCAAAACCCACCAAAAATGTTCGTCCCCATGGAAATTTCGTCTTAGTCATTTTTCACTCCTTCGATTCGGTTTTATGATTTCTAATCGCCCAGCAGATCCGGGCGGTGTTTCCGGGTACGAATCAGCGATTGCTCCTTGCGCCATTTGGCAATGGCAGCGTGGTTGCCCGAAAGCAGCACCTCGGGCACGCGCCAGCCGCGGAACTCCTCCGGGCGGGTGTAGTGCGGGTATTCCAGCAGCCCGCTGCCGAATGAATCGTCGTAGGGTCCATCCGGGTCGCCGAGCGCGCCGGGGATGAAGCGGGTCACCGCGTCTATAATGGAGAGCGCCGGCAGTTCGCCGCCGGTGAGCACGTAATCACCCACCGAGATCTGGTCGGTCACCAGATGTTCGCTCACGCGTTCATCCACTCCCTCGTACCGCCCGCACAGCAGGGCGATGCGCGGCAGCCGTGCCAGTTCCTGTGCCACCGCGGTGGTCAAAGGTCGCCCCTGCGGGCTCATCAGGATCACCGGGCAGGCGGGCGGAATGCCCAAAACGCTTTCCACCGCTTCGAAGATTGGTTCGACCTTCATCACCATGCCTCCGCCGCCGCCATAGGGGGCGTCATCCGTGACGTGATGCCTGTCGTGGGTGTAATCGCGGATGTTGTACACGTCCACATGGATGAGCCCGTTATCGCGGGCGCGCTGCAGAATACTGATATTCAAATACGTAAATATCACTTCAGGAAAGAGCGTGAAAACATCGAATTGCATGGTTTCATTCTAGCGAAAACGAAAGGATAAGGCAAGTGCATTTCTAGAAATCTGGAGGATTGTCAGGTCTCGTGTTTTCCATTGTCTTGACGCTCTCCTTAAGCGTTGGTAAGATGAAATCCATGTATATCAAAGGATCCAAATGGAGCATGCAGCGCCGCCGCCGGCGTGCAAACCCCTGGCGTGTCATCGGTTTGGTGGCGGTCATCGCAGCGGTCATTCTTGTGAACCAGCTGGTGGTGCCGACCATGCCTACCCTGTTCGGTTCCACCCCCACGCCCACGCGTCCCCCGGAATCCTTCATCACCGAAGCCCAGGCATTGGAAGCGGCGGGCAAGTATCCGCTTGCCATCCAGAGCTACAACCAGGCGGTGCTGGCTGACCCAAAAAACCCGAGTAACTTCGTTGCGCTGTCACGCCTCAATGCCTACACCGGCAACTACAATGAAGCCATCATTAACGCCGAGAACGCGCTGCTCATCAATCCCAAGAACGACACCGCCATGGCGCTGCGCGGCTGGGCTTACGGACTTGCCGGCGATAACCTTATGGCGGTCAGCGCCCTGCAGGACGCACTCGCGCTCAATAAGGACAACGCAGTTGCCTGGGGTTACCTGGCAGAGGTGTATGTGTATATGCTGCAGCTTAACCAGGGAGACCTGAACACGCTGGATAATGCCATTGCCGCCTCCAAGCAGGCGGTTGCCCTTGCGCCTAACGGGCTGGAAACCCACCGCGGACGCGGCTATGTGCTGGAATACACCGCCAACTACGCGGAAGCCGTTGCCGAATTCGAAGCGGCTGTGTCCATCAACCCCAACATTGCCGACCTGCATCTCTCGCTCGGGCGCAATTACCGCGCTACGCTACAGTTCGATAAAGCCATCACCGAGTTCTCAAAAGCCAATGCTCTCAACCCCACCGACTACATGCCGGAATTGCTCATCTCGCGCACCTATGCCCAGAACGGGGATTACGCCAAGGCTGCCCAGTATGGTGAAGCAGCCGTCGCGGATGATCCCTCCAACCCCATGCTTTACGGGTATCTCGGACTGGTGTACTGGAAGCAACAGAAGTACTACGACGCCGTGGATGCCCTGCGGCTGGCGGTACGCGGCGGCACCGACAAGAACGGCGTGGTCGTCGAAGGCTTGCCGCTGGACTACGAGCGCATCGGTGAGTTCTACTATACTTACGGGCTCGCGCTGGCAAAACTGGGCCAGTGCGGTGAAGCCCTGCAGATCGCGCAGGCGGTAGCCACCGGCTTGCGGGATGATGAGGTGGCAGTCTACAACGCCCAGGAAGTGATCAACACCTGCGAGCGCCTCGCCAAGGAAGGCAAATCCGACCTGCCCACGCCCACCGCATCCGTTGCCCCGGCGCTCACTGCCACCCCGCAGCCTTAACTTACGCATTCGATAACGAATGATCGATTACAGCGGTAAGCGCAACCTTTTCAGCAAACCCAAAAAGACCTCCAGCCCGGTGCGTATCTTCATCATGCTGATGATCATCCTGGCGCTGCTGTTCGTATTCCGCGCTTTCACCGAGGGGCGCATCACCCCGCTACTGGAGCCAACGCCCACCCCCACCCGCACCCTCAACTCCTATACCCAGGAAGGGGAGACCCACTTCCAGGCCGGCAACCTTGAGAAGGCCATCGAAGCCTACTACAAGGCCGTGGAGATCGAGCCGGACAATCCCGAACTGTGGGCAGAGCTGGCGCGCATCCAGGTGTACTCCACCTCGCAGATTACCACGGATGCCGGCAAAAAGACCCGCCTTGAACAGGCGCTGGCTTCGGTAGCCAGGGGGCTCGAGATCGCCCCGGAGAACAGCATGCTCTTCGCGGTGAAGGCGTTCGCGCTGGACTGGTACGGCGTGTCTTCGATCGCGGGCGAGGACTGGCAGGATTCACTTATCGCCGGCGAGCAGGCGGCGGTATACGCGTTGCAATATGACAATACCAACGCGCTGGCGCTGGCGTATTACGCGGAGCTGCTCGTCGACCAGCAAAAGTGGAGTCAGGCGGAGCAGTACATCACCCAGGCGCTCGATCGCGATCCTTCATTGATGGATGTGCACCGCGTCAATGGCTATGTCAAGGAATCCACTGCCAATTACAAGCAGGCGGTGGAGGAATATCAAAAAGCCATCGACATCATGCCCAACCTCAATTTCCTCTACATTTCGCTGGGGGCAAACTACCGCAAACTCGCCAATCTGAGCGAGATCATCCCGCAACGCAATTACTATTATGACCTTGCGCTGGAAGCCTTCTCGAATGCGGTGCGCATCAACGACCAGATCGGGGTCAATGACCCCATCCCGTACATCTCCATTGCCAACACCTACGTGCAGCAGGGTGAGTTCTTCGCCGCCGCCCGCAATGTGCTTAAAGCACTCAGTTTCAACCCCGCCGACCCCACCGTCTATGGTCAGCTGGGAGTGGTGTATTACAAGGCGCGCAACTACGAGGGCTCCATTTTGCCGCTGCGCTGCGCGGTGAAGGGCTGCAGCGCGGTGGAATCGTGCCAGGTGCGCAACTTTGGCGCTGAGTGTGACGCGGCAGATGTGGGGGATATCGTGCTCCAGGCGCTGCCCATGACCACCAACACCGTCATCTATTACTACATCTATGGCTCGGTGCTGGCGGGTTTACACCAGCAGAGCAATGGTTACTGCGAAGAGGCGATGCAGGTCTTCAAGCAGATCGAGTCCGGCTTTGGCGGCGATGCCACCATCATGAACATCGTGAATGAGGGCATGGCGATCTGCCAGTTCTATGGGTATAAGTAAAGCGAGAGACGAGAACCATAAATCGTAATTCGTAAATCATATAAACCAGCCCATTTCTTTTTCCAACCAACCTTTTTGCCCGGAGTAGTATATAAATAGTGTAAAATCACTGACATTCAAGAATCTTCGCCAATATGGAAATTCCCCGACCCATTCTGCATACTAAAAGATCATTAGCTATGTCGGCTATAAAGAAGCTCTTGCTAATATTACCGATTTTCGCCATCCTGTTTTCATTCCACAATGGGAATGCGCAAACGCAAAGCCCAAATTCCCAATCGGCTCCTACTCCTGAAGAACTCATCAGCGCGGTCAATGCGTTGCGCATCGCCAAAGGCTTGCGCCCGTTGACCGTCCATCCTGCGTTGATGCAGATCGCGCAGATACAGGTGGAAGGTATCGCCGCTGGCAACAACGGACACTGGCGCCCGAATAATTTATCGCTTGGTCAGTGGTTGATGTCACTGGGATATCCTTTATCCGGCGATATTGACCTTGACGGTTACCGTTCGGAAAACTGGATTGGCGGCCCAAACATGACGGTCCAGGAGGCGATTCTTGCCTGGGGCGGTGATGATCCTCACAAGAACACGATGCTCTCTCCCTGGCGCAGCGACATTGGCGCCGGCATTGCCACCACCGTGGATGAGTGGGGGCAGACCATTGTTTACTATGTCCTAGAGACCGCTCTTCGAACCAGGGATGGTCGAATGCAGCCCGAAGCTTATCCCACACTCACCGCTATTGCGCTGGATCAATTGTTGGTGTACGGTGATCCCACGCAGGCGGCGCTGGCGCTGGGGGTCTCGCAATTCGTCATACCGGTGACCCGCGCCACCGCCCGCCCGGATGGTGACGTAATCCATGAAGTGAAAAACGGGCAGAGCTTGTGGGCGATTGCCATCGAATATGGGGTCAAGATCGATCAGATCCGCACGCTGAACAATTTGCCGGCCACAGATATTTACGTCGGGCAGAAGTTGCTGGTGCAAAAGCACGCCACCCAGCAGCCAACGCCAACCTTCACTCTGACCGCAACGCCCACCGCCCGGTTTAGTTCAACCCCGCGGCCGACTCAAACACCCGAACCGCAGCCAACCAATGAACCACTTACCGCACATCTCAAGTCGAACCTGTTCAACATCAGCATCATTGCAATTGCCATCTTATTTGTTGTAGGGGTAATTATTGTCAATACCCGAAAGAATATTTGAAATAGGCGGGCGTGGTTTCTGCACACTATGAGAGCAATTCCAAAAAAACCTGTCACACCTGCACCCCTGGCACTTGCATCCAGGGCAAGTGTGCACCGAACGCAACAGGTGCAAGTGTTGCGAGCGCGTTTTCACTGTCTTTGTGCGACTTTTCTTCCGAATCCTCCAATAGTTCCGGGTAGGCGGTCATCCAGGCGGCGGATAATAAGGCCATGGGATTGGTTGAAGTGGTTATTAGTTATTAACAACAATGGTTATACTATAAGCACAACATTAAAGAGTTATCTGTTAGTAGATATTTTGGATTCAACCACCCTGGGAGGGAGAATCAAATGAAAACAAAACTCAGCATTATCCTGCTCATTTTTAGCCTGACAGTGGCAGCCTGCAGCCTGCTGCCCATAAAACCGGGCGCCGACCAGGTCCAGCCCTCTCCATCATCTCCAGCGTCACCGGTTGAACCTTCAAAAACAGAGGCTGTCGTTCAGCCAACGTTAGAGTCTGCTGCCAATCCCGAAGCACTGTTAACAGAAACGGATGCCTGCAAATTATTTGATGAGTTGAAGGCTTGCCAGGTATTGGGCGAAGCCGTTATCCCGCCAGCGCCTGCCAATTCTCCCGGTTATTCGTATTGCCCATTTTTCACCAATACAGGCAAGGGAATTTATGTTGTTATCACCAGCGGAGACCAGGCAAAGAAGAACTTATTGAATGAAATTGCTCAGTATCAAAATGGCTGTTCAGTGAGTTATTCAGGCGGCACGAGCACGGCAACCCCATTTCCGCCGGACGTTGAAGCATTGATGAGCAAGCGGGTGCCGGAGTTGTATAAGATGAAGATTGAGATGCAGGTGAATTGCGGAGCGAGGATAGAGCCTTTGCCGGAATTTGGTCCGGATGCGTACGCTTATCTCACCAGTACCGGCCTTCAAATGGGAACCGTGGCAATCGTTTCAGGAGATAGGGTTTATTCATTTAGCTATGCTGATCCTGCATTGGATATCTCCCAGATGGTGGAAAAAGCCAGGGAAGTTGTCCGGGCTGTGTTCTTACCTGACCCGGCTGCCTGTCCGGCTCCATCGTCAGATGGGTCAGACCAAAGTAACAATCCTACGCCAATCAGCAGTCCAACATGGGTGGGTCCCACACCCATCCCGTATCCTACACCTGTTGATGGCGGTCCCACTCAGGTACCTTAGTTCACAGGGTGCGTCTCCGTCACTGATGCCTCCCCGCGAGGGACTAACCCCCCATTGTCACACCTGCACCCCTGGCACTTGCATCCAGGGCAAGTGTGCGCCGAACGCAGTGAGGTGCAAGTGTTGCGATCGCGGTTTTGGTTTTCCTATTCTGTGATTTGCTCTCCCTGCGTACTCTGCGTCTCTGCGTGAGAAGGTTCATCGCTATCCTCCAATAATTCCGGATGGGCGGTCATCCATTCGGCGGCTTCGATTTCCTTGGCTTTGGCTTC
>CAZAAJ010000072.1:5699-13147 GCA_964483135.1 uncultured Anaerolinea sp. | reverse complement strand
TGTGTTGGGTGTGTTTGGGTTTGTGGGGGGGAGAGGCGGGGGGGTGTTCGACATGGTTTTCTCCTGGCTGAAATAGCTTATTTCAACAAATCGATCCATCGCTGTTTTTCAAGAAAAAATCAGCAGGCTTTGGATATATTAATATTATCCTCCAATTGAAAAATATGTCCACTGTCCAGGATAAAATTAACTGGGATATTAGTCTCTCTGTAAAAAAAGATAGAGGGTTTTTCTCCGCCAAGTGGTTAAGAATTTATTTGAGCGAGAAATCAACCCCGGCAACCTGCCAGGTATCACCCGATTTGTATAATATCAGCGTTACTTTGTAGGTATCACCAGTCAGCGTTGCCTCGCCTTCCAGTGTGGCCTGGTCGTTTTCAATGTTGGTGGAATTAAGGCTAAAACTCTCGAACTGCCGTGGTGCTGTAAATGCCACCCAATTATCGTAATTACCAATTTCGTCTTTGATGTCCGAGGTGACCAGGTTCCATGAAGCCTGATTATCTCCGTCTTTGAGAGCGGCCATGAACGCTTTCCCGACGTCTCCAGCGCCTTTTATATCATTTGAGATCCCACAGGCGGGCAGAACAATGAGAGCCAATGTTGCCAGAACCATTAATACCAATGATCGCTTGTTCATCATCATCCTCCTAGAATAGTAGATACCTTAATTATCGACCAAACAAATCCGATTTGCCACTGGCTATTTGATCGAAGCCAGCTCACTTAGGAAGTATATTTTGTCGTCTTTCTCCTTAATATTTTCAGCTGCGGCTAGCGCCAGTTCGCGAAACTCTTTAACCTTGGAGATGTTGCCTTCAATAGCATGTGCCCGCGCCAGGGCTTCATAGGCAAAAGCGAGGTCAAAGCCACCAATACCATATTGTTCGCAGATTTGCAGGCAATTGGCAGCGTGATGCAGCGCTGGTTCTACCCGGGCGCAGAGACTGTACACCCTTGAAACCTGCCATTCGCTTCGTGCAAAGTTCAACGGTTCACCCACCTGGCGCCAATGATAAAGTGAAGCGTGGGCAGCATTGATCATCGTTTCAGTCTCTTCTTCACTACGGTTTTTGAGATCGATCAGGTTCCATACCTTGTTGAAAAGATTCACCGCAAGATTTTTATGGATTTCGGCAGTTATTTCAACCATGATTATTGCCTGTTCGTTATTTTACGTACGAGAAGGTACACCAGCCCTGCCACGAGCAGAACGAAAGCTGTTCCAATGGAAATAGATAGGGGCTTTCCGAGGGCACCAGGCTGTTGCGTAGCAGGGGTTGGCGCGACAAAGGGTTTTTCGACCACGAAGACAGCGGTGGTCAGCGCGGGAATGGTAAATTTCCCGCTGCCGCTTTCATAACTTGCCCCGCGCAGCATGCGGTCATTGGAGTTTTGTTGCACAGGATGAAGCACAAATCCTTTCCCTGCCAGGCCGGCATCCGCGAAGGTCACTTTTTCATGGTTGGCGTTGATGAGCACAACGATCTCGCTGTATCTCGGATCAAGATTATCAAGGTCCTGCAGATGCATTACGATCAGACCCAACTGCTGGTCCGGTCCATTGTTGAGGAAGGTCTCCATGCGCATCACCTGGTCGGCTGTTTGCAGGCGGAAGAGCGGTGAGCTCTTGCGAATTTGCAGGAATTCGCGGAAAACCACATTTGAATTCAGGATATCGGATTGGATTGGCGCCAGTGCCTGATCCGCCAGTAACGGTTTATAGATTGCCCAGTTGGAACTGCCTTCGATCGGAAGTCCAATTCCCCAGTTGTTCGTTGAATAGGTCCAGTCGATCTGGTTATACCAGTCTCCAGAATCATAAGAATTTTTGTCCAGCGATTTTGAACGCAGGATATCATCACCTGCATGAAAGAAAGGCACTCCCTGGCTCAGCATGGGAATACTAACTGCCAGGTTGTTCATGCGGATGCGCTCCTGCAGGGTAGCATCTGCTGATGCTTTCAACTGGATGGCGTCAAACAGCGTCTCGTTATCATGCGCCGAGACATACACGATATTCTCCTGCGGGTCTTTGGTGTATCCTGCTGGCACACCACTGTACAACACATGCGCGCCATCCACGCTCTCACCTTTGGCGTTAATGATCTTGTAATCCGCCAGGTTGCCGGCTATGCCAACCTTGATCCAGTTGGTGTAATCGAGTAGTTTTTCCTTTTGGGTCTCTTCAGTTCGGACATCCGCCGCATTGGTGTCAAGGTATAAACCGGTGCTAAAACCCTGCAGGCGCGTATCATCGAAGGGGTTGCCACCGCGAACCGCATCGCGCAGCCGGTCATTGAATACGCCGATGCCTGATCCGCCAATATTGAGTTGCGACGCGTTCACGCCACGGGCGTTCTTTGCCACTTCACCGAAGTCCCACCCTTCACCGTAAATGTAAATGGATTTACCATCTACGCCGTCTTTTTCAAGAGAGAGCGCATCCAGGGCTGCCCTTACAGCCTGCATATTGCTGAGCATGTGATGTCCCATCAGGTCAAAGCGGAAACCGTCGACCTTGTATTCTTTCGCCCAGGTGACCACGGAATCCACCATCAGTTTTTCCATCATGCGGTTTTCAGTGGCGGTATTCTGACAGCAGGTGCTGGTGGTCACTTTCCCTTCGGTATCCAGGCGGTAGTAATATCCCGGGACGATCTTATCCAAAACTGACTTGGGATCCTGTCCACTTTGGGAGGTGTGGTTATAGACCACATCCATTACCACCCTCAGGTTGGTGTTGTTAAGAGACTTCACCATTTCCCGGAATTCAAGTATCCTGGCGGAGCCATTGGGATCAGTGGCATAACTGCCTTCAGGAGTGGTGTAATGGTAGGGGTCATATCCCCAGTTGAAACCATCGGTGCCCTTGATGAGCGAAACCGCTGATGCCTGTTGGTCTGAATCCGGCGCGTAGGTAGCGAGCAATTTATTGTCCGCGCTCGACCAGGTGGACTTGTCTTCATCCACGCTGGCGATATCAAATGCCGGCAGCAGATGAATGGTGGTCAATCCGGCAATTTGCAATTTACGCAGGTGCTGCATTCCAAGTGAATTTTTAACGGTAAAGGCTTTATAGGTGCCGCGCAGGTTTTCAGGCACGGATGGATCGGCAATGCTGAAGTCGCGGATATGCAGCTCGTAGATAACCTGGTCCTCCGGGGCAGCCAGCGCTGGTTTGGCAAGGGTGTCCCAACCAGAGGGTTTTAAGGTGGTGTCCTCAAGGTTCACAATCTGGCTGCGCAGGCTGTTCATTGAAAGGCTTACCGAATAGGGATCGGTGACAAGGTTGGTCTCAATTTTCCCGGTGCCGGGCACGAACACTTCCACCTGGTAGAGATAATACTTGCCCATCCAGGAGGTGTCGCCGGTCACGGTCCATACTCCTGTGGCATCGTCACGGGTCATAGGGAAGATCTTGAAGGTCTTAATGGTGGCGTCATCAAAAAGCTGTAAAGCCACGTTTAACGCCGTTGGCGCCCACACGCGCAGCACAGGTTTCGAGTCTTCGATGGAAATGCCCAGGGGACCATCGTATGGATATAGCGCATCCAGAGCCCCGGCAATCTGCACGCCAGTGGCGTCGATAATCTTCCCACTCTCGTCGGTTACGATGACAGCCAGTTGGGACTTGAGCGCTGCCGGGATCTTCGCTGCGTTTGCAGGATCGATCTTAAACGCGGAATAACCGTTCAGGTATGGGTATTTTCCGAATATCCCTTCACCAGGACCGGATTTGCTGAAACTGAGGGGGATGCTTTCGCCGCCTTTTACACCTGTGGCGGTGAGTTGAAGAGAAGCATCCGGCGAATAATAGAGCGCATATGTGTATTTACTTGTGCCAACCACGTTCCATAAAATCGTATCCTGATTGACCCAGACAGCCTTTTGTTTTGCCAGACTTCCTTTCGGCGCACCGGTTGTACTCACCACCAGCTCCTTATTTACCATGTCATAGCCAAGGTAGATCTCAGCGTTATCTTTGTCAACCGTAAATGAAACCGGGTCGGTATTGCTGGTAATGGTCTTTTGACTGACTGCGAGGCTGACTGCATAGGTGCCGGCTTTCAGCGCAGTTGTGATGAATGCGTAAGATCCATCGCCATCAGGGTCCTGCAGCCACGCCCGCATACAGCCGGGATCGTTATCGGCTGTGCAGCCGAGCTGGGACTGAAAATCACCGCTGGCTACGATAATGGGCGTGTTGTAATCATCCGTGATCCAATGGGATTTACTGTCATAATAAAAAGCAACATCGATCGGACTGTCCACCACCAGCGGAATATCCCCGCCGCCCTGGCTGGCGTTTTTGCCGTAATTCACGTCCCAGGAACCATTCAACGCCACTTTATAGCGGGGTCCCTTTTTGTCCTGGTCATTGCCAGGGGTTACATTAAAAGTGCCTGTCCAAAGGTCGGAGTTGGTATCATAGGTCAGGGTCGTCATCTCACAGCCGGGCATCCAGTCGCCGCTGCACCCCAGTTCAGATTGCAGAGTGCCGGCGATGGTGGCTGTGCCGGAGGGGGTTTCATCCTGGGCGCTGGCAGTGATGGTAAACAACGGTGAAAAAACCAGGATTGCCGCGGTGACAAATTGTGTAATTACCACGAACAAGTGTTGTTTTTTCATTTTTCCTTCTCCTGAACTACCGATAGTAAAACTAAATGTCGATAATATCCTCACCAGGTGGAACAATGGGAGGTGGCGTCATGGCATCTTTTTCCCACTGGGCAAATCTTGATAATTCAGCACGCAGCTGGGCGATCATGAACACCAACACTGCCGCGTCATCCACAAATCCCGCCAGCGGGAACCAGTCCGGCACCAGGTCGATTGGTGACACAAAATAGAGGATAGCGGCGATCACCGTGAGGATCGAACCCCAGCCGATACGTGTGTAGTCTTTGTGTAAATAGGCTCGTAACAGGCGCATCAGGGTCTTGATATCCCGCCAAAAATCACTCAACGGTCCATTGCTTTGTTCATAGGAGCTGGTCTTTTTATAGGCTTTATCAAGCAATTCCTTTGATTTTTGCGGATCGTTGATGTACTTTTCCGCGCGGCTTTTGCTCCTTTTTACCGCGCCCGCGATTTTCTCGGGATCGGGTGTAAAACGTGAAGGTGTGGTCATTTTTTGTCCTTTCGAAACTGAAATTCAGCCAGGTAATTTACCGGTTGAAACGAGACGATCCCTACGCTGGTAAAATGTCCTTTGAGGGGTATGAAGAATTTATGGGCTGCGGTTAAGGCAGTGGTGAATTGTTCTTCTGGCAATTCCAATTCTATCGTACAATGCGGCACCCATTTTTGCGGATAGTAATAGGATGAGGAGCGCAGGTGGCTGCATTTCAATTGCTGGTGAAATTTGCGGTGAATCAGGAGTAGATGAGAAGTGGGCACAGGAGATAGGAAAAGAACATTATCTGATGTCGGAAATGTGCCAATGGCTGACAAGATCACCGGAAAGGATGGAAGTTGATAGAAAAACTCCCTTACCATTTCTATCAGACATGGGATATCGACAGAGCCGAACACAGCCAGGCTCACATGCGGGCGGTCTCCTAATTTTCCGATCACCGGCTCAACGCCGGCAGCGTAGACCTTCTCCCGGAACCCACGGATGGCAAGTTCAGTTTCGGGGTCGAAATAGAGTTCAACAGCAAATCCCTTAGGCGTCTTCTGAAATTCAGTGGACATCGGCATCCTCTTATCGTTTCGGTAGCAGCATGTAAACCCCGGCAACCAGCAGCACCAATCCGAGGATTCGCGGCAGGGTGACCGCGATGGGTGCGGATCCGCCCCAGCCGCGGGAATCAGCGATCACCGAAACCACCATCTGCCCGAGGATGATGGTTGCCAGACCGGCTGCCACGCCGGCGCGCTGAAGTGAAAACGAAACGCCGGTAATGATCACGATCCCCAGCGTACCCGCAATCACCAGCAGCAGCCATGCCAGCGGGGGGGCTTGGATGTATGACTTGCCATTGACGATCATCATGATGAGAAACAGCAAACCGGCGATCAAACCGCCAATGAAATTCATCAGTACACCAGTGCGCAGGCTTCCGATGAGTGTGCCGATCTTGCTTGAGAGGGTTGACTGGGTGCCGATAGCCAGCCCGGTCAGCAGTGCGCCGACAACGCCAAGGATCAAATAACTGCTCAATTTTCTTCTTCCTTCTTTTTGATTGATCATTCACTCGCCATTTCTGCCGTAAACGCTTGTATAGATAGCAGTATAGCAAAAAGAAGGCGAAAAGGAATGAAGAGTTATTACTTAATGAGTAAATAATGGGGTTGGAGTACCTAGTGAACCTTAACGGATATTGTTCACTTCCTTACGATAATTATTATTCAGTGGAAGCATTCTCCTCGCAACAGTCGTCAGATAGACCTTTCGCCTTTTCGAAGGCTTCTTTTCCTTCCTTAACAGAAAAGTAGATCAAGCCTAATGCGCCAACAACATCTGCCAGGGCGAAACCTGTCAACTGGTAGAGTAAGCTTGATGCGAGAAGAACCAGTGACATGTAGATACACACCAGGGTACAATTCGCGTCCGAAAGGATAGGCGCTGAGTTTAATTTGCGTCCAGTAAAGCGTTTGGCTAAAACCAGGAGCCACATGCATGTTATAGATATGAGGGAAATAATCAACCCTGCCAGAGTGGATTCAGGTTTATGCCCGGAATATACGTTGTAAATCGCAGTTCCAACTAATCCTCCGGCAAGAATATAAAATGAAGTCCCGGTAACACGAAGAGCCGTTCTCTCGAATTGCGATCGAGAGGTCTGTGGATTACGCTTGATTCTCATCACCATAGTAAAAATGCCAATACCCGATAACACCTCGATGAACGAATCAATTCCAAAGCCTAACAAGGTAAGCGATTCATCCTGGGTGCCGTAGAATATTGAAAATAAGCCTTCAGTGATATTAAATAAAATCGTAAAAATGGATAACCAAATGGCCCAGTTCCAGTATTTGCTTGAATTCATATCGTTAGTAATACTCATCTTCACTCCAATAAGATAATTACTATGATTTATATCATATAAAACAAATATGATAATAATATTTCCTAATATTTAGAAAAATATTCTCGAATTTAAGCAGGTTATTCGATTTTGGGGTATAAAAATTAGACAGGATATATACCAAACAGAATTGTCGCGCAGCAACCTGTAACGGAATATCACACCTTCGCGAAGCACCCAGCGGGCGATGGTGCCTGCGACCAACTTTTTATTTTAGGGGAGGTGGGCCCGGCAGGGATCGGATATCACACCCTATTGGGTGCCTGCGACCAACTTTTTATTTTAGGGGAGGTGGGCCCGGCAGGGATCGGATATCACACCCTATTGGGTGCCTGCGACCAAACTTGAATTTTTGCGGAGGTGGGCCCGGCAGGGATCGAACCTGCGACCAAGCGGTTATGAGCCGCGCGC
>CAZAAJ010000072.1:0-5599 GCA_964483135.1 uncultured Anaerolinea sp. | reverse complement strand
AGCTACGGGCCCTTCTTAGGGGCAATGCGATTATATCATTAACAAAAAAAGAGCTGCTCTCCAACCACAGCTCATTTGACTTGAGAGAATTATGTATTCTCAGTACGAAGTTCTCACTCCCGCGAGCCGCCCTTGATGAACCGGGAGATCTCTTCTTTACCGGTGTATTCATGCACCAGCTTGCCATCCTGCATTTGCAGCACCCTGTCCACATAAACGCACATGCGCAGGTCGTGGGTGACCATGATACCGGCACGTTTCTGTTCGTGGATGAGCGCGGCAAAGGTTTCCACCACCTGGTAAGCGCGTTCGGTGTCCAGGCTGGCGGTGGGCTCATCTGCCAGCACCAGGCTGGGGTTGTGGATGAGGGCGCGAGCGATCGCCACCCGCTGCTGCTGTCCGCCGGACATCTGCCCCGGCAGGTTATTCAACCGCTCGCCAAGCCCCAGCCGGGCAAGCAGTTCGCGGGCGCGCATTTTGCCAGCCTTGTCCAGGCGGTTGTTGAGGCGCAGCATCAATTCAACGTTCTCCACGGCGCTCAGGTAAGGTACGAGGTTGTTCGCCTGGAAAGTGAAGCCGATCTTTTCGCGGCGCATGGTCACCCGCTTGACGTCATTCATGGTCGCCAGGTCCTCGCCATCCAGCAGGATCTGCCCGGTGGTGGGCTGCAGCAGGGCTGCCAGCATGGAAAGCATGGTGGTCTTGCCTGACCCGCTGGGTCCGACCAGCGCGACGAACTCGCCGGCTGCCACTTTGAGGGAGACTTCTTCAACGGCGAAAATCGTGCCGTAATCGGTCAGGTATTTCTTTACAACGGATTTGGTTTCGAGTGCGTAAGTCATAATTTTCTCGCTCATGATGACAAACCTAGGGCTTTGAGAGGTTCAATTCGTACCGCGTAGCGGATGGAGACCAACCCGCCGAGTGGGCCGATCAGCAGCAGGGCAACCAGCGCAATCGCGGAAGTTGTGCCGTTAAAGACGATGGGAACCGTTGGTGGAAAACTCAACGAAAATAGGAAGGTGAGAGCTCCACCGATGGCGACGCCGATGATGGTAACCACCACGATTTGAATGATCGAGGCTGTACCTACCACAGGGTTTGAAGCGCCGATAGCTTTAAGCACCCCGATCTGGGCAACTTTTTGCAGGATCTGGATCTGGAAGAAGCCACCAATGACAAGGATGCCGATAAAGAGGGTGAAACCACCCTGGGTATTGAGCGTGCTCTGCTGGGCTGAATACCCCGGCAGAGCCGAAATTGCCTGTTTAATGGTGGCAACCTCCACATCCTTCACCTGGCTGGTGATGGCAGCGCTGACCACGTCGATGGCACCGGGATCGGTCAATTTCACCATCATTACGTTTGGAATAGGGTTGGAGTTATTGACCTCTGCTTCAGATTTGGGGCGGATGTGGTCCCAGGTGTAGAACGGGACAAATATCGAGGGCTGCAATGAATACTGTTGACCGTCTGCGATGCCGGCAATTTTCAAGTTAAAGAACTCATCCCGGGTGCCCTGGGTCACGCGCAAGGTAACTGTGTCGCCAACCATTAAGCCGGTACGCAACTGCGTGGCACGGTCAATGATCACCTCATCCGCCTGGTTGGTGCTTAGTTGAGCACCTTCCACCACTTTAGGCTCTCCCACATGCCCCACATCGATACCCAGCAGGGCGACTTTAAGCGGCGCTTTAAGAGTGTCGTTAACGAGTGTAGCGTTTGATGTACCAAGCATGCCGGCGTCGGCAATGCCATCTACACGCTTGATGTCTCCAAGACGGTCTCGGTTGAGTCGGCTGGCACCAATCAGGAAATCTGACTTTGCCCGGTAGACGATCAGTTGACCATCCAGCTTGGAGATGTACTCACGGTTGCCATTGCCAAGTCCTTCACCAAGAGCCGCGATGAACAACACCAGCAGGGTGATGAGTGCGATTACCAGGCTGACCAGCAGGAAGCGGCTGCGGTTGCGCCATACTTCCTTAATTGCGAGAAAACTAGAAATTGATAGAATAGATTTCATTCGTGTTTGATCCCATTATTAGATTCTTATTCATGTTTTTTTCCTTATTGTTTCTTGTTCAAGGCTGAAGGTCCGATCGGCCCATCAAATTGCTTGTCCCAGCCTGTGGAAAAAACTCCTGAGAGCAGCAGGTCTAGGGTGGGATGGTCGGCGATATTGTCGAAGTAATAGGGTAAAACGATCCGCCCGGATTGGTTGATGATAAAGATGCCAGACATTTGCATGGCATCCTGTCCGGCGGGTGGTTGTTCGACTTTGTAGCCTTTTTTGCCAGCCATGCGGATCGCCTTCCAGACTTTGAAGTTGAGGAAGGTCTGGAAGATCCCTCCGCGTTCAATGCCGTAGATCCGGTAGGCTTTCCGGTCAGGGTCAGAGAGGCAGAGAAGACCCGGGGCAAATTTCCGGGAGAATTCAAGGGAAGCCTCCACGGACCCCATCAGGATGATGGCGATATCAAGACCGGCGTTATTGATCTTTTCCTTGCCGGCTACCAACTCATCCAGCATTTCCTTGCACTGGGTGCAGCCAAAATGGCGTGTGAACGCCAGCAGCAAGGGCTTTTTTTGCCAAAGGCTTGAAAGCTGAACTTCATTCCCGTGGATATCCATTAGTAATAGATCAGGCGCGGGCTGGTTAAAGTTGAGGTGTTGTTTATTTTTCATTTACTATCCTTTATGGTTTGGTAATTTTTTGAGATCCAGTTAGAAATTGGTTCCCCTATTGATCCCAGTTCTTCTTTTACTGCCTTTTCATAGGTTTCCATGTATGTAATCAATAATGAAGAATTGTTACTTCGGCGCCGCATGTTTTTCACCCAGGTGATTTCAGGATCGACGAAATCCAGGTTGCCAAGTGCAATCCCCGCAGAAATATCATCCCCTAAAAATGTGTTGATCGCTGAAAGATGGGGGATTTCAATGGACTGTTCCCTCAAAATGTGGATTACTCGATGCTCGATCAAAGCGCGATGCTCGTCAAAGTCTTTACCAAGTGCACTTATCACCGGCGGATTTTCTGTTGGAACAACTGGTGATGACGGGTTCAAAATAAGATTTCTCACCTGTTGAATCGAGCCTTCCAGAGAATCTCCAAGGTAATGCCCCGCAATCCGGGTAGTTAACGATGGGAGGAGGGTGAAGATCAATCCCCCATAAGCCACCGGGTGATTGTAGGAACAGAGAAGCATTGCCGATTTGGCGAGAATTTTTGCTGAAGATAACCGCTGCGCGATTAAAATCACCAGATTGGGGTTTAGTTGATCGACTGTTTCAGTTAACTGCTCAAGTGGTATATCCGCTCCCAGGTAGATCACATTAAAACCTTGCCTGCGCAGAAACAGGTTTAACAGCAAACCTGGAAACGTGTGAAGTTCGCCGGAAGGACAACCAATAAGAATTGTTTTGTCGAAAAGAGGTTTGGGAGTTCCTGCAATCATTGCCTGAACGCGGTTATGAGCCAGCGCAGTGGCAAAATGCTCCTGCTGGGCAGAGGCAACGTTGTTGTACCATTTATCCCCAATACTGCTCAACCCCTGTTGGATTACCTCAACGCACACTTTTTCGATCGGGAACATACTTAGCGCCTGATTCAAAATGTTCTCTGCAGTTATTGAGTCATACTCAAGGCAGGCATTCACCCACGATTCGCGATAGCTTTTGATCGCATTGTTTAGGCTCTGTGATACTGCCGTCACGTACATAGGAGAAGACCGTAAACTTTCGAGCGGGTCGGAAGTTGAAGCGATTTCTTTCCAAAGGCTGACAGCCCGGCTGATGGACAGCCCCTCCTGAAGGTGCTCTTTAAGCCATTTTATGGTTTCAATGTCATATTGCGAGTACAAGCGGTGTCCACCACTGGTTCGCTGAGGAATGGGCAATTGATATCGGCGTTCCCAGGCTCGAAGCACATCCGCGCTTAAGTTGACTTCTCGTAAAACGGCATTCAGATTGTAGAGTGGTGTTTTGTTAATCATTTTTAGCCTTTTTCGATGTGTTGAGATTATTATACAGAATGTCAAGTATTTGTCAAGATATATATGGACAAATACTTGACAAATAATAAACAATTTGCTATTATATTGATAGAAAATCGGCACTGATTATTTCGGGAGATACAAATGAAATTAACGTTTGCTGGTGGAACAGGAATGATCGGTCGGGCTCTTGCGCAGGATCTGGCTAGAAATGGGCACATCGTTGATATCCCGACACGGCAAGTTGATCCAGGAAAATTCGACAACAAAAGGATTCTCTTTGTTAATCGGAACGGGAGGGCTGCCGGCGATTGGACACATGAGCTTGAAAATACAGATGCGGTTGTGAACCTGGCTGGTGAGAACTTGTCCACTGGACGTTGGACCAATAAACAAAAAAGCAGGATTTTATCCAGCCGAGTTGATGCCGGTAAGGGATTTGCTGAAGGGTTTGAAAAAGCGAAGAATAAGCCGGCTGTATTCATCCAGGCATCCGGTTCAGGCGCTTACGGAACAAGCGAGGAAAAGGGGTTTCAAGCATCCGATGCCTATGGCAGTGACTTCCTGGCAGAAGTGACGAGGGTTTGGGAAGGCAGCACCTTGCCAATTGAACAAATGAATGTACGCAGAGTGATCATCCGTTCGAGGGTGGTTCTTGGCAAGGGGATAGGTGCGCTACGATTGATGCTCCTCCCATTTATATTATATGTTGGTGGCATTATAGGCTCTGGACGGCAGTGGATCTCGTGGATCCATCTGCAAGACGAGGCGAGGACAATATGTTTTCTTCTTAAAAACGGGCAGGCGAGAGGAGTTTTTAACTTGAGCGCAACGCCGGTGCGCAATGCTCAATTTTCATTTAGTGTAGGCAAAACTCTTCAACGGCTGTCCTGGTTTCCGATGCCGGCTTTCCTGTTACGGCTTGCACTTGGTGAAATGAGCACCATGGTGCTTGATGGACAGAATATTTCCTCAGAAAAAATTGGGGGACTGGGATTCGAATTTCTCTATCCAAAGATAGATGAAGCACTTGGAAATTTACTTTAAAATGAAATTAGTCGAAGGAGGATCACATGCCCAGAGTTGAATTGAATAAGAAAGCCCCTGAGTTTTCACTCAAGGGTATTGGGGGTGGTGTTGTAAAGATTTCTGATTTTTACAACAAATCTAATATCCTGTTGGTCTTTAATCGTGGTTTTACCTGACCATTTTGCCAAAAGCATATGGCGCAGTTGCGCCAGGATTACGATGAGTTCGTAAAAAGACAAACAGTGATAATTGTGTTGGGCCCTGAAAATGAGGATGCCTTTGAAACTTACTGGAAACAGAATAATCTTCCCTTCATTGGGCTGCCCGATCCAACCGCAAGCGTGCTTAAACTTTTTGGGCAGGAAGTGAACCTTTTCAAATTGGGACGGATGCCAGCCCAGGTGCTGGTAGATAAACAGGGAGTTGCACGGTTTGTCCATTATGGGCACTCGATGTCCGACATCCCTGAAAACAAAGAGATACTGGAATTGATTGATAGGGTTAATAAATAAAAGGAGGTAACTGCTCAGCCCATGTTAAAAGTCATTAATGAAAGGTGTTAAAAGTCACTT
>CAZAAJ010000071.1:11614-13894 GCA_964483135.1 uncultured Anaerolinea sp. | reverse complement strand
CTTTTCAACCGCCCTTTTACGTGATTATACATTAATTGAACAGGCTTAATTTTGGATGAGAACGCGCAGCAGTTCGAGGTTGATCCCCGGTGCGCTGGCAGCAAAACCGTATGGCGGGCGGAAATACTGCGGTTCGCCTGACAGGGTGGTGATCACCCCACCGGATTCTGCGACGATGAGGGCGCCGGCAGCGAGATCCCAGGCGGTGGAGCCCAGGTCCCAATGACCGTCCAGGCGTCCGCAGGCGACGCAGCACAGGGAAATTGCAACCGACCCCAACCGGCGCACGCCCTGGGTGTGAAGATTCATATAGCGAACAAGCCCAAGATTGCGGTCGAGCTTGGCTTCGTTGTTGGAGGGCAGCCCGGAGGCAAGGATGGCTTTTTGCAGAGAGCGGCAATTTGAAACGTGAACGGGTTCGCCGTTCATCCATGCGCCTTTACCCAATTCGGCTGAAAAGCACTCATCCCGGGAAGGGTCATACACCACCCCGAGGGTTAGTTTTCCATGCTGCGCATAGCCGATTGAAACAGCATAGATCGGCAGACGGTGGCTGTAATTGATGGTGCCGTCCAGCGGGTCGATGTACCAGCAGTGGTCGGGGTTGTCGTTGGTTTTGCCGCTCTCTTCGGCAACAATGGCGTGGGTTGGAAATTCAGCTTTGATGTGATCCATCAACACCTTTTCACAGGCGTGATCGATTTCGGTGGCCAGGTCGAGCGTGCCTTTCATGTGGATGGCGTGTTCCTTGTGGAAACCTTCGCGGGCGATAGCGCCGGCTTCCTTGGCCCAAAGGATGACCTGCTGTAATGTCGGTTCTTTGGTTGTCATTGGTTATGCTTCTCCATTAATCTCTTTGATGAGGCGGGTAAAGAATTCATCCAAATACGCCGTGCGTTCACGGGCGAGCGTTTTAGCAGTTCTTGTATAAAGCCGTGTTTCCACCTTGCGCAGCTTGAACAGGTGCTCGTGATAAGCACTGTGCAATTCACCGGGCTCTTCCTGCCAAGTTTTTAAAAAGGTTTCAGACGGTTTTGAATAAAAGGGCGTGCCGGCCAGCGCCGCGTATACCGTGGCACGCACCGCGCCGATGGCGCCCAGCACATCCAGCTTGTCGGCGTCGAACAGGCATTTAGCTTCGATGGTGGCCGGGGGTTCACGGTCGTCGCGGTAGCGGTGGGCACGGATGCAGTGCTGCACCGCGGCAATCCTTTCGGGCGGCCAGCCTTCTTCCCGCAGCACATTGGCGGCGATTTCCGCTGAACGCAGATGGTGCTCCAGGCGGGTGTCGCTGCCGGGGGTGGTGCCGTCGGCATCATGCAGCAGCGCGGCAGCCCGCACAATCTCGAGGTCTGCGCCTTCCTCTTGCGCCAGCCGTTCCGCCATGCGGTAAACACGCTCGATGTGAGAGAAGTCGTGCACAGCGTCTGTGTTCACGTACCATTTTTTGGCTTGTTCGAGAGATAACATAAAAAATCCTTAACCACAGAAGTAAAAAATGCTTTTCCACGAACTAATACACGAAAGGCACGAAAAAAACCTAAAACCTAAAAATCACCACCGAACACACAGAAAACACTGAAGTTTAATACCAAAACCAACAATCATTAACCTTGAAATACACAAATAAACTGAACGCTAATTTTGCTAAGTGTAAAAGAGGATGAAACAAACGGAACCCAGACACATTTTCGCGAAATATATTTTAAATTCGCGCTATTAGCGGTTAATGATCTGGCCTTTTTTGACCACGGTTTCCACCAGGTTGCCGCCGAAGCGGTAGGCCAGGTGGCGGTAATCATTCACCGAAAGCACCAGCAGGTCAGCCTGTTTGCCTGCCTCGAGCGACCCGATGAATGCGTCACGTCCGATGGCTCTGGCGGCATTAATGGTGGAAGCAGCCAGCGCTTGCGCAGAGGTTAACTTGAGATAGCGGCAGGCGAGTGCTATTACGAACTGCATGCTCGTGCACCAGGCAGTTCCCGGGTTGAGGTCGGTGCCCAGTGCCAACAGGCAATCGGACGCGAGCATATCTTTGGCGGGCGCGTAGTGTGTTTCAGCAAGCCCAAAGGGAGTGCATGGCAGCAACACCACCGCGGTTTCTGATTTTCCAAGCGATTCGATCTCAGACCGGTAAGTTTTAACCGCATGTTCAATTGATACTGCGCCAAGCTCCACGGCAAGAGCCGCTCCGCCCAGGTTTTCGAACTCGTCCACATGCGCTTTGATGGAAAAACCCAGACGGCGCGCTTCACCCAGGATGGCCCGCGTTTGTTTTAT
>CAZAAJ010000071.1:0-11604 GCA_964483135.1 uncultured Anaerolinea sp. | reverse complement strand
ATATCGACAAATGGCAGGGGGCGTTTGCCCGCATGCTGCACCCACCACTCCCTGAGAATGGGCAGCATCTGATCGCAAATCAGTTGGGTATATTCGTATTTTCGCCCGGTATACTCCGGGGGGATGGCGTGGGCGCCTAAAAATGTAGGTGCAATTTCCAGCGGACCTTCCTCGTCAAGCTTTAAAAGTGTTTCCAATTGAGCCAGTTCACTCTTCAGTGCAAGCCCGTAACCGCTTTTTGCTTCGGCGGTTGTTGTGCCGTAGCGCAGCATCTCCAGGGCACGCTGGCGCGTCTGTGCCAGCAAGGTTTCCGCAGAGGCGTTACGCGTGGCGGTGACCGTGGCAACGATCCCTCCGCCAGCATTCATGATTTCCATGTAGCTTTTGCCCTGCAGGCGCATGTCAAATTCGGTAATACGGTCACCAGCCCAGACCAGGTGGGTATGCGCGTCCACAAATCCGGGCATCACTACCTTGCTTTGTGCATCCAGGCGCTCTTCATTGGGGTATTTGTAGACCAGGTCGCTGGTTTTACCAACTTCCTCGATAATGCCCTCCCGCACCAGGATCGCGCCATCTTCGATGATATTCAGCTTTCCAAGCTCGCGACCGCGCTGCGGACCGCCAGCTAGAGTGATCAATTGAGACGCAGAATGAATTAACATAACTCCTCATTTCCACTGAATCGACACAATTAGTATACCCCGAAGGTTTCATCCAATTAATTAAGCCTGGCTGATCCCGTTCGTAACTTAAAGATTTGGGCATTCTGCAGCACAATTCCCCAATCAATTTATAATTGTATCGTCTTCAAATCGGAAAACCGAGGCGTTCATGAGCCCTTCCCATGCTTCCAAATATGATGTCATCATCGTCGGTGCAGGTCCTAGCGGTATCTTCACGGCTTACGAGATCCGCAAGAACGATCCTTCTGCCCGCGTATTGATGATCGAGAAGGGGAAATCCATTGAAAAACGAAACTGCCCAAAACGAAAAACAGGGGTCTGCGCCAACTGCCAGCCCTGCGCGTTAACCACCGGTTTTTCAGGCGGCGGCAGTTTCAGTGACGGCAAACTCTCCATCAACCGGAACGGTGAGATCGGCGGAGACCTGGCGCAGTATATCAACCTTGAGAAATTCCATGAAACACTGGATTATGTGGACAGCCTGTACGTTGGATTTGGCGCGGATACCCGGGTGTACGGAAATGGTCACTCCAAAGAGATCGATGTCATCCGAAGGCAGGCTGCCCAGGCGCATCTAAAGTTGATCGATTCGCGCGTTCGCCACATGGGAACCGAAAAAGCGTACGACATCTATTCCCGCATCCAAAAGGAACTCGAAGACCTGGGTGTGGAGTTGATGTTCGACACAGCGGTTCAGGATATTGTGATTGAAGACTTGCTATCAGGGGAAAAGAAGGCAGTCGGGGTGGTGCTGCCGGACCAAAGCATCCTGTATGCTGACCATATAATCGTAGCGATTGGGCGTGAGGGCAGCGAGTGGCTGAACCAGATGTGCCATAAGTACGGTATCTCCTCCAAGCCCGGGCCGGTGGATATCGGCTGCCGCATTGAGACGGACGCGTCCATCACTTCTGCGATCGACGATGTCTTGTATGAGGCTAAACTGGTCTATTACACACCCACCTTTGAGGATAAGGTGCGCACCTTCTGCTGGAACCCGCGCGGCGAAGTAGTGGAAGAACGTTATGGCGAACACCTCTCGGTAGTGAACGGGCATTCGTATAAGGATGAGAAACTGAAGACCGCCAACACCAATTTTGCGCTGCTGGTATCGAAGAATTTCACCCAGCCTTTTAAAACCCCCATTGAATACGGGCGCTATATCGCCGAAATGGGCAACATGCTTTCAGGAAACAAGGTGATCGTGCAGCGGCTGGGGGATTTTAAACGCGGACGCAGGACCACCCCAGACCGGCTTAATAAAAACACCATCCAGCCCACCCTGCGCGATGCCGTACCGGGAGACCTGAGCCTGGTGCTGCCTTATCGCATCATGCTGGATATCGATGAAACCCTGGATGTGCTGGATAAAATGATGCCGGGGATGAACAACGGCAGCACGCTGCTTTACGGGGTTGAGGTGAAATTCTATTCCAACCGGCTGGTGGTGGATGACCAGTTCCAGACCAGCATTAAAAACCTTCACGCACTGGGAGATGGCGCCGGGTTGACGCGCGGATTGATGCAGGCAAGCATGAACGGCGTCTGCATGGGCAGGATGCTGACCGGAAAATGGTAAGTCAATCGTTATTCGACAAATGAACAGACTGAGTTTTATCTGTTTGGGAGCTTGATGCGCGTCAGCAGGACGAGCGCCACAAGATCCAAGGCCAGGCATACCACAGCATTGACGATAAAGCCGCGGGTGTAAAGCAGGGGAGCGAACACATCTCCCAGTGCGCGCCCAAGTGAAAGCGCAGCGATGAACAAGGCCATCATGGTGGCGCGCGCCTGCGGCACCACCTCGGTCATCACAGGCAGAGTGCTGACAATTCCCACCTCAAAGGTCAAGTAGAACATGAAGAGCCATACAAACGCGCCGGTCTGCGACTGACCCAGCCAGGGGAGCGTGACCACCCACAGTCCGTTGAGGACAAAGCTAATACCGATCAGGCGTTCCTTACCCAATCTGTCTGCCAGCAGGGCTGCCAGCCCTTCGCCGCCCAGTTCAGAAAAGCCAATGACCATGGATGCGGCTCCGAGGGCGGCAATCTGCAGCCCGAATGAATCCTGCATCCACACCCCAAAGACCACGTTCACCAGTTCGTTGCCGATGATAAAGGCGGTTCCCATTGCCATGGCGATCACCGCCGGGGTGGAGCGCAGCACAGTACGGATGTCCTTGAAGATTGCCAGGGGCTCACTTTCCACGGGCTTGTCAGCAGGGAGGACTGCCCAGATGACAATAGTCATCACCACGCCGATACCGGTGAGCCAGATATACGGAGCATTCCAACTGGATCTACCTAAAACCAGGCCGGCCAGCGGTACCATCACGATGAAAGCCATCGCCCATGAAAGCTCTCCAATGGCTAGGTAAAGCCCGCGCCTGTGATACGCCACATAATCGCCCAGGTATGCCTGGATGGCGGAGATGAGCAGGTTGTTGCCCAGGTTGCACAGCATGATGGTCACAAAGAACGTGATGATGTGAGGGAAGAGGCTGGCTGCCAAGGTGCCGGCAAGAAAAATCCCCAGCCCGATGAGCATACCGCTTTTCCGCCCGCGCCGGTCCGCGATAGGCGCCAGGAAGGGGACTACCGCGCTGGCAGCCATGGAGAAAGCCATGGCCAGTGAAATGGTAGCCACCGGAACTTTTAATCCGGAAGCAAATATGGCAATAAAGGGATAGACCATGCGGAACGAGGTGGCAACAAAGAGACGCGCCAGTGTGAAAAGCCCCACACGCAGGTTCAATTTCGAGGTGGAAAGGCCCATCGGTATCCTTAAATAAAAACCTCCCGCGCGTACGGGAGGGTTAACTCACTCCAAGAATCTACTCAATGGTTTTCTGGAGGCGTTCCGGCAGGCTGTTAAAGCGCACCGTCTGGCGGGTGTAAGAATTAACACGCCCGATGCGGACGAGCCAATCCAGTTCTTCATCCAGAATATGGTGACTGATGTCTTTTTCAATCACAGGGATGAACTCACCGCTGCGCACGTCCTGATAGAGCCCGTCACCCCAATCGATGACGATCCCTCCATCTTTCAGTGCCAGCACCCACTGGCGGTTGACTGGTGTTCCTCCACTCATTTCCGTCCTATCTGTATTACAAATATCTTACTTGTTTTTAGTATTATCTCACAAATTTGTCAAAGGTTGAAGTAGAAAGCTTTGCCACCAGGTCTTTTTGCAGGGAACTCCAAATATCGTGCATGGGGCAATCATCCGAATGGTCGCAGATTCCCGGTGCAAGGGTGCAGTCATTCAAGGAAATTGGTCCGTCAATGGATTCAACCACATCCAGCATGGAAATTTTCGAAGCAGGGCGCGCGAGCATAACGCCGCCATGCGCACCGCGCGAGGTGTAAATAATCCCGGCGATAGAAAGCTGTGAGATGATCTTTGCCAGGAATGACGGCGGAATCTTCTGCGCTTTGGCAATATCGCTGGTGGCAGCCCGCTGGTTGGGCTCAAGTTTTGCCAGGTGAGCTATGGCTCGTACGGCATAATCGGCTTGCTTTGTGATCTGCATAATAATTGCCTTCCTCAAATTACAAAAAGGGTAATTAATGTCCTTTTACTATGTTTATTGTATCACTGCAACACGCCCTGTCAAAGTGACATTGATACCCGGATTGTCATGCGCAGGTTGAAATGCGCCACCAACAACGCAAGGTATAATTTGACCATGAGCAAATACCGCTTCCAACAACCCATTTCAGTCCGGTACAGCGACTTGGACCCGCAGTGGCATGTGAATAATGCCCGCTTTCTCTCTTATATTGAGCAGGCGCGCATGAATTACCTGCTGAAATTGGGGCTTTTCGACGGTCATAATTTTTGGGACCTGCCGCTTATCGTGGCGGATATGCATGTGAGGTACCTCAAACCTATTGAGATGACCAGCAGCGTGGTGGTATCACTGGGCGTTACGCACATCGGCAACAAGAGCCTGCTGCTGGAATGCCAGATCGCCAGCGAGGATGGTTCCGAGGTTTACGCCACCGCGGAAAACACCATGGTGGCCTACGATTACCGCACAAAAACCACCGTGCCTGTCAGCGACGAGCTGCGCGCGATCTTTGGCAAATATGAAGGCAAATCATTTAAGAAGGAATCCTGACCGATGAATCCACTCCCCGAAGTTGACCCCGCATTATTGACCAAATTCCTGGTGGAATTACTGAAATCCCCCAGCCCGACCAGGTTTGCCCATGAGGCGATCGCGCTTACCGAGCATGTATTCCACAACCTGCCCGGAGTTCAGACAAAACGCCTGCCCAGGGGTGCCCTTATGGTAACGGTTAAGGGCGAGGCGGACGATGCCCCGCGCGGATTGACGGCGCACGCCGATACCCTGGGCGCCATGGTCAAAGCCATCAAACCCAGCGGACGGCTGCAGATCACCAAGATCGGCGGGGTGATCTGGAATACGGTCGAGACCGAAGGCTGCACCATCTACACCCGGGAGGGAAAACGTATCCGCGGCTCCATCATGGTCACCACGGCTTCGATCCATGTGAATGCTGAAAAGCTGGCGGAAACCCCGCGCAAGGAAGAGAACATGGAAGTTCGCCTGGACGAACGCGTGTTCAGCGCGGAGGATACCCGCAAGCTGGGGATCGAAGTGGGTGATTTCGTGTCGTTCGACCCGCGCGTGGAGCTGACCAACGGTTTTGTGCGCTCGCGTCACCTGGATGACAAAGCCTGCGTGGCCTGCCTGGTGGAAGCGGTGCGCGCGCTCACCAGCGCCGGCAAAAAACCTTTGCAGACCTGCTACATTTACATCAATAACTACGAGGAACACGGCTTCTTTTCGCCGGCAGACTTCCCGGCGCCGATCAGCGAACTGCTGGCGGTGGATATGGCGGCAGTGGGGGAGGGGCAAACCTCGGATGAGTACCACGCCACCCTTTGCGTCAAGGACACCTCGGGGCCGTACCATCACGGTTTCAGCCAGCGCCTGCGTGACCTGGGAGATGAGTACGGCATCGAATACAAGGTGGACATCTACCCCATGTACAGCTCGGATGCCAGCGCCTACTGGCGCGCCGGCGGGAACATGCCCATTGCGCTCATTGGGCCGGGCATTGATGCCTCACACAACTACGAGCGCACCCACACGGATTCCCTGCTGGATACCACCAAATGGCTGCTGGCTTATATGGTGAATTGATACAGTAGAAAATTCCCTTTTCGAAAGGGGATGTGTAACTTTGAAAACGGGAATATGAAGTCTGAATGATACAAATTTACTTAACCACGGAATAACAAAAACAATCCCTTGGCTCATCATTGATATTTGGATGAACGATATAGCGTCGTAAAATTCCCTCCCGTTGCATGCCCGCTTTTTCTAATACACGCGCAGACGCGAGATTTTCAATATCACAAGTTGCCCATACCCGATAAATATTCGCTTGAGCCATTGCCCACTCGATAACTGACCTCGTTACTTCAGTAGCGTAACCAAGTCCCCAGAATTCTTGCGCAATGACATAACCAAAATCTGCCCTGAATCCTTCAATGCGAAGTTCAAACATTCCCACTACTTTATCGTCACTTTTTCGAACAATAATCCATGGGAATGCCCCCCCTTCATTCCAGTTTTGAATACATCGACGAATATATTTTCTCGTTGTCACGACATTCTGGTGAGGTCGCCATATCAGGTATTTTGTGACTTCTTCATTCCGGGTATATTTTTGGAAAATTATATCCGCGTCAGGCATTATTGGTATCCTAAGGACAAGCCGAGCGGTTTCTAATGTTTCAGGAGGTTTTGTCATAAACGAAATACTCCTAACTAATTTGACCCCATAAGTTATTCAGGTATTGGTCCAATACCTAGCGTTTTTGAGATGTATTTGGTCATGTTATCTTCCCTCGCACCCCGGATAGCGATAAATATTCCCCAGTTTGTCAGAGAACAACTCGTCCAGCCCCTTGGTCACGCCGCGCGCGTCAGGCGGGAAATACAAGGCGGATTCGGGGTTATAGCGGAAAGCGAGATCAGGGTCGAAAATCACCAGGGCAGCACACTCCTCGCGAAAAATCTTTTGCCGCGGGGTGTCAGTGTCTCCATACCGGGTGGTGAAGCCAATGGCGGGATCCTGGCTCCCCTCAAAGGTGCGGTAAGGTTCTCGGAGGGTGAAGAACTGAACCAGGGCGGGAGAATTGGTGATGAGCGGGGCCTCCTGGTCGAGCTCGCGGATTTTTTCGACCAGGGGAGAATTTTTAAAAGTTATTGAGGTATACCCCTCGCCTGCATAATGCATATTCACCAGGTATTTTCTCTCCTGCTTGGCGAAGGTGATGCAGAACAGGAGGGTAACGGCGATCATCGCCAACGTGTAAGGCCAACGACGGTTGAAGGGTTTACCCGCAAGATATACCGAAACCAACAGCAGAATAAACAAAACGGGCAGCAGCGGGGAGAGCATGCGGTTGTCCACATCCGGAGGCGGGCTGGCGATGAGCATAGCTGCCCACAGGAAGAGGAGATCGGCCAAAATGTAAAGAGCGCATACAAGGAGCAACTGCAAGACCGGTGACGTGAGGTTGAAGCGTTTTCCGGATTTGTGCCAGCGCCAGGCTGCAAATACCAGCAGGAATACAAAAAGGGCAACCAGGATGAAGCGCATGGTGGATGCGTCCACGGCTGGAAACAATCCTGTCCGCCAGGGGAACCAGTATTTAACTGTATTGTAGGTATTGGAAAGGAATGTCTGCGAAATGTCAGCCACGCTGCCTCGCAACCCCAGCTTACGCGGTGCGTTGGCGGAACCGGGAATTGCCCTCAGCGCAAGCCACAAGACGAATGGTCCAGCCGAAAAAAAGGCATACCAAAGTGTATCTTTTAAGCGGGTTTTCCAATTCTGATGTGACAGGATGAGCAGGAAGATCCCTCCCGCGAGCAGGATGGCTGCCTGCTGGTAACGGATGAACACTGCCGCGGCCGCCAGCAACCCGGCCACTACTAAAATAATCATTCGATTGGTTTGCCGGTAGCGCAACAGCAGGAGCAGCGCCAGCGTGCCGGCGAGGATGGCAGGAGCTTCTGACATTGCACCACTGAACGGCATGACCAGGAAAGGCGAAAAAACCAGCAGAATACCATAAAGCAGGGGCAATACTCTGGAATTAGTGATCTTATACAGCAGCAGCCCGCCCAGGAAAATGAGCAGGATAAAACTGATGATATTGATCCAGCGGATGGCGGTGATGGGATCCGGCAGCAGCAGGGAAGTGAGCCCGATCAGCACCGGGTACCCCGGCGGGAAATGTACCAGGGAGGCAAAAAGTCCGTCCGGTTGAACGAAGCCCATGCCATTACCCTTGATCCAGTTGATACCGGCGGCGATGTACACGGTGGAATCACTGAACGCCCAGGGGGCGACCGCCGTGGAATAAAAAATCACATACCCGCCGGCGAAAGCGAGCAGCGCGAGGGCAGTCCAAAAAAAGATGTTTCCCTGTAGCAGGCGTTTGAGCATGCAATTATTATCCCATACTTGATTGCATGGATTTGGCTTTTTCGAGGAACAGATGGATTAGCGCAGCCCCAGTTTCTTCCCCTCAGACAGCATTTGGATGGACTCGGTGATCCTTTTTCCGCGCGTTTCCGGTCTTTTGGCGGTGACGATCCACAACAGGTACTGCTCGCGGTGAGAGCGGTAGAGATTTTCGTAATTTTGGCGGGCGGTGGGGTTGGCTGCCAGGGCAGCCTCGAATTCGGACGGCATGGTGAGATCAAACACCGACTTGCTGATGGGGTTGTCCCATGCGCCGGAGTGTTTGGCGCTTTCCACAAGAGTAAGTCCGTACTCGGTCATGCGTCCCTCGCGGATGCACTTTTCCGCGCGGGCGATGTTGGTGGGCGACCACTTGCTTTCCGGTTTGCGCGGTGTGAACTTGCGGGCGTAACTCTGTTCATCGATTTTCCTGATGATGCTGTCGACCCAGCCAAAACACAGGGCTTCCTCGACCGAGGATTCGTAATCGGCGCCTTCTTTGCCGCTGCCCGCGCGATAGTATACCAGCCAGGCTTCCGGCTCAGAGTTGTGATATGCAGCAAGCCATGCGCGCCATTCAGAACGGGTCTTTGCTTCAATTGTCTTCATATCCCATATTATAGAACATCCATCAAGTCGGAAATTCTTATCAGTTTCTTATCTCTTTTGGATACAATATAAATAGTTAATGCCGGTTCTTTGCTGGTAAAATCCAGTGTTTAGTAAACTGACCGGTAGGGACAATATTTCACAACTTTTTCTCTTCCGCAGTTGTGCGGAAGTGGACGATCCAGGAGGATCACTTTGGCAGGAATGGAACGATTCACACAACGGGCGCGGCACGTACTCGCCCTGGCACACGCAGAGGCTGAACGCCTGCGCCATACCACCATCAACACCGAGCATTTGCTCGTTGGGTTGATCGAAGAAGACGGCGGCACCGCCAGCGCAGCCATGCGCGAACTGGGGCTCGAAACCGACCGTGTGCGCGAAATGGTGGAGCGGCTTTCGCCGATGGGACTGGTCGAAACCCCGACCATCGAACTTTCAAAAGGCGCCCAGCAGGTGCTGGAATTTGCCATTGAAGAAGCACGTCTGATGGGGCACCAATTCATTGGAACGGAGCACCTGCTGCTTGCCCTCACCCGCACCACCGGAGGGCAGGCGGTGGAAGCGCTGAAAAAACTCGGCGTTACCCCTGAGCAGGTACGCCGGCAAACACGCCGCATGATGGAAGAATCCACCAGCGGCCCGGCGACTGCCGGTGGCGCGCCGATCGCCCGCAAGGAAGATAAAAAAGAAGCCAAAACCCCTTTGGTGGACCAGCTGGCAGTTGACCTGACCACCCTGGCAGAGGAAGGCAAGCTGGACCCGGTCATTGGGCGGCAAAAGGAAATCGAACGGCTCATCCAGATTTTGGCGCGGCGCAACAAGAACAACCCGGCGCTCATCGGTGAGCCCGGCGTTGGCAAGACCGCCATTGTTGAAGGACTGGCGCAGCGCATCGTCGAAGGCGATGTGCCTGCCCCGCTCATTGGCAAGCGCGTGCTCCAGCTGGATGTAGGCTCGCTTGTCGCCGGCACCATGTACCGCGGTCAGTTCGAGGAGCGCCTCAAAAGGGTGATCGAAGAATTGAAAGCTGCCAAGTCCATTCTGTTCATAGATGAGCTGCACATGCTGGTGGGCGCCGGTTCTGCCGGTTCCACCGTCGACGCAGCCAACATCCTCAAGCCGGCACTTTCACGCGGCGAGTTGCAGGTTATCGGCGCCACCACCCTTGATGAGTACCGCAAGCATATTGAAACCGACGCTGCCCTGGAACGGCGCTTCCAGCCCGTCCTGGTGGTCGAGCCGACCGTGGACGAAACCATCCAGATCCTCAAGGGCATCCGCAAGGCCTATGAGGAGCATCACCGCCTCGTCATCTCGGATGAAGCACTGGAATCTGCGGCGCACCTTTCCTCGCGCTATGTGACCGAACGCTTTTTGCCCGACAAAGCCATCGACCTGGTCGATGAAGCCTCATCGCGAGTACGCATGTACAAGAGCCCGGCAGCCCAGACCTTCAAAGACCTGATGTCGCAGCTCAAGATCGTGCGTGCAAGCCGCAGCGAAGCCGTTGAATCGGGTCGCAACGATGACGCGGTGGAACTCTCCAATCAGGAGAGCGGGTTGAAGAAACAGATCGAAAAACTACGCACCGGCTGGGATCGATCCAACAGCCCGGTAGTCACCTCGGAAGATATCGCAGAACTGGTTTCAATGTGGACGGGCGTGCCCATCATGCAGCTAGCCACGGAAGAAAGCCAGCGGCTGCTCAACATGGAAGATGAACTGCGCAGGACCATTGTCGGACAGGATGAAGCCATCCAGACCATTTCCAAGGCGGTACGCCGCGGACGCGCCGGACTGAAAGACCCGCGCCGTCCGATCGGGTCGTTCATGTTCCTGGGACCGACCGGGGTTGGTAAAACCGCCCTCACCAAAGCGCTGGCCTGCTTCCTGTTTGGCAGCGAAGACTCCCTGGTGCAGATCGA
Source organism: uncultured Anaerolinea sp. (assembly GCA_964483135.1). Lineage (GTDB taxonomy): Bacteria > Chloroflexota > Anaerolineae > Anaerolineales > Anaerolineaceae > UBA6107. The sequence continues at coordinate 863 of CAZAAJ010000071.1, read as the reverse complement.
TATGTCAGAGTTCATGGAACGGCACAATGTCAGCCGATTGGTTGGGGCTCCGCCGGGATATGTAGGCTTTGAAGAAGCCGGACAGCTCACCGAAGCCATCCGCCGCCGCCCGTACTCCATTGTCGTCTTTGACGAGATCGAGAAGGCGCATCCTGAGGCACATAATATGCTGCTGCAGATCATGGAAGAGGGGCAGCTCACCGATGCCCGCGGGCACAAGGTGGATTTCCGCAACGCCATCATCGTGATGACCACCAATATCGGCTCCGAAGAGATCCGAAAGCAGGGTTCGCTGGGCTTCTCTCTCAAGAAGGACGTGAAAGAAGAGGAATCCAGGAGTTACGAGGAGATGCGCAAACGTTTGTTGGATAGCCTGCGCAAGGTGTTCCGCCCCGAATTCATCAACCGCCTGGATGGAATCATTGTTTTCCATCCGCTTAACGCTGAGCATATCCGCAACATTGTCAATGTTGAACTGGAGAAAGTGGCCGCGCGTATGAAGGAGCACAATATCGCCCTCAGCGCCACCGAGGCTGCACTGGATCTGATCGCCAGCGAAGGCTTTAACCCGGAGATGGGCGCGCGCCCGCTGCGCAGGGTGCTGCAGGATAAGGTGGAGGACCGCCTGTCTGACGCCATCCTTTCACACGAATTCAACGATGGCGACCACGTGGTGGTGGATGTGAACAAGGAGAAGGAAATCACCCTCAAGCGAGGCAAAAAGAAGAAACCAGTTGTCGAGGAAGAGAATCCTCAACCAGTGGCAGTCCCATAATGATGAATAAAACCGCGTGAAAACCGCGGTTTTAGTTACTGTATCAAAAGTCCATAGATCTGGAAAAGAGAGAGGGGCGACCATGAAC
>CAZAAJ010000070.1:0-13894 GCA_964483135.1 uncultured Anaerolinea sp. | reverse complement strand
ATTCGGTGGCCGACATGGTTCGGAATTACTGGCCGACTTGCTCCGGATTATGCAACGCAACCCCGCGTCCACAATAATTTTCTATAAAAAAGGTGCGTCGGTGACGCATCTACGTACTACTAAATTAATTTGTTCAATGGGAACACTATAATATTGCGTCTCCATGACTCATGCGGATTTTTCTCATCAGTATCCCATTGTTCATAACCAATACGATATACTCCATTTGGGATATTAATGAGGGCGTAAAGGCCTTCCTGCATGTTTAACTCTTGTTCAAATAATCTGCAAAAATTCTGGTTGTAGTCAAGAAAAATGTAACTGCCGCTATCGCAAAAAAGCCCTGGGAATATAACAATTTCCCCTTCTGGTATTTCTATATTATCAGATGTAAAGATTGGTCGTCCATTCGAGTCGATTCTATCAAAGACTAATGGGACGAATAATCCACCTTCTTCGGTTTGAAGGATTGGACCACCAACATCTCCACCGAAATCACATAATATTACTCCGCGATGTTTTAGAAATTGTTCCTTTAATCCATTCTTATTATAGAAGTCTGCCAAGTAGCAAGGATCAACAATGAAAATCTTTTCTGATGAAATAGTTAAATCGTTGACTGACGCATTAATTCCCAATTCTATAAATCTTTTCTCCTGTGCTTTGTCTTTCCTTACGATATCATGATTTGTAATGATTCGGGTTTTATCAATTGAAATCATAAGTTCCTTCCATAAATATCTTGTTAACCGATTGAAGCATAACGAAACAAAATTAGAAACTATAAGAAAGGTAGCCTACATTGCACTCTACAAGTTTTCTTCTTTCTCCCACACCTGGTACAGCGCTAAATTGCCGCCCTTACCGTCGCTCTCAAACTCACTCGTCACCTGCGCGTTCACGCTTAGTGCCAGCCCGGCTAACTCCCCACGCGAGAAAAGGTGCACATAGCGCAGCCCCGGCTCCGACCCCTGCCCGGCTGCCGCGTGCCGCCAATCCAGCAGCGTATCCCCCTCCTCAAGCTCTACCTCATCGATCCCCACCACCGCCCAGGGCAGCACCCGGCTCATCATCTTGGCGCTGTGCTGGAACTGCCACTCGGAATGGATGAACACGCATCTTGGATTAAGCAGCCCGAACGCCTCCTTAATGATACGCTGCCGGTTCCCGCTCCCCGGCAGGTGATGCAGCGAGGCAAATGCCAAAATGCCGTCATAATGCTTTTTTGGCAATTTGCTTGACCAATCCGGTTTCATCAGGTCTGCCTGAAGACACTGAACCTCCAGCCCCTCGTGGGCAGGCTGCTCTGATAGATTTTTACGCGCCTCGGTGAGTAATTCAGCGCTGAAATCCAGCCCGGTGTAACTTCCTGTCGTGCCGCTTTTTACCCAGCTGGTGAGTAGCGCGCCGCTGCCGCAGCCCAGGTCCAGCCAGTCGCCGTCGCGGATGAATTCTGCCAGCACGCGCGCCACCCCCGGCTGGATGCGCCGCCGCGTCTCCGCGAAAGCCTCGCCGAATCTCTGGTAGAATTCCTGGTTGATATGGAGCAGCTTTTGCGCGATCTCTTCTTTCATATAATTATTATAATAGCCCATGCGTGATCCCAAGTTCATCCAGCACTGGCGTGATGCCCGGGTGTACACCCCGGAGCAGTTTCAAACCGCGCGCCTGGTGCTCGAAGAGGTGAAAGCCGGTCGCCGCCTTGACCGCGCGCTGCGCTCGCATCCCCTGCCCGGCGGTCAGCTCATCGCCAAGCACATCCTCGTGGCAGCCTACCGCGACCTGGTTGCCCGCGGCGAGTGGCCGGACGAGCCCGATTTCCTTCCCCTCATCCGCATGAAACCGGTCCGCACGCTTTCCGGTGTCTCCACGGTCACCGTACTCACCAAAGAATGGCCCTGCCCGGGGCGCTGCGTGTTCTGCCCCACTGAAGCCTACATGCCCAAAAGCTACCTGGCGGACGAACCCGGGGCTGCCCGCGCTTTTCAAAACAAATTTGATCCCTACGACCAGGTGCAGTCGCGCCTGGCGGAATACCGCGCCGTCGGTCACCCTAACGACAAGATCGAACTGCTCGTCCTCGGCGGCACCTGGAGCGCTTACAAACGCGATTATCAGGAGTGGTTCATCCGCCGCTGCTTCGACGCCATGAACGAGGATTCACTCCCCGCAGGCAGCAAAGACTTCCAGGTCGAGCCCCCCGGTGCAAAGAATACGCCGACAGCCATTGACCTTTCACGGATCCGGGCTGCCCACACTCACAATGAGACCGCCAACCACCGCAATGTAGGACTGGTCATCGAGACAAGACCCGACGAGATCACCCGCGACGAACTGGTGTGGCTGCGCCAGCTGGGCGTCACCAAGGTGCAGATGGGCGCGCAAAGCCTCGACGACCGCGTGCTGCAGCTCAACCTGCGCGGGCACACCGCCGCCGACACCCTGAGAGCCACCACCCTGCTGCGCGCCGCCGGTTTCAAGATCGTGCTGCACTGGATGCCCAACCTGCTCGGTGCAACGCTCGAGTCGGACCGCGCTGACTTTGCCCGCCTGTGGCAGGATGGCTACGCCCCGGACGAGTTGAAGATCTACCCCACCCAGCTGCTGGAATCGGCGGAACTTTACCATTACTGGCAGCGGGGAGAATACCATCCCTATTCCACTGAAGAACTGGTATCTCTCATCGCCGATATCAAACCCACCATTCCACAATACTGCCGCGTCAACCGCATCATCCGAGACATCCCCTCCATTCACGTTGTGGAAGGCAACAAGCGCACCAGTCTGCGACAGGATGTGCAGAACGAGTTGAAGCGGCGCGGGCAGTCCTGCCAGTGCATCCGCTGCCGCGAGGTGAAGACTCATGCTGTTGATATCGAAACACTGATCTTGAATGATTTGACCTATACCCCCTCGTCTGCCGAGGAGCATTTCCTCAATTACACCACCCCCGAGGACCGCATCGCCGGCTACCTGCGCCTTTCCATGCCCGACCCGGCTGCCCCTTCAATGAACCTGTCCGACCTTGAAAACGCCGCTCTCATCCGCGAAGTGCATGTGTACGGGCAATCGCTTCCATTAGGGAGTGAAAAAGAAGGTGCCGCCCAGCACATCGGGCTCGGCACAAGCCTGCTGCAGCGCGCAGTTGAAATTGCGCGTGAAAAAGGATTTGCAAAACTCGCCGTCATCGCTGCCATCGGCACCCGGCAATATTACGCCAACCGTGGGTTCAAGGCTGGCGAGTTGTACATGGTCAAAGACCTCTAGGAAAGGTTCAACATTGCATTTCCACGTGACCTGCAAAAAAAGAAATCATAATTTATTCCTCTCCCCTGCCCCTCTCCATCCAAGAATGGAGAGGGGTTTGGGGTGAGGGTATCGTAAAAAATAAGGGAATATAAAGAAAACGGAGGACATCACTGATATCCTCCGAATTTGTAATAATGGAATATTTGTCTTATCCGATAATGACGCGGTTCTTGCCCGCCTGCTTGCCGGTGTAGAGCGCCAGGTCAGCCTTGCGGATGCAGTTGCCGATGCCGATGTTGGTGTCGCAGGCAGATACCCCCAGCGTTACCGTTACCGGGATGTCGATCTCGTGGTAGATAAAGGGAGTCGTCAGGATACGCGCACGGATCTTCTCTGCTACCACACGCCCGCCCTCGGACCTGGTTTCTGGCAGGAATACCAGGAACTCATCCCCGCCCCAGCGCGCCACCTGATCCTGCTTTCGTACGATGAAATTGATGATCGCCGCCAGGTTGACCAGCACAAAATCACCCGCGTCGTGACCATACTCATCGTTGATCTCTTTAAAATTGTCGATGTCAATCATAATGAGCGTGAAGGCTTCTCCGGTCTGCTCGAGCTTGGCTTTTTCCTGGTCAATTCGGCTTAGCATGGTCCTTCTATTCGCCAGGTTGGTTACTGGGTCGGTGGCTGCCAGGTTGGTCAACCGTTTGTTGGCAACCACCAGGGTGGATTCGATCTCACCGGCGCGTTTCTCAAAATAGTAGCCAATAACGGAAAGCGCGATCACCACAAATACCAGGTTAGCTGCGTAAACCCATTGGATAAGAAGGCTGTCCATCGTCGATATCGCGGGAATGTACCGGCACAAGAAGTACAAACCGATCACGGCCCCGCCGATGATCAACCCGGTTAATACCGCGATAGATTTTTTAAGATGAATATTGAGGAACGCAATTGGAAAAATCGACAGGATGAGGAAGTAGAACCCGCTATCCCAGCCAAATCTTAATGTGGCGAAGATCGCGTAAAGAATGGAAACCGCGCCGCCCACCAGGAATAATGCCCGGCTGTGCCGTTTATGGTTGCGCAAATAGATCAAAAGCCAGGTAAATGACACGAATCCCGTGGTCCAGATCATTTGCCAATCTTTAAAGAAGGCAAAGAAACCGGTAAAACACAGGAATGTGAACAGTTGGACAATACTGAACTTGTCCATGACAGCATAAAATCGTTCATTCTTCCACTGGGCTTGATTTTGGACTGGTGTTGCTGATCTCGGCATTAATCCCCCCCGCAAGCTATAGTCTGATTCACTCTTACCACGTTGTTCAAGCATTCACGACCTCCGGCAATCCCGGAACGGTGCGCATATAGTAACAAAAATCGCCTTGATAATACTAGGATTAAACTAATTATATACATAAAAATTACCAAATACAACCCCTGCCTTGCAATTTTATAAGATTTTTATATTCCTCTTTCTGACCAAAAAACTCCCCAAAAAAACAATCCGGGGGAGTTTCATGAGTGCCATGGCGTTGTTCCTAGTTATTGTAGAACCAGTTATACGCGTAATAGCCCGAACTTGTCTCCATGCGGATGGCGATTTTACCACTTCCGTACAACGTTGCAGGGATCATATACGTCGCGGTAAAGTCTCCGCCGCTGCCGGAACTGATCTTTGTGATCACAGTCCCGTTGATACCAGCGGTTCCAAATTCTCCCATCAACACCGTGATGGTTTCACCTGCCGGCAAATTCACAGCACGGATGGTGACCCTGGCGTCTTTTACCACCGCCAGGATCTCAAGCGTGGGGAATCCGGTATAAGCAGGTAACGTGGGAACCGCCTGGGTCGGCTGCGCCGGGGGAACGATGGCAACCGGGGTTGCTGCCGGTACCCCAACGGCGGTGGAGTTGTTATAGAACCAGTTGTACGCATAATACCCTTCCGGGCTATCCATGCGAATGGCAATCTTCGAAAGATTTGCCAAATCCGCTGGAATCTTGTAAGTCTGGCTGAAGGCTCCACCCGATGATGAACTGGTGATGCCAATCACTTCACCGCCAATTGCAGCGGTGCCAAAGGCACCCATGCGTACGGTGAATGTCTGCCCGGCCGGGAAGTCGCTGGTCAATACAGTGACCGTAGATCCGCCCACAACGGATGTAATGGTAAATGTCGGTGTCCCGGTATAGGCTGGAGAAAGAGACCCTGCTGGCGCGCTTACAGCCGCAGTGGAATTGTTGTAAAACCAGTTGTAGGAATAATACCCCTGCGGGCTGTCCAGGCGGATGGCGATTTTTTGAGCGCCAGCAAGTGATGCCGGGATAAGATATGTGGCTGTGAAGGCGCCGCCCGAAGCGGGTTCTTTGCTGCCGACCACAACCCCGCCAATGCCGAGCGTTCCGTAGGCTCCCATGCGCACCGTAAAAGTTTGGTTAGTCGGGAAGCCGGAGCCGGTAATGGTGACACTGGTGTCGCTCACCACGGCTGAAATGCTGATGACGGGCACGCCCCAGGCTTTTCCGGGAGTGACCACCCCCAGCACCAGGACAAATAAAATTATCAAAGCCGATGTGATTTTTAAAGTTGCTTTCGCAAAATGTGACATAAGTTCCTCCCAGTCCTGCTCTCCCACGAGCCTGTCATTTAAGTATAGCGCGATTTAGGTTAAAAGAAAACAACCCTTCCGAAAGTCATGGAAGGGTTGTTTCGCATCATCTAGGGGTGCGTTACCCGGGCTGCCATCCACTGCGCCAGGTCGTCTTTTGAGCTTCCCTGGCTGATCACCTTGAGGAAGAAGATAATCTCCTTGCCGTCCAGTGAAGACAGGTCAACGGTTACCGGTAGGATATTACCGTCCAGCGTTTTGTTCCAGCTTCCGAGCGTTGTGCGGGTGGAACCGCCTTTTTCCATGTAGGACAGCTCAAAAGTGACAGAGCAGTTGGTCATTTTATTCGAGCAAAGCAGGGTGGCCGCGAATTGATCGCCGCTGTGAATGACCATCGAAGGGAACTGCCCCTGGATGAATCCATCACCGCCGGTCGCAGGAACAGTCTGGACCGCGCCTTCGTCATCTACCATGCCGTTTTCAAGCACTGGTGAGTAACTGCGGGTGATCGATCCGTTCTGGAAATCAATGCCGTTGCTTGGGCAATTAATGAACCCCGCGTTGGTGCGCCATTGACCGGAACAATAGTTCTTCACGAAGTCATAAATGGTATGCGTATCTTTCGGGCCTGGTACCGTTGCCACTTTAATGACCACGGATAAGGGAACGTTCCCGGAAGATCCCACACCGAAGGTGGTACCGTTAGAAGCCTTGAGCATCCAGTTGCCGGTGTAGTCGCCGGTATTCGCTGGAGCATTCATCGACACTGAGAGGTCCACTGTGCTGCCAGGGTTGACGTTGGCAGGAAACGCCACCGAAGCAGGCGCGTTCATCGCGTTGCCGCTCAGGAAGACGATCTTGTAGTCCTTCGTCCAGGAGCAGCTGCCCGTGTTCTTGATGCGCCAGGTCTTCACAAATGGATCACCAGCCGTCAGAGACGTGTAATCCTTGATCGTCACATCATCGATGAAGGTTGCCTGGTGGCAGGGGATGGGGACAGCAGTGGCTGTTGGCGGAATGGCGGTTGCTGTGGGGATGAATGGTGTGGCTGTGGGCAGCGGTGTGCTGGTGGCAGCCGGGGTTGGGGTCGCCATTGCCTGTTGGGTCATCTGTGCCAAAAGGGCATCGAAAGCGATTTGTGTAAGCCGGGCTGAAACCGTGGCGTCAACGTTGATCTGGTTTTGAGAGTCACCGGGTGTCGCTTTACTGCCAAATGGCAGGCTGCAGGCTGTCAGACTGAGAATGAGGACTGTGGTTATGACGAAGCATTTTAGAAGAATGTTTTTCATTTTTACTCCTTGTTATCGACTTTTAAGACGTTTCCCCGGTGGATTTGGTTCCCAAACAAAAAACCAGCTTACGCTGGTCATTCATCGTTTTTACTTTCTTCCTCTTCAAGTTTTTCACGCAGTTTTTTCAAACGAAATGAAATTGAGAGCATGAAAGCGATCACACCAATAAAAAGCACTCCAAAGACAACGAACACGATGATTGTTGCAGTGTTCATGATTTATTTCCGGTTAAAGACTGTGCCCACCCCTTCAATTGTGAGCAGCAATTGATCATCCTCAATTTTATAGGTCATGCGCTGTTCCGGAACTGTACCATCCGCGCTGCCCTTGAATATGATGATGTCTGGATCCTGTTTTTCGTATTGCATGCTGAAATTTACATTCCCGCGGGCGGTGATGACCGTGCCATCCTCCTTAAACTCAAGGGTGATTCCTGAGGAAGGTTCTTCCCATTTTCCCATCAGCGGGTCTTTCGGCGAACAGCCTGTAATGAACAGGCCGGCCAAAAGAATCGTGATCAGCACCAGCGTTTTTACCCGCATAGATTCTCCAATTTCGCGACTCTTCTTCAGTCTTTCAACCTTGCAACGACATGAAAAGAGAGAGAATATTTCAAACTTGATAATTCCTTTTTTTTAGATCATCCTCTCCCCTACCCCTCACCATCCAGTAGATGGAGAAGGGATTGGGGTGAGGTAACTAAGCCAATTTCTTTCTATGAAACAACAAACTTTTACTAAATTATAACTTATCGGGCTTTTGACTCTCAGGTTTCTCAGCAGGTTTCTCTGCAGGTTTTCCCTCCCAGGTCACCTCTCCCGGAGGAGCGTCTTCGGGGCTATGTTCAACTTCGCGCATGAGGTCAGTGACCGCGCTGGTCACCGAACTTGAAATACTGCGGGTATCATGGTTCAACTCACGCAAGGTCTCATTTAATTGCGCTTCCTTGGCGATCATTTTTGGGATCTCTTCCAGTTCCCGCCGTGTTGCCCACACTTCCTGCCAGTAAGGCGATTTTGTCACCTTGCGCAAGAAAGCACCAGCTTCGCGGGCGGTTTTCACCAGGCTTTTGGGACCAAAGATGATCACCAGCAGCAGGAGGATGAAAAGGATCTCGCCCATTCCCAGGTTAAACACTTTCATTCTTTTTCTTTCACTTTTTTCTGATGGCGGGCAAATACAGCAAACAGGATGCTCACCACGTACAGCCCCAATAGCGGGATCATCATCAATCCCATGTTCACCGGGTCAGGTGTGGGGGTGATCAACGCTGCCAGTACCGCCGAAGCAATGATGGCAACCCGCCATTGTTTGAGCAGCCCTTTTACATTCACAATACCCAGCCGTGCCAGCACGAAAACCAGCAGCGGCATTTCAAAGCAAACCCCGACCCAGAACATCAGGTTGAGCACGAAACTGAAATAATTGCTCGGACGTGGAGAAGTGGTGATCCCCATGAAATCCAGCAGGAAAGGCAGCGCGGCAGGCAGCATTACATAATAGGAAAAAGCCACCCCACCCACAAAGAATATCGTAGCCAAGGGGATGACCATCCAGATCCACTTCCGTTCGCCGGGTTTCAGCCCCGGGACGATAAAAGCGAGGATCTCGAATAACAACACCGGCAAAGCCAGCACCACCCCTGATAGCAGTGAGATCTTCATGAAAGCGCTGACGTTTTCCGTGACTTCAATTGAAGACATCGCTGAAAGCCCACCAATGGGTGCTGACAGGTATTCAGCGATCTTCTGGCTGAAGGCAAAACTGACGATCACCCCCACTGCCAGCGCTACAATCATCACCAGCAGCCGCTTACGCAGCTCGGTGAAATGCCCCAATACCGTCATGTCTTTCGAAGTTTCGGTCATCCTGAGTCTCTCATACAATGCAGGTATTATAACTTTTTTCGCGGGTTCTTAGTTTATCCTAGTATAACATCTGAACCTGAACCCAAATTGAAAACGGGGGGTAATGGTTACGATGGGGAATTCAAAATATGACCAATTACCTATTAATTTTTTTAACTCGATTGTTATACTGATAATTGTTAATTATCTTTAGGAGTAAATAAATGAATAAAGTAACCATCGTTACCGATTCGACCGCATACCTCCCGCAGGAATTGATTGATCCGCTGGGGATATCGGTCGTACCCCTGTCTCTCAACTGGGATGGCAAAACTTATCGCGACGGGATCGACATCCAGCCGGACGAGTTTTACACCCGCCTGGTGAAGAGCGATACCCTTCCCACCACCAGCCAATCCACCGTGGGGGATTACGCGGCTGTTTATGAAAAGCTGACGAATGAAAACCGCGACGTGCTCACCCTGCCCATCAGCTCGGGGATTTCCGGGTCGATCAACTCCGCCATTCAGGCGAGCAAGATGTTCACCAAAACAAAGATAGAAGTGGTCGAAACCAAACTGGTTTCGATGGCATTAGGGTTCCAGGTACTGGCTGCTGCCCGTGCTGCTGCCGCCGGCGCCACCCTAGAGGAATGTACGAAAATCGCGAAGGAAGCCTACAACCACATTGGCGTTTACTTTGTGGTGGACACCCTTAAGTACCTGCATGCCGGTGGACGGATTGGCGGCGCACAGCGTTTCATGGGGACAGCCCTGCGTATCAAACCGGTACTGGAAATCCGTGGTGGCAAGATCGAGGCTGTGAAGAGTGTCATTTCAATGAACAAAGCCATCGAAGCCATGGTCGAACTGGTGGAGAAGGATATCGCCGGCCAGAAACCCGTGCGCGTGTCTGTCTTTCACGCCCTCGCTGCAGTAGAGGCTAAAGAATTGCTGGATTTGGTTGTCAAAAAATTCGATGCAGTGGAAGGCATCCTCAGCTACGTCAGCCCGGTGATAGGCTGCCACGTCGGTCCCGGCACGCTCAGCATTGCTTACATGGCCGGGATGTGACCAATAATTAACTTGCATAGAGACTTTGGGAAACCAAAGTCTCTTTTTATTGCAAGCGTATAATTAACCAAAGAGCGATTATCAAGGAGTTCACCATGCCAACTGCCAGGTTCACATTTCCGCGCGGATTCCTGTGGGGTTCTGCCACCGCTGCCCACCAGGTGGAGGGGCAAAACAATAACAGCTGGACGCGCTGGGAAGATACACCTGGTAAAATCATCGAAGGGCAGCGCTCGGGGTTGGCCAGCAATTGGTGGGGCGGGCGCTGGAAGGAAGACCTGCAGCGCGCATTGACTTCGGGACAAAATGCCCACCGGCTTTCCATCGAATGGAGCCGCATCCAGCCCGCCGCCGACACCTGGGATGACCAGGCGCTTGATAAATACGTCGAGATGATGCGCTGGATGGTGGCGCACAAGATGACCCCCCTGGTCACCCTGCATCATTTCACCAACCCGCTTTGGCTGGTGGATCGCGGTGGCTGGGAGAATGAAGAAACCCCCCTGCTCTTTGCCCGGTTCGTCAGGCGGGCTGTCGAAGCACTCAAAGATTTTGTTAACCTATGGGTCACCATCAATGAGCCAAACGTGTACATCATGGGCGGCTGGGTGGAGGGCGGTTTCCCTCCCGGCAAGCACGATTTAGGTCTGGCTGCCAAAGTGACGATCAACCTGCTGCGCGGGCATGCCGCTGCCTACCGCGTGATCCACGAGCTGCAGCCGGAAGCCCAGGTGGGGGTTGCCACCAACTACCGCAGCCTTGTGCCGGCACACTCCTGGTCTCCCTTCGATAAACTGCCGGTGAAGATCCAGGACCAGCTCTTCAACCGCGCCTTCAACGATGCGCTGGCGACCGGCAAATTGAACCTGGTCTTCAAAAAAGTGACCCTGCCCGAGGTGGCGAATACCCAAGACTTCATCGGTCTCAACTACTACTCCCGTGATATCGTCGCCTTCGACCTGGCCAAACCCGGCGAGATGTTCGGGAGGCGCTATTTCCCCAAAGGTGCTCTGGTCAGCCCCACCGGCTTCCTGGCGAATGTGCCCGCCGGCATGTGGGACGGGTTGCGCTGGGCGCACAAGTTCGACCTGCCCATCATCATCACCGAGAACGGGGTGGAAGATGACAAAGACACCCTGCGCCCGCGTTACCTGGTGGAGCACCTGCACCAGGTGTGGCGTGCCGCCAACTTCAGCTGGCGCGTCATGGGCTACTTCCACTGGTCACTGGTGGACAACTTCGAGTGGGAGCGCGGCTGGACGCAGCGCTTTGGGCTGTGGGGGCTGGACGTTGAAACCCAAAAGCGCATACGCCGCAAGAGCGTGGATGTGTATGAGTCCATCTGCAAGGAGAACGCCATCGACAGTGAGATGGTGAGGGAATTGGTGCCGGAAATATTCGACGCGTTGTTCCCGGAAGATTAATCTACACAATACGGTATTATTATCAAATGTCAGAGAATTTTGCCCAAATTTATTCGATTAAAGATATTTCGCCGAATCTTGTATCCGAATCTACAGGGATATATACCTATGATAAGATGCAAATTCCATTATTTACAGATGATGGACTAGTTATAGAAATCAAAAATGACCAATATAAAAATAAAGTGATTTGTGGGGATTGCGAAGCCATTTTAAAATCGATTCCCGACAATTCGATTGATTTAATCTTTACCTCTCCACCTTACGCTGACCAAAGAACATCAACGTATGGTGGTATAAAACCGGAAAAATACGTTCCATGGTTTTTACCTAAAGCCAAAGAGTTTTTACGAATATTGAAGCCAACAGGATCTTTTGTTTTAAATATCAAAGAAAGGGTTGTTGACGGGGAAAGACATACTTATGTAATTGAATTAATCCTGGAAATGAAAAAACAAGGTTGGTTATGGACCGAAGAATATATGTGGCATAAAAAGAACAGCCATCCTGGCAAGTGGCCAAACCGTTTTCGAGACAATTGGGAAAGACTCTTACACTTTACCAAATCAAAGAAATTCTCGATGTATCAAGATGAAGTAATGGTCCCAGTTGGTGACTGGGCGCAGTCCAGACTCAAGAATTTATCAGAAACAGACAAAAAGCGAGACAATTCGCGTGTTGGTAGCGGTTTTGGAAAAAACATTTCAAATTGGGTTGGTAGAGATATGGTCTACCCAAGTAATGTCTTACATATGGCAACCGAATGCTACAACCAGCAACATTCTGCGGTTTTTCCGGTTGCTCTACCTGAATGGTTTATTAAACTATTAACCAAACCTGGTGACATTGTTCTCGATCCGTTTAATGGCTCTGGAACGACTTGTGTTGCGGCAAATCGATTGAATCGGGATTATTTAGGAATTGATATTAATCAGGATTATTGCGAAATTGCCATTCAAAGGCTTCGTGACGAAGCCAATCAGAAGATGGGTGGAAATAATGGAAAAACTAGAAATAAATGATGTAACCGAATATGTGCAAATTCACATTGGTGAATTTCACCGAACCAGGTTGTTGACACTCGAAAACCTAAAACTATCCCGTGTTCTAAAACATAAAAATCCTTATTTGTTCAAGACAAAAAATATTTTGACTTCGGAGATGATTGTTCGAAGTCTCGTAGATGCTTATATTTCCTCAAATGAAGAAACTATTTTCGGCAATTGGCTTGAGGGATTGGCTATTTTTATTAATAAAAAAGTCTATGGGGGAGATAAATCAGGCATTCAAGGTATTGACTTGGAATTTTTTGATCAAAATATCAGATATATCGTTGCCATTAAATCCGGTCCAAATTGGGGGAATTCCTCCCAGGTTAAGAAAATGATATTGGATTTCACTAAGGCAAAACAGACGCTAAGAACCAGTGGAGCAAAAATAATTGTCCAAGCTGTTAATGGTTGTTGTTATGGTCGGGACAATAAACCAGATAAAGGGGATTATTTCAAATACTGCGGTCAGGAATTCTGGAAGTTCATATCAGGTGAGGATAACCTTTATACTGAAATCATAGAACCATTAGGGTATGACGCTAAAAACAAGAATGATGAATACAACTCGTCGCTTTCAAATTTAATTAATCGTTTTACAAAAGATTTCAACAATGAATTTTGTAATAAAAATGGGGAAATTGAGTGGGAAAAGCTCGTTCGATTCAATTCATCAAAAGAAATTATTAAATCTGACTTGAAATAATTATATACCAATGAGAAACCCCATGACCGCTTTGAAATACCACAGCCCGGAATGGACGGCGGAAGCCGCCAAACGCCTGCGCGAGCAGCTCACCCCCGAGAGCATGAAGCACCTCACTTCCTCCATGATCACCCTCTAACACCAACTGCCCTGACGGTAAGGAACGCGCCCTTTATTACATGATCGAGAACGGCGTCTTTACCGATATCTCGGTGCGTGAAGCTCCCGTGCCGCAGGCGGAGATCGTAATCAGCGGTGATTACGATACCTTCGCCAGGATCAGCCGCGCCGAGATCGGCTCCCGCTCCGCGCTGATGAACGGTAAACTTCGCCTCACCGGCAACATGGTCGAATCCCTCAGCCTGGCTTCCATCGTAGACCGTTTCAACAAGATCCTTTCCGAGATCCTCTGCGAGTACTAGTAGTCAGTCATAGAGAATAAGATGGAATGCTCCGTGCAACTGAGGAAGGCAAGGAGAAAAGGAAAATACCTAAAAACTGTATCATTTAGACTTGAACGAAGAAGAACACCATTCATTAGTGGAAATGACCCATAAAGCCAAAATCGGGGCACGGCAAATGAAACGGGCGATGATCTTGCTGAAGGCCGACGAAGGATTGTCCAATCCACAAATC
>CAZAAJ010000069.1:0-13904 GCA_964483135.1 uncultured Anaerolinea sp. | reverse complement strand
TTCTTCCATTTAGATACTGGCTTCCGCTGCCGGACCGGCTTTCAGTCTGCTGGCTCTCTTTTTCCGTGTTTCCTGTCGGATGGCTGATGCGCTCAAAACGATCAGGGTGGCAAAGTATGGCAACATCAACACGATCTGGGAAGGCAAGCCAAATTGCTGGAGACGTAAAGCCAGCGCATCTGCAAAACCGAAGATCAAACAAGCGACCAATGCCGGCACTGGACGTCCCAAACCAAAATTGATTGCAGCGAGTGCTAACCAACCCCTGCCGGAAGTCATTCCTTCGGAAAACAAATTTAGATACGAGAGGGATAGAAATGAACCACCCATTGCACAAAAAACACCTGCGATTAATAAACCGGCGTATTTGATTCGTTTTGGGTTGATTCCAATCGCTTCCGCGGCATCTACCTTCTCTCCAACTGCCCTGAGGTGGAATCCAAATGGTGTTCTGTACAGCACCAAGTACACCACAATCACCAAGAAGAAGGCAATATAAACCAGTGGAAAATGTCCGCTAAACAATTCATTAATTACGGGGATGTCTTTGATAATCGGAATTTGAACTTCTGAAAAACCCTTCAGTAAGGGGGACTGAAAATATCCGGTAGCACCCAGGATTGCGATTAATAGGTAATTTGTCATGCCGGTAGCGAAAATATTCAGAGCCAATCCGACAATTATTTCATTGGCTTTTAATTCCAAATGAACAAAAGCAAAAACAAGACTGGCAATGGTACAGGCAACAACTGCATATAAAAGACCTCCCCATGGACTGCCAGTTTCAACACTTCCAACTACAGCAAAGAAAGCGCCGATGTTCATTAATCCTTCAAGCCCAACGTGGAATATACCTGTTTGAGAGGAAAAAATACCCCCCAGCGTGGCTAGCAAGACGGGAGTGGCCATTCGCAGCGTTGTAGCGAATAACGAGATCGAGATTATTCGGCTGAGGTCAATTTCCATTTGCGGATTCTCCCTCTAAAGTAGGTTAAGAATAATTGTGCGGTAACGAAGAACATAATTGCGCCTTTAACCATCCCAACTACATGTTGAGAAACGCCTGTTTGGGACTGCATTGTCAACGCCCCATTAGCCAGAGCCGCATAAAAAATTGAGGCTGGCAAAACTCCCAAAGGATGGTTTTGAGCGAGCAGGGAAATCATCATGCCGTCCCATCCATAACCCGCTGAAAATGAGGATAAGAATCGTCCGAAGAACCCTGTGATCATGCAAGCCCCGCCTAACCCTACCAGGCCGCCGCTCATCAACATTGCAAGAAATACACTGCGCTTCACAGGCATTCCAGAAGATGCCGCAAAATTTGGATTAAATCCAACGATTCTTAACTCATATCCCATTTTGGTCTTGAACAAGAACCAATAAACCAAAAAAGCAATCACAATCGCAATAATGAATCCAATGTTTATTGTCGACCCTTGGATGAATTTTGGAAGTCTCGCAGAACTTTCCAAAACAGGAGTTCCAGCCATTGGGGCGGTTGGATCCCTGAAAGGAAAAGAGACCAGGTATTCCGTGAAAAGGATTCCAATATAATTTAACATGAGAGAGGGAACCATCACTGGGATATTCCATCGCTGACGTAAATAAGTTACAGGCAGGGTCCATAATCCTCCTGCGATGATGCCAGCCAGAAGGCAAAGGGTAATATGGAGGATTTTTGGCAATCCGGTGATCTCGAATCCGACAATTGCTGCTGCCATTGCGCCGATGTATAACTGACCCTCAAGACCCAGGTTGAATACATTCGTTCTGAACGCAACCGCCGCTGCCAAACCAGCCAGAATCAGTACTGTTGACCGGTCCAATGTATCAGCCAATTTATACCAATTGCCAAAAGCCCCTTTCCATAACGCCGCGTAAGCAGTGATGGGGTCTTTCCCGCTTAACAACATGACCACTGCCCCGACAGCCAGTCCCAGGACCAGGATTATCAGGTAATTCAATAATTGAGATAGGATTTCGCTAAAGATCTTTCGAATAGTTTGTTTGAAAGGGATCGCAATTTTTTTGGTTATCATGTAAGGCAACCTTCTTTTATACCGGTCATCAGATTTCCAACTCGCTTTCGGATATCGTCATCGACTAATCCTGCGTCGAACAATTCACCGTTGTATAAAACCACAACTCGGTCGCTTAATGCAATTACTTCATCCAGGTCCGCCGAAACCAGCAGGACACCTGCACCGCGGTTGGCATAATCCAGCAAGGTATGCCGAATCGCTTCTGTTCCCGATATATCGATCCCTCGAGTAGGTTGTGAAGCGATTACAGCCATCGCTCGATTTGACCCCAACTCCCTCCCGACGATCAATCGCTGAATATTGCCACCAGAAAGATGCCCAGTTTGAGTTTTCGAACTTGATGTAATGATTTGGAAATTCTGGATTAGTTTTCTGGCGATTTGTTCAATTTCTTTTGGGCGAAATCCGAAAAAGCCCGAAACGGGTGGGCGATAATAATCTGATGCGATCAGATTTTCCCAGACTTGAGCTTCGACCGCTACTCCTGACTTATATCTATCGGAGGGAATGTAAGCTACGCCAGATTCTCGAATTTTTCGAGTGGAGGTGTGAGTCGTATCCTTGTTATAAACGTTGATCTCACCACTCAATACAGGCCGCAAACCCATGATGGCTTCGATCAATTCCTCCTGCCCATTTCCATCGACGCCTGCAACACCAAGAACTTCACTGCCGTGTAACTCAAGATTAACATTCTTCACTGCCAATAGGTTTCGCTCATCACGCACACTGACATTAATTAATTTAAGAACAACATCACCAGGTTGAACACCATTCATCCGCATACGTCCACCCTCGGTCTCTCTTCCAATCATCATTTCAGCCAGCTGACACGAATCTGTCTCCGATGTCTTTACGGTACCCACAACCTTCCCCTGGCGCATTACAGTAGTCGTGTCTGATACAGCGAGAACTTCACGCAGTTTATGACTGATAAAAAGGATCGTTTTACCCTGTTCAGCCAATCGGTGCAGCATTTTGAATAATTCTTCTGTTTCCATATCAGTTAGAACTGCGGTTGGTTCATCAAGAATTAAGATATCGGCACCCCGATAGAGAGCCTTTAATAGTTCAGCGCGTTGTTGCTCGCCAACGGATGCATTTACTGCAAGATTGTCGATTTCAATCGGGAGTCCGTATTTTTCAGATATTTCCTTCACGCTTTGAACGATTTTTTTGTTATCCACCAGCATCATACGTTTTGGCTCAATTCCCAGGACGATATTTTGACCAAGAGTAAATGATGGGACCAGTTTGAAATGCTGGTGAACCATGCCAATGCCCAAAGCCATCGCTGCACGGGAATTATGCAGTTTAACTTCTTTTCCTTTTATAAAAATTGCTCCTGAATCAGGTTGGTAGAGACCATATAGCATATTCATCAAGGTTGTCTTGCCGGCGCCATTTTCACCAACAATAGCGCGAATCTCCCCTTGATTTATGGTCAAATTGATATTTTGGTTAGCCTTAACCCCGGGAAATTCCTTGCATATATTTTTTATGGCGATTGCTTCTGTCATTCTTTGTCCTAGCCTCGTTTCTCATTTAGCCAATCATTCTACAAATAAATTTGACTTATTAACGTGGTTCGTAGATAAAGAATTTCTTAGAATTGCAGCTGGTGGGGGGAACCCACCAGCTGCAACAAACCAGGGAAGGACTATTTCAAAGGTCGATTGACTGCAATCTTCCCATCGATGATGTCCTGTTTGGCTTTCCAGACACTATCCTTTACTGCCTGGGGAACCAGGGAGCCGATGACTGACATATCGGTAATGTCCATCACGCCACTTGCCAAACCGTATTTCAACTCACCTGCAGTGAAATTGCCTTCCAGGAATTTCTGGATGGCGTCGTAAACTGCGACATCGGTGTGTTTCAGAACGGAAGTCAGCACATGACCTGGAACTTTTTCGTCCCAGCTGATGTCAGATCCGATACCATATGCTCCGGTTTCAGCGATTGCTTCAAATACACCCGCATCACCGTAAGATCCGCAAACTGAGTAGACGATATCTACTTTTTGATTCTGGATCATGGTGAGAGCAAGCTCTTTGGCCTTGGCAGGATCAGCGAATGAACCAACGTAAGCGACTTCAATTTTGATAGTCGGATCAATGTAAGCAACACCTTGCTGCAGACCACTCAGGAATCGGTGAATGGTGGGGATATCCATACCGCCAATGAAGCCGATCACTTTATCCGGATTCATATTTTCGATATCTTTTTGAACGGTCATTTGTGCAGCCAGTACACCAGCCAGGAATGTCCCTTCCTGTTCCTGGGAGATCAAGCCTTCCACATTATCGCCACCGGCATAAGAATCCACCAGGACGTACTTCGTATTCGGGAAGTCTGGAGCAACATTTTTTACTGCATCCTGCATGGTTGAACCAACGCCAACGATAAGGTTTGCGCCATCCTGTGAGGCTGTGCGGACATTTCGTTCCCATTCCTCTGTAACCATACTTTCAAGGATCACCGGGGTGAAGCCAAAGTCAGCAGCAGCTTTCTTGTAGCCTTCACCAGCCAGGAACATGAATCCTGTAGTTCCTACCTGTCCCGCGGGTACAAGGGTGATTTTTAGGGGTTCCGGCGTGGGCGGGATCGGGGTGGGGGGGACTTCTGTGGGTGCTGCCTCTGTAACGACTGGGGCTTCAGTTGGAGCAGCGGTGGGGGTTGGTTGGCAGGCAGAAAGAACAAGCACAACAAGTAGTAAAAGCCCTAAGACATTTGATAACTTTTTCATCGTTTTCTCCTCAGATATTCTGAATTTGAACAAATCGATTGAAAAACAGGTTCACAATATGTCTTTATATTTATTTTGGTAACCTCCTTTTTTAGACGACGTGAGAACATTCAGGACATATGGGGAAAAGAAAGTTAAGGTAGAGGCCAGTCGTTGCTCTTCCACAACTTCACAGCAGCTTCTTTCGATTTTGCCTGCGTCTCCTGCTCGTCGAATTTGATGAATTTTCCATCCTGTAAGATTACTTCTCCGTCAATTAGCACTGTATTAACATCGGCACGTTCGCAGGTACCAACAATGTAATTTTTTACATTGACTTCAAATAACGGTACTGTTGAACGATCTGCCAGAAGCAGAATATCCGCCTTTTTTCCGGGCTCAAGGGAGCCGATCTGATCTTCCATTTGTAGTGCCCGGGCGGCATCCATGGTTGCCATTTTCAGTACAGTATTGTCTTTCATCAACTCCGGATTTTCGTATTTAATGCGATGGATCATTTGCGCCGTGCGCATCACTTCGAAATAATTGAAGGTTTGACCATCTGTTCCCAGGCCAACCGTCACCCCTTCCCGCATCAAATGAAGCATGTCCGGCCAGAAGCTGAAAATCGCATTGGATTCTGCATTATGGGCAACTTTTACATCATACTGTTTAAAAATTTGCGGGTCCTGCCATTGGTCAATATAGGAGCAATGAAAAAGGATCAGGTTTGGCGATAAGAATCCAATATCTGCCAGGTATCGCGTCGGGCGTTTTCCAAAACGGCGGCAGGTATCAAAATGATGCCAGCGGTCATCCAGGTGATGCATCATATACCCGGCGCCTAACTCATCGGCTGTCTTTTTAACCTCCTGAAGGAGTTCTGTCGGGCAGGTGTAGGTGGTGTGAACGCCAATCCTGCCGGTAATGCGGTCATACGCACGGGAACGACAGCGCTTAATATGATTTACATTCTCGGCAAGCCCCATGGCTGCATTCTCTTCACTGATACGACCGGTGGTTTCAAAAGATAAAACCGCTCGAATGCCAGTTTCCATGCAGGCTTTGTCAACGGCCTCCAGTGCGCCCGGAAGTGCATAGGACCCTTCAGCAGTGTCTGTAGTTGTCGTAATGCCACTACGAATATGGTCAGCCACATTCGCCCGTGTACCGGCATACATGATATTCTGGTCAACGCGATCCTCAAGTAATGGAAGCCAAAAACGATCCATCCAGGAAACGAATGAAAAATCAGGGGATTCGAATCCGGAATAAGGAATGCTGCGAACCACGGCACTATACAGGTGGTTATGGCAGCTTACCATGCCAGGCATCACAATCTTGCCGGTGGCATCAATAATTTTCGCTCCCGGTACATCTGGAATACTGGAACCGGGTGCCACCCTGGTGATCCGATTGCCTTCGATCACAATGGTTCCGTCCCGGAAGATATGATCTTCTTTGTCTAAAGTAACAACCAACCCGTGTTTGATAATTGTCGTTTCCATCAGTATCTCCTCCACGCACCATTAACAATAAATAGGGCTTCTATTTAGCAGAATCCTTTAATTTGGTGATTGCTGATTGGATACCTGAACGAAGGAAAACAATGTCATTGGAGTAAGCGATTATTTGCATGCCGCGGCGCTGCCACTCGATCAACCAATCAAGGTTACCGATGTGAATTCCACATGGGATGTTATGTCTCTTGGCAGAATCCAGCACGATCTGGATTGTGGGTTCAAGCGCGGCGAGAGTGTCTTTTTCATAGACTCCCATGCTCATGGCGAGGTCATTCGGACCTAATACTGCGGCACCAACACCCGGCACAGAAAGAAGCTCATCAATGTTTTCGATGGCTTTCTCCTGTTCGATTTGAAGAATGATCAGGTTCTGGCTATTGGCTTCTTTGGCGAACTCCCACATTCCCTGGGCGTTGAAATCGTTATGACCTTTATCTGCTGAAAGCCCGCGGATGCCGATAGGCGGGTACATCAGGCATTCCACGATTTTTTCAACCTGGGCGCGTGTTTCGATCCGGGGGACCATCACACCCATCGCGCCTGCATCCATAGGGCGCACAAGGTATTCGTAGGCGTCTCCGGGAACACGCACTAAAGGGGTAATTCCTTCTAGTCGGGTGACCTTGACCATGTCTGCAATGGTTGGCAGATCGAATGGGCCATGTTCCATATCAAAGAAGACGAAATCACAACCAGCGCGGGCCATGATTTGACCCACAGAAGGAGAGCGGACATCCTGGATCATGGTTCCGTAGACGATTTCACCAGCAGCTAATTTTGCGCGTAATGGATTGGGTTTCATTTTTTTGGGCTCCTAATAGGGTTTGGGTTATTTTGCGAAGACTTCTGGATTCGCAGGATATTTTGGTTTTTCACCACGAAGAACACGTAGAACATCTTCAGCGACCATCATTCCCATGCGCTGACGACCTTCTTCTGTGAAACTGGCTAAATGTGGCGTAAGGACAACATTATCCAGGCTGAATAAGGGATTGTTAGGAGCAGGGGGTTCGGGGTCATAAACATCCACTCCCGCTCCTGCGATAACATTATTCTGCAATGCAGAAATTAGCGCCTGCTCATCAACGACTGGACCTCGAGCGCAATTTATGACAAAGCCGTTTTTACCCAGTGCTTGAAGAACAGCAGCATTGACCATGTGACGTGTTTCAGAGGTGGCAGGTGTATGAACCGAAAGGAAATCAACAATTTCAGCCATTTCGGTCAGGTTATGATGAGGTATTGCTCCCCATTGTTTGACTTTATCATCAGAAACAAATGGGTCAAAAACATGCACTTCCATATGGTATGCGGCACGGCACATTTCAGCGAAACGCTGTCCGATGCGGCCGAAACCTGCGACACCTACCTTTTTATTTAACAGCTCATAGCCAACAACCGAATCGCGGATTACGAAATTTCCAGCCCGTGTTTGACGGTCAAGGAAGGTGAGCTTGCGGGCGGCTGCGGTCATCAGCAGGAAAGCATGTTCTGCGGTGGATTCAGTTGGTCCTTCGGGTGTATAAGTTACCGGTAATCCTTTGCGTGTAGCTGCATCTACGTCAATAATTTCCAGGCCAACGCCGTGCCTTCCGATCACTTCTAATCCATTGATAGAATCCAAAGTCTCTGCGGTAACCTTGAATCCGACACATAACACCATTCCCTGAACGGTGGACAGCATTTTTAAGATTTCTTCCGGAGGGGCTTTGTAAGGCGTGAGTACTTCGACTTCACTCGAAAGTAATCTTATGGCATCTTCATGGATGGGTTTATTGACGAGAACTTTTTTCATATAATCCTTTCAATTACGTAGATATGAATCACTGGCAATTAAGTATCGAAAATGGCAATTATTGAATGAACTAGGAATTTGTCGATGCTTTATGACTATTATTTAAATAGGGGAATAATCGAGCACCTGAAGCGTTCACCAATGTGCGCATCGCTTCAGAAGCTTTCATGGGGTCATGATTACCAATTGCAATGGCTACGTTCTGATGCCAGCGCCAACCTTCATTGGTTTGAGGTAGGATGCGCAACACTTCATCCAGGGCTGTAAATAACGAACCCACGATTTGACCGAGAAATTCATTATTCGATATTTCAGCAATCTTTTTGTGAAACGAGAGGTCAAGCTCGTGAGTTCGCTCGCGCTGCACTTTTTCAATCGCGATTTTTTCCTGCTCCAGAATACTGAATAAGTCCTTGATCTGTTCATCAGTGGCACGTTCTGCTGCAAGATAAGAAAAGCCCGTTTCGATGATTCCACGGGCTTCAAACAAAGATAGCAAATCCATTTTTCCCATCGCCAGGGAAACATTCATCATGTGGGAGTAAATTTCCTGCGAGGGAGTGTTTGCGAGATAGGTCCCATCTCCATGTCGTAATTCCAAAATTCCCATAGTTTGCAGGGATTGCAGTCCTTCGCGAAGAGTCGACATTCCGACATCAAATTTCTTTGCTAACTCTCGTTGAGGGGGGAGTTTATCGCCCGGCGCCCAATAACCATCACCAATCATTGATAAGAGGCGATCAATTATCGCCTGTGAAATCTGCCTTCGGTGAATTGGGAGAATTTCTTTAGTTGTCATAGTGGGACCTATTAAATTGTTCAAGTGTTCAGAACAATTTTAGTATAGAGAATTAATTGGCAAAAGTCAAGTACTAATTTAGGGTTTCAGGTAATTTAGTGTTTTGTGAAATCAAAAAGACACCCGAGGGTGTCTTTTTGATGGAGTCATTAATCTCAGAGGAGATTGAAATGGACTTACATCACCAGACTCATAACTGCTTTTTGAACATGCATGCGGTTTTCGGCTTCGTCAAATGCAGCCGAAAGCCAACCACTTCCAGAGGTTTTATCGATGACGCCGTTCGTAACTTCATAGCCGCGGTCGCAGGGCAGGCAGTGCAGATAAATAGCATTTTTTGCTGCTGTATCCATTACTTTTTCAGAACAGATCCAATCCTTGTGCTGGTCAAAAATCTCCTGGGTCTTTTTCTGATCATTTTCACCAACTGGTGCTTGGAAGATCGGAGTGGCACACCAGGCTTTTGGATAAACAACATGGGCACCTTTGACTGCATCATTGAATTCATTGGATATCTGGAACTTTCCACCTGAAGTCTTTGCGTATTTTTCGCATTGGGCAATGATCTGCGGGTCAAGTTCCATCCCTTTCGGGTGGGCAAGGGTCACATTCATGCCCAGCATGGATGCATACAGAATTGCAGATTGGGGAACCGCGCGAGGTTTATGAACACTAGGTGAATAAGCCCACGACATGGTGAAATTCACGCCGCTGAAACCGCCCAGTCTCTCCTTAACGGTTAACACATCAGCCAGGCCCTGGAAGGGATGGTAGACGTCATCTTCCATATTTAATACCGGGATATCGGCCCAGCGGGCAAATTCTTTCAGCATCTCATGTGCACCACCGTATTCCCAATCCACAGGGTCACCATAGCAGCGAATGGCAATCGCGTGTCCCATGCGGTCCAGGACGCGGGCAACGTCAGATACACGTTCGGTGCTGTAAGCCACCTCACGTCCTTCCATTGCAGGAGTGTAAATTTTGGAAGGATCCAAATAATGTGCATGACCCCCTAATTGGGTCATGCCTGCTTCGAATGAATTCCGGGTACGCAGGGATTGGTTATAGAAGATCATAAATAGGGTTTTTGCGCGGAGGATATCGTCATGGTAGATACCTTTTTTCCACTTGTCCTTAAGATCAGCGGCAACCTCCAATACTGTTTCAATTTCCTCGCGGGTAAAATCAGTTTCCGCCAGGAAATCCCGACCTTTCCATTTCTTTGTTTCCATAAATTGATCCTCCTATAGGTTGGTAAGATTCTTCCTTCGAAGCACATGCAGATAAAAGCGATCTGGCACGAAGAAATTCTCAGAATAACTGACTATTTCAGAACCTTCATCGTAAACAGTTTCTCGAAGCAAAATCAAAGCATCGTTGGGGCTTACCCCCAACTGAGAGCTTTGTTCTCGATTGGCATTGACCGAGGTGATTTCAGTCACTGCCTCTTTTAGAGGGGGGGAATGGTGGAGTTTTAGTAGATCAAGGACTGATCCATCAAATTGGCTGCTGATCTGGGTGGGTCCTAGGAATTTGTTAGGTACGTAATCCAGGTGCAGCGAATAAGCCTTATTTCCAACAAAGATCGTTCGTTGGATCAATGTTATTGGTTGGTCGATGGTACACGCGAGTCTTGTCGAAATAGTCTCATCAGCTTTTACAACTGATACAGAAAGACCTTTGATTTCCGGTTTTAATCCCTGGCGCCTCGCAATACTTAATACGCTTTCCAGCCGTTCGAGACCACTATCAAGGCGCAGAGACTGTGCCAGGAAAGTACCTTTTCCGGGGCGTCGAATCAATAAGCCTTTGGCCGATAGGGCAGAGATGGCAGTGCGAACTGTAGCCCTGCTCACATTAAATTCCAGGCACAATTCAGCCTCGGAAGGAAAAATCGCTTCAGGTGTGTATTTTCCTTCCTGGATTCGCTCAAGGAGAATATTTTCAATTTGTGACGAAATCGGTGCGTAACGAGAAATTTCCATACCCCTGCCTCGGGCGATAATGTCAGACGGCTGCCATTCGATAATTCATTCTAGTGATTTCGGATGTTTGATAGAAGTGACAAAAGTCATAGATTTAATATGACAATTTGGAATGACCGGTCTATTTCACAAAAGAGCCAGGGAAGGGGAGCAGGACTTGTTTTGTTAAAATAATGCGTATAGTTATTCTCAAGAGAACAGTAAAAATAGGTTGTGAGATCGCCTATTGAATTCTTCGCGATAAGGTATATAATATAATATAGAATGTCGGAATATCGGAAATGGAGAATATCGGAAATGATCACCAATACGGTTCAAGTTCGTAAGAAAGGCAGCCTCACGCTCCCCATGGAGTTGCGTGCCAAGTATGGGATGGAAGAAGGGGATGTTTTTACCTTGATTGATATGGGGGATGGGTCATTTGTGTTGACACCGCGCATACTGCAGGTTAAAAGACTCGGAGACAAAGTGGCCGAAATTTTTGAGGAGCAAGGTCTGTCGCTGGATGATCTGCTAATAACTTTAGACAATGAACGCGAGCAGTTTTACAAAGAGCATTATGCCAAAGAATGACATTTTCTTTGACAGCAGTGCATTGATCGCCGGGATCGTCTCAACGCAGGGGGCAGCACGGGCGATCTTGCTTCTGGCAGAAGATGAAAAGATACGGATCACAGTATCAGAACAGGTGATTACAGAAGTGGAGCGCAATATTGCCCGGAAAGTACCCAAAGCGTTGTCATTTACCCGCGAGTTGATCCTGCTTGCAAATATTCGGATTGTGCGCGATCCGCAGCTGGAGGAGGTTCTCATGCATCAGGATTGGATCAGTCATGTTTCCGATGTGTCGATTCTGGTAGCAGCGGTGCGTGCACGGGTGGATTTTCTTGCCACGTTGAACACGAAGCATTTTTTGGAAGATCCACAGGTTGCAAATCGTAGCGGCTTGCGGATAGGTACGCCAGGTGATGCATTGGCCTGGGTGCGAAAACAACTGTCGAAAACAGCTGAGCGATCCAAATTTCCCAAGGAAAAACCCCGATAAAACACGAAATATAACTTCTGATTATTTAAACAAATCAGAAGTAATTTATCTTTTAGGTATTAAATATCCAATAAGTCTATAAAGATCTTGGCTGCAGAAGAGGCTACTTGCTTCCACGACTCGATAATGCCTTCCTGGTTTAGCCGTATCGTCTGTATACAAATAGCTTTACCAGTTCTTTTACATCTTTCGGTCACGATCAGGTTTCGCTAAGCACGCATACAAATCTGCTCTGATTTGAATACTTTTTTGGAAGAACCATGATGTTATTATGATCCGGGTGGTTACCAATGTGCCAGATATTCGATGAATTAAGTAATAATTCTGTGCGCAATGACGGAAACTGAATCTTGACCTACCAGTCCAGCAAGGAAATCGAACGCTGTGAATGTTTATGTGATATAATCGTATTACGATATTAATATCGATAGGAGTATCGTATGGAATCTGTTACAGTGTCCACTAAGTTTCAGGTCGTTATCCCGTTGAGAATACGCCAGATGCTTCATATCAAGAGTGGCCAAAAAATGCAGGTAATTGCCTATAACAATCGTGTTGTGATGATCCCGGTACGCCCGATTCAGGAAGCGCGTGGCTCACTCAAAGGCATGGACACGACCATCGAGCGTGATGAAGAAGACCTCGTATGAATGTTGTCGATTCATCTGGATGGCTGGAGTACTTTGCAGACGGGGAGAACGCTGACTTTTTTGCTCCAGTTATAGAAGATACTGAGAATCTCATCGTTCCTGTGGTTATCATCTACGAGGTTTTTAAGCGCATCCTGACGGTTCAGGGGATCGATATCGCGGAACTCCGGATTGCCGATCTTTTAAAGGGACAGCAAGTAGATTTTACAACACCGCTTGCTTTGAGCGCTGCCCAATTATCAGTTGAATGCAAATTGCCCGTGGCTGATAGCTTTATTCTTGCCACGGCTCACGCTTACGATGCAGTGTTCTGGACACAGGATGAGCATTTTAGAGATATTCCTGGCGTCAAATATGTTGCGAAGAAATGATCAACTTGGTTGAAGTATTTCCTTATCAGTGAGCTCAACTGAGAATTGCGGGTTATACATAACTTGATAGACGGCCTTGAAAGACACTCCACGAGAAAAGGTAATCGATCTTTTTGAGAATGTCTAAATGATCGGCAGTTGAAGGAATATATTTGACTTTCATAAGGAAGCAGCGTCCTGAAGATCCATGAGAGTATTCATGATATACTTACACTGTAAGTACAGGAGATTGAAATGATTCGTCGCTTATTTAAAACCGGTAACAGTGTGGTCCTCTCGCTCCCTAAAGAAATCCTGGACAGCCTAGGATTAACCGTTGGCGAAAGCATAACCCTTGAAATGGACAAAGGAAAGAAGCGGGCGATCATTACGCCAGTTGAAAAAGTACTTCCCACCGCCGGTATTGACCAGGAATTTACCAGCCAAGTAACGGATTTCATCATGCGCTACCGTTCTGCGTTGGAAGAACTTGCAAAGTGATCCACTATCTAAAACCGGAGCAAGTCCTCTTTATCCATAACCGGCTCATTGAGGAAACCGGTGGACTGCATGGAGTCCGTGACCTCAGTATGTTGCTTTCAGCAGTGGGTAGACCTCAGGCAACCTTTGATAGCCGGGATTTGTATGATGGATTATTCTCAAAAAGCGCAGCTCTCCTTGATTCCCTGATCCGGAATCATCCATTGGTCGATGGGAATAAACGAACAGCCATCACTTCTGCTGGACTTTTTCTACAGATCAATGGCTATTCATTGCAAGTTGAAAACGAAGAAATGGTGCGCTTCACTCTAATTTGTGCGCAGTCACAAACCGAACTGGAAGAAATCTCAATATGGCTCAAGAAATTCAGTGCATAATTTTCAATCTTTTTACCGCTAACACTCCCCTCGATTACAGATAAAGGGAGCGTCAGAATCTATTTCTTGATTCGTTCCTGCGCCAGTCTGTATACCTTCTCAT
>CAZAAJ010000068.1:0-13986 GCA_964483135.1 uncultured Anaerolinea sp. | reverse complement strand
GAATAGATTGGCTGCCAAATATGACTCCTATGATGTATAGTCAAAAGCAAAAAAAATTATACCATACGGGTTTGTGTCAATCCGCTAAGACACTGAGTATGCCCCGTCCATCATTGACAAATACGTTCATCCTCAATACAATACTTGGAAATTGCGGGTGTCGCCAAGTGGTAAGGCAGTACCTTCCCAAGGTACCACTCCGTGGGTTCGAATCCCATCACCCGCTCTTCCAACATCGGTAAAAACTTATTTCAAAATCCTCGATTAATAGAAACAAATATATTGTTTTTTACTTTGCAATTCTATAAAGCGCAATTCTTATATTTAATGCTAGAATTTTATATCTCGAGGTATATTTTATATGAATAATTTAATACTTCATGTCGAAGACAATATTGACAACCGCGTCCTTGTGCGCAGGTTATTGGAATCGCATTCATTTAAAGTAATAGAAGCAACAAATGCGTATGAAGCCATACTCTCATTACGAAACTACCGACCTGATTTGATACTAATGGATATTAACATCCCTGATGTGGACGGTTATACGCTAACTTCAAAACTGAAAACAGTACCAGGCGTCAGATCCATCCCAATTATTGCAATAACTGCAAATGCGATGCGCGGTGACCGCGAGAAAACGCTACATGCAGGCTGCGACGGGTATATTGAAAAACCAATTGATATTGATAACTTTTTAACCCAGGTGAATTCATTTCTCGGAATTGATTTTAATCAAGGATTCTAATGCCCTCTACTCCTTATACTTCTTTTTCTGTTGACCAAATTTCAGCAATTCTTAAAGACAAAACCATCCTAATCGTTGAGGATAATATTGGTAATTTTATGTTGATTGCTCGGATGCTTTCAAATTATGGCGCCAGATGTGAATGGAAGACTTCGGGTTATGAAGTTGTTGAATTTGCAAAAACACTCCTTCATCTGGATCTAGTTCTCATGGATATTCATTTACCTTATGAAGATGGCTACGCCGCCATGAAGAAAATCCGTCAATCAGGGTCTTTGAAGCAAATTCCGATTATTGCGGTTACTGCTGATACCGGGTTGAAACAGCTGCATAATGCACAGTTGGCGGGATTTAATGGTTTTATCGGAAAGCCACTTGACCCTGATCGATTTCCTGAACAAATAAGCAGGATTTTTTCAAATGAACCAGTTTGGGAATACAACTGAGGTGTTTAAATGACAGATTTACCCCTGACTTCTAATCTCCCAAGTAAACCTCCGATATTTAGGAATATCCTGGTTCGACGTGTCCTCGTCGGATTGCTTTTTATCGCACTGGTTCCAGTTATCGTTATTAGTCTTGTGACCTTTGTACGAACCAGAGATGTAATGGAAACCCAGGCAATCGAGCAACTGTCTTCTTTAGCGACTTCGTATTCGCAGCAATTGGAGCAATTCATTTCTACTCGTCGCCAGGCCTTGGATCAAATTAACCAATCCGCTGGTTTTGATTCAAATGTGAGCGTTGTTTTTCAAGGCACAACTTCAGCTGGGTATGTACAAGCTTTTTCATCACTATCAAATTATATTAATCAATACATCCAAACCCCGACAGAGAAGATTTTTGACCAGGTGTCAATCATCGATTCAGCTGGAACCGTCCTTGTTTCTTCAGATCGTACATTAACAGGTAAAAACCTTTCAGAAAGTTACTTCATAAAATCCTTATATCAAACCAATTCCTCTGTCCTGTCATATGAAGCTGGTGGACTATTTCCGGGGAAGTTGGTCTTAATCACAACAAAAATATATAAAAATCCGGCAGGCGCTCCGGGTTTATCACTTATTGGCTTCTCCTCCTCACCTCTACCATTGTCTACATTGAACTCCTCACAATCCTTATTTAAATCAAGCCAGAGTTTCCTCCTTACTGCCGATAATAAGTTAATTTCTGTAGACACTTTGACAGGGGATCCTATCCTTAATACGCTTTCAAGCGAAAACCTCGCTACCTTGAAAGATCGGTTTTCTTCCAGTGGTACTGGTCAAAACCATATTTATAGTAATCAGGCTGGATTGCGTGTTTATGGTTTTTACAAAACGCTGCCGTTTGCGCAGTCCAATTTACTCATGGAAGTTCCACAAAATATCATTGTTGGACAGGTTCAGAACCTCCTTCCCTTCACACTTATAATTCTTGCTGCATTAATGGCACTTTCTGGAGTAATTGTCTATTTTTCAACCCGAAGAATGGTTAGCCCGCTTACCGATTTGGCGAAGAACGCTCAAACCTTTGCAGCTGGCGACTGGACTTACCGGGCAAAAGTAAATCGGGATGACGAAATCGGGCAGTTAGCTTATTCATTCAATAATATAGTAGACCAATTAACCAGTTATAACCGGTCACTTGAGGAAAAAGTAGAAACTCGCACTCATAACCTTATGCTTGTTTCTGAAATAGCTCAAACTGCAAATGCCGGCCTGAATCAACGGGATATTCTTCAACGAGTTTCGGAATTAATTACAGAAAAGCTGAATATTCCGTACCATGCAATTTATGAAGTTGATAAATCATCGAATTCTTTAATCTTGTTAAGCCAGGGCTCAAAAATTACGGGGTCAATACCAGAAAAGAACACTTCTTTAACCCTTAAAAACGACTCATTGATTGGCTGGAGCGCTGTAAACAAACAGGTACGATTGTCGGGAAATATTAAAACCGAATCCGATCTTCCCAATCAGGCATCATTGATCGAATCATCCAACAGCCAAATGGTTATTCCAATTATTGTTGACGATGATGTTATTGCACTCTTTGATTTCCAAAGCCAGGCAAGCAATGATTTTGATATTGAATCTTCGACAGTCTTTACATCATTAGCTAATCAGTTATCAAGAGGTATACGGAATGTAAAGCTGGTTGAATCATCACAGTTTGGTCTAAAAGAAACGAATGCACTTTATTCAGCAAGTCGTCAGGTTAGTATTGCTCAATCAATCGAAGAAGTTGACAGGCGTTTGTCGGAGTTGTTTAGCCAGACAGAATTCGTATCTTTTTTCTTTAGCGTTCTAGGTGATCAAATTCACCTTATTAATATTTCTGATCCCCGAGGTACTCGTCTTGACCAGTCTCTCAAAGGATTTAACATACCACTTGGTCGTGGATTAACCAGGCTTTCCGCAACAGGAATGCAAGTCCTTGAGGACCTGAAATCAGACGTTGATTTTAACAATCTGAGTGCCTACTTTGAAAGAAGAGGTTGCACCTCTATTGCCATGCTTCCGATAAACATCTCATCTGAGATGGGATATTTATTAGTTATTGGTTCAAGAGACCCCAGACCAATAACTCCGATACAAATGCAGCCATACCAGGATCTTACGCAGGTTATTGGCGCTACAATTGAACGTTTATCGTTGCTGACAAATTTGAATCAACGCGTAAGAGAATTAAATACATTGTCGGCAATAAGCCAATCAGCCACTATAGCTTCCGATAGCGAAGATCTTTTTAACCGCCTTCATGATGAGCTTAATGTTACTTTAGGCAAAAACGTTGGACTAGCAATTGTACTTAATGATGAAAATCAAAAAACAATATCAGTTCCTTATTTTAAGGAATTAGAGAGACTTTCAATTCCGACCTACCCTTATTCAGACGATCTCATTTCTTCTCTTCTGTCGGAAACAAAACCGATCTTGCATAAAGATGCCAATGTATTAGGCCTTCGTACAATTGATACAGGCGATCTTGTTCTCAGTGCGAAATCCTGGCTAGGTTTACCACTGATAATTGGTGGCAAAACCCTTGGTGGTTTGGTTCTATTCGATAGTGACGTACCAAACAGATTCACTGAAACCGAAGTATCCTTGCTGAATACTGTCCTTCCCCAAATCGCATCCTCAATTCAGAATACTGAACTTTTACGATCTCAGCAAAGTGCTCTAAAAGCTTTCGAACAAGAACAATTCCTGCTAAATTCGCTGCTGGAGAACATCCCAGACGAGGTTATTTTCAAAAACCCAAATGGTGAATTCATTCGTGTTTCTGATTCTGCTGCAAAACGGTTCGGAAAAAATAACCCCCGGGATTTGGTCGGCTGGCAGGATAATGAAGAAACGATTGAAAATGAGGAAATCGAAACCGATTCTAATGTAATTTCTTCGGGAACCCCATTATTGGACTCGCTTCATGAATTTCAAAACCCAGATGGTAAAAATAGCTGGGCTTCAGTCAGTAAAATCCCACTTCGTTCTGATCAAGGCGATATTACTGCCCTGCTTAAGATCACCCATGATGTTACTGACCTGGTGAATGCGCAAAACATAGCAAAACGCCGTGCAGACCAATTATTAACAACCAGTGAGATTTCCCGGGAAGCAACAACCGGTAGTCTTGATATCGATGAAACATTAAAACGTCTGGTGGATTTGGTAAAGACCCGGTTCGGTTTTTATCACTCATCTATTTTCCTTTTGGATACCTTGGGTCAATTTGCAGTTTTGCGCGAATCCACTGGTGAGGCAGGTGTCCAGCTAAAAGCAAAAGGGCATAAATTAGCCGTAGGATCTGCATCCATCATTGGTCAGACTACTGAAAAAGGGGAACCAGTAGTTGTTGGAGATGTCACTAAAGAGGCAAATTACTTCCCCAATCCTTTATTACCAAACACTAAATCTGAGGCAGGAATTCCACTCAAGCTCGGAGACCAGGTTTATGGCGCTTTAGATATTCAATCTGAAGATACCAACGCTTTCTCACAGGAAGATATTACTATTTTAAGAGTTCTGGCTGATCAATTAACGATAACCATTCAAAACGCCAACTTTTACACAAAAACTCAACAAACCCTTGAAAGGCATCGTATCCTACAACAAGTCACCACTACTGCCGGCCAAAATCTTACCTTCGAAGATGCCATTCGTACTTCAGTGCAAACCCTACAAAAGATATTTACAAGAGATAGGATCAGCCTTCTCATTCCAACCGCCGGAAACACTCTAAAGCTTAGTTCATATGCAGGTTATTCGGCAAATGACATTATCGAGGATTCCAAACCCCTTGGCGAAGGATATCTTGGGATTGTTGGGCAAGAAAAAATTCCGCAATCTTCTTCCGACGTTCCAGCTGATAAAGTTGGCGGCCTTATGTTTTCTCAATCACGTTCATTTATTGCAATCCCGGTCGTTTACGCTACTCGCTTATTAGGTGTTGTTGATATTGAAAGCATAGAACCAGAATCATATGATGAAAATGACTTTGAAATTGTCTCGACTTTGGCAAGTAACCTGGCTTCATTAATCGCAAACATTGAGTTGGTCGATCAAATCAGACTTCAAGTCGATCGTCAACGGCAACTATACGAAATTTCTAGCAAGATCAGGCAGTCTACAGATATTGAGACCATCATGCGTACATCATTAGCTGAAATATGTAACGCACTTAATATACGAAAAGCTTCAATAGAACTGCTTCAGAACCAGGAATCAGATTCTGAATCGGTTGTAAAGAAGGGAATTTAATATGGAATATTTCCGCTCATTAATCCCCTCGAGAACTCCCTCGAATATTAACTTACGAGATGAACTTCGAGTTTGGCAGGAGAGGTCTTTACAATATCTTCTTCTGGGCTTTTTTATCTTAAGTCTCATTTTTACATTAATCCTTGTCTCTTTGTCCTCTGTGACCAGTGATGCTACTTATTTGCTAGGTTTCGGTTTTGCATCTGTATCCTCCTTGATTCTCATTTTCCTCCGAAAATTGTCATATCGCATCCGGTCAATCGCATTTCTAATTGTTTTTTATATATTCTCGACAATTGTATTTGTTCGAAATGGCTGGGGTGGAGTTGCACTGTTACTTCTTCTTTCATTTTCGTTTCTCGCCACGATTTTTCTGTATCAGAGACCTTCCAGAATAGGAATTGGATTAAGTATTGGAACTTTACTTTATTGGTCTGTCTTGAGGACCTCCGGGCTTGTACCAGGAATCGAGGGGTCAACTAATTTATTAAACATAGTCATTGACGTACTGTTAGTAATTTTCCTCGGCGGGGTAGGCAACTTCACCATTAGTGCCCTAAAGAGAAAATTTATTTTCGAACACAATAACTTTCTCACAGCTGAATCAAATATTAATGATCTGCAAAACGAACTTGAAAGCCAAAGGGTTTCTTTGGAAAAACGTGTTTATCAACTAAGAACCGCTTCTGAAATCACTCAAACCACGTCTTCCATTCTTGACCAGCAAACTCTTTTGCAAAAGGTTGCTGAACTGATCAAAGATCGGTTTGACTTATATTATGTTGGAATCTTTCTTATGGATGAAGCACGAGAGTACGCAGTCTTAAAATATGGCACTGGCGATGCCGGTCGAAGGATGATGGCTGCCAAACATAAATTGGCAGTGGGTGGATATTCCATGATCGGTTGGGCGACTCAGACCAGAAAATCAAGAATTGCTCTCGATGTTGGTGAAGAAGCTGTCCACTTTGATAATCCATTATTGCCTGAAACCAGGTCAGAATTGGCGTTACCAATCACTAGTGCGAATACAGTCTATGGTGCAATGACTGTTCAATCGAGTGAAGTTAATGCATTTGATGAAAACGACGTGCTCATTTTGCAAAGTGTGGCTGATAGTCTTTCCATATCCCTTGAAAATGCGGCTTCTTTTCAAAAAAATCAAAAAGCCCTTGAAGATATCCGTATCCTTAACCGTGCCTATATTAAACAAGCGTGGTGGGATCCTTTGGATGTTGACCAAAACCTGAGAATGGATTTTGAAAATCCGCAGGCTATTGAATCACCCATTAACCCAAATACAATCGAAATTCCACTTCTCTTGCGTGACGAAAAAATTGGAAAGATCAATTTGGAAATAGAGGGATCTGAACTTCCGACGGAAACCAGGGAGTTTCTCAATACAATTTCTTCCCAAACAATTGTCGCCCTCGAAAACGCAAGACTAATCGAAGAATCGCATATGGCTGCATTACAGGAACAACAATTAAATGCTCTAACTCAGCAATTTACAAGGGCATCTACTATTGAAGAGATTTTAAGAACTGCTGTAATTGAATTAGGCAAATTACCGTCAATTCAACAAGCCTCAATTGCTCTTATTCCGCAGGAAGATGAAAAAAATCAGGAACTTAAAGCACTTTCCGGAAAGGAGGGAAAATGAACAGTTCATCCCTTAATGAATCATCACGAATAATTCCTGCAGCGGAAGATACAGGTGGGTCGGATGAAAACAAGAATATTTTGCTTCAAAACTTTCTAAATGGTGCTTTAATATTAGGCACTGTTATCTTTTTTATCAATTTGTTTATTGCAATACAGAAAAATGATCTAATGATGGGAGTTCTTACATCTGCCCTGTTTATTGTTATGTTCATTGTTACATTCACGAAGAATATTCGTTTTTCGATCAGAAGTATTGTTTTATCAAATCTTTTTATCGCAGTCGGTATAATGAGTATCCTTTCAACAGGGATTAATGCGAATGCCGTCCTTTACTTCTTTGTTGCAATCCTTTTACTTGGGGTCTTATTACCTGGCTCCTGGTGGATTGCCGGGTTTATTTTTGAAGGCGTGATCATCTCTGTTTTTGGCCTATTTATTCAATATGGGATCATTCAACTCAATTCATTTTTTGTGATTAACAATACTATTGTCAATTGGTTCATTACAATAACGATTACATTATTTATCGCGATAGTTATTACTTCACCTCTTGTGCAATACTTGAAAAAACTCAATTCTCAAAAGTTACAAAATGAAAAAACAACCGAAGACTTGAATACTTCGAATGAAACGCTAAATCTAAGAATTGCTTCTCTTGAGAGCGAAGCGGATATTCAAAGGTCGAAGCAAATTGCTGCCAGGCAGCTAATCCGTGAGATCACGCAACAGACCAATCTTCAGAAAATGATGGATGATTTGGTAGAACTATTTTGTACACAATTTGGCTATAACTTTGCCGGAATTTACATTTCGGATGAGCGTAACGAGTATGCAATCTTACGAGCAGCCAGTGGCCAGATAGGTAAACAGCTTATAACACAGGGGCATCAACTAAAGATACGCGATGAAGGCATTGTTGGGTATGTAATCGCCCATGGAGAAACCCGCCTTGCATTGGATGTTGAGGTTGATTCTGTTCATATAAAGAATCCTTTGCTGCCTGAAACTCGATCAGAAGTTGGTATTCCAATAAGAACTTCAGTTAAAACGATTGGTGCAATTGATATTCAATCAAATAGGGAATCTGCATTTACTCAGGATGAAATAGACATTCTACAGGGAATCGCAGATCAGTTAGCAATAACAATTTCCAAAACACTCCAAATCGATTTGCTTGAAAATGAGGTCCTTGAATTGAGGACAGGGCTTGGTGAAAGCGTCAAAGGGGTTTGGAGAACTCATCTTCAAGGGTCTCGAAAGAATCTTGGTTATGTTTATAAAAATAACATTCTGACGGAAAATAATGAATTACCTTCCCTTGAATCTGCAAATTCTTCTTTAGAAACAGCAACAGTCACTTATTCCGAAGATCGATCTGAACTCATTGTACCTATTCGATTGCGTGATCAAGTAATTGGTGTGATTAATTTAAATTACAGTGGGAAGAAAATCCCCTCCCGGTTGATCAACCTCGTTAACACAGCCACTGACCGCCTGGCTGTCGCCCTTGAAAACGCTCGTTTGCTGGAAACAATCCAAGAGAGGGCTGATCGTGAGCATACCGTAGCTGAAATCTCATCCAAAGTCCGTTCGGCACAAAGTATGGAATCAATTCTCCAAACCGCAGTCATGGAACTTAGTAAAACGCTTGGAGTTAGTGAAGTGAGTATTCAATTGAAAACTATATCTAACACTGAACAAGAATTATCGGTGGAGGAATAATGGAAAATCATCAGATTCCAGTTGAAAAAGAGCAATCAATATCTGAAGGTTTTTCAAAACGAAGTCGAATACCTTTATTCGTATTGATTGGAATTCTTGGATTATTTTCAATAGTTTTTATTTTTGCAGCAGTTTATACGAGCAGAATAAACCTCTTAATTTTGGCTGCAGTTTTTTCACTAACAACCATTGTTGGTATCCTAGCTTCTTCTACAGTGTGGGGTGCCTCTGAATCGGTTAAATTTCTTGCTTTCTCTTTAATATTGGAAATTTCAATTGCATTTGCTTCAGCTATATTACCAGTATATTCCGGTTTCCCATATGCATTACTGGCAATTGCTCTCGCATTCTCCATCGCTTCGCTTCTATCTTCCTCAAAGAATTCGGATTGGATAATTTGGACGGGTCTGCTCGGTATCATTGGCTCAATTCTTCTTAGTATTCTTGCACCATTCGATCAAATTATAGATTCCAATGTCCAATTTGTTGTTTTCGGCTTTACAGGTATTGTCTTATTAGGGCTGATATATCTTTTCGTGTCGAAAAGGGTCGTTGTAAATTTACGCGTCAAATTAATCCTTGGAGCACTCGCCCTTTCGTTAATTCCGATTACGGCACTGGCCTTGATTAATAACCAGTATCTGCGGACTTCGATTCAAGAACAAGCAAATAACTCATTGCAGGTTGCAGCAAATCAAACGATTTCCGAAATTGATACTTTTATTCAACAAAATTTGGATTCAATAGCTAATGAAGCAAATCTTCCAGCCGTTGTTGATTACTTGTCATTGGATCCTGCAGAAAGAGCTGGGTCACCCAAAGAGTCTCAGGTATTAATCACTTTTCGGTCTCTTCAATCAAAACAAAAGATCTACCTCCCTTCGTATGCAATTTTAAATTTTATAGGAACGAACCTGATTGACACAAATGCTCAAAACATTGGCAAATCAGAAAGGGCGACATCCTATTTCAAACAATCAGCTAATACAGGTACAACATATGTTTCTTCAGTCGAGTTTGAAAGTGGTACTCGTGATGCTTATTTGAATTTCATTTCTCCTGTATTAGATGAATCCAAACAGATTATTGGATACCTTCGCGTGCGTTATGATGCGCATATTCTGCAAACAATGATTGAAAAATACGTAGGCCTTATCGGCAACAGATCCTACCCTATTCTGATAGACAATAACGGTTTACGTTTGGCAGATGGTTCATCACCTAACCTTGTTTATAGAACTGTTAGTCAGCTTTCGACAGATCAATATCAATCCTTAATCGATTCAGGTCTCCTGCCAGCATACTTACCCCAATCGATGCTCAACTCAAACCAAGAAGATATTTCTTCAATAGCTTTTTCGAATAGAACGTCAGACTTCTTCACAACTTCATCAAAAATTGGAAATTCTGAATACCAACAATTAGGTGTAATTAAAAAAGTCGAAAGCGAACCCTGGCAGGTAATTTTCCTTCAGGATCAGACTTCTTTATCACAATCCATTAATAATCAAAACAGATTGTCTGCCATTATTTCTACGCTAATTGCTGGATTGGTCGCAATTTTCATTACCATTGTGGCGAATTCATTTTCAAAACCTATTCTGGATTTGACAGCTGCTGCTGAGAAAATCGCAAAAGGCGATCTGGGTGTTCAGGCATCGATCAAATCGAAAGATGAAATTGGAGTGCTTGGTACATCATTCAATTCCATGACCCGGCAATTAAAAGACCTTATCGATTCTCTGGAAAGCCGTGTTCAAGAACGTACTCAACAACTTGCTCAACAATTTGAGGCACTGCAATTTAGATCCAGGCAACTTCAAACAGTATCTGATGTTGCTCGTGGAATCGTTTCAACTCGTGAGTTGGAATTACTTCTGTCCAACGTGACTACCCTGATCAGTGAGCGTTTCAATTTCTATCATGTTGGAATTTTCTTAAATGATAATAAAAATGAGTTTGCTGTTCTCCGGGCAGCAAACTCTGCAGGCGGTCGAAAAATGTTAGCCAGACAACATAAATTACAGGTCGGTCAAGTAGGTATTGTAGGTTATGTTACTGGTACAGGTAATCCTCGTATTGCTACAGATGTTGGTCAGGATGCTGTGTTCTTCAATAATCCCGATCTTCCCGAGACAAAATCTGAAATGGCACTTCCACTAAAAGTTGGCGACAGAACCATCGGCGCTTTGGATGTTCAATCAACCCAATCAAACGCATTCACCAATGAAGATGTGGAATTGTTCTCGACTTTGGCAGACCAGGTAGCGGTTGCGATCAACAACAATCAATTGTATTTGGAAACCGCTAATGCACTGGACGAAGCTGAAAAAGTTCACAGGCAATATTTGAACCAGGAATGGACAAGGCAATCAACCGAAACAGCCGTAAATAGCGTTCGTTTCTCTAACAATTCATTCGACCTGTTTTCTGAAGAACTACCTGAGATTAAGATGGTTCTTGAATCTGCCAGGCCAGTATTTAAATCGCAAAAAGATCCCTCACAGGTAGATCGATTTAATTCAAGTCTTACAGTGCCTTTAATCCTCTATGGTGAGCCCATCGGTGTGATTCATTTACAGGAATCTGCTGATAAACCATTTATTTGGAGTCAAAATGACCTGCTAACCGTGCAGGAAGTTTCTTCACAGGTATCTCAATCCCTTGAAAATGCCAGGCTCTTTGAAGATACTATCCGCCGCGCTGATCGCGAAAGAAAAGTGCTTGAAATTACAAGCAAGATTCGATCAACAAATGATCCTCAACAAATGTTACAAATTACCCTTGAAGAATTGAAGAAAAATCTTGGTGCTTCGAAAGCACAAATTGTTTTCAATATTGGTAGTTCACATTCAGGGTTTCAGGAAACTGATGGCAAAGACGAAAACAAAACAATCAGATTAGAACGAGACTCAAATAATACTGAGGAATAGATGGCATATATTATCTCCATTGCAAATGAAAAAGGCGGCGTTGCAAAAACGACAACCACTCTTTCCCTCGGCGGGGCGTTTGTTGAAATGGGTAAAAAGGTTTTATTGATGGACCTCGATCCCCAATCCAATTTGACTCTTTCCCTTGGCATCGAACCAGAACAAAAAGTTTCTTCGCTAATCAATCTCTTCTTAGAGAGAAAAAATGCAGATCAGGCTATTCTTCAAACCCAAATTCCCGAACTTTCACTTTTTCCGTCCAATTCAGACATCAGAATGGCTGAACGATTGTTACCGGTGCAATCTGATTATCAATTAATAATAAGGAATCTCCTTGAGTCAATTAAATCTAAATATGATTTCATAATCATGGATTGTCCGCCGTTCTTGGGAGCAATTACTCTTAATGCATTAATCGCCTCTGATTTGCTGCTTCTTCCGACCCAGGCAGAGTATTTCTCTATCTTTGCCTTGAAGAACATGATGTCAATAGTCCGACAGGTCCGGTTGCAAGGGAATCCTTCGCTAAGGTACCGTCTTCTTCTTACAATGTTTGACAAACGTAACGGGATTCACCGTAGTCTGGCTGAACACCTGAGAAATACATTCACAACCGGTGTGTTGGATACTGTAATAGAAATAGATACTAGATTGAGAGAAAGTCCATTAACTGGTTTACCCATTGTTTACCATGCAACTAAAAGTCGTGGAGCCTTGCAATATCGGTTTCTTGCCCAGGAGATCTTAAATTATGCCAAAGCCTGATTTTAACAACAAAATAAATAAGCTTCTTTCAGGAATTCAGGAAGATAATAGTCTCCTGCCATCCCTTGAAACTACAATTAAAGTTTCCAGTTTCTCTTGGGACTGTGACGCGAATGGACAATACACAAATTGTAGTGACGAAATTACCCCTCTCTTAGGATTTTCTCCTTCGGAGATTATTGGAAACCCCCTCCTGTCCCTTGGATTGAGTATTGTTGAACAATCGAAATTACGTGAATCTCTACAATCAGAGGTTTTTCCTTGTGATGTCGAATTGACACTCACTTCTAGAGATAAAAAAACTGCATTAACACGATGGAACTTATTCAAGAAAGTTGATGAGTCTGGTAATTTATTGGGCTATAACGGCGTGGTTCAGTTTTTGGAAGAGCCTCACGTTCCAAAGAAATTGCAATCAAAAGAAATTGACACGGACTCTACACAAGAGCCTAAAATCTCAAACGAGAGTTCGCTTGAATTGTCAGAAAGCCAGGAGTTTGAAGGGGTTCAGACAGGCATATTACCGGAAATTGATGAATCAAGTAGTAAAGAAAAAGAAGTTACTACCCCAATTATCAGGAACTCCACAAAAAAACGTGAAATTAAACCTAAAACTACTAAAAAGACACAATTTGGAACATCACAATTAAAAACTATACAAACTGCTCCCCTTCCGCCAATTTTTTCTTCATTTCCAAAAACGCCTATTGCTGATATCCCTTCACTTGCCGAAAACTTTACTGGGATCGAGTTTACGGAGGATAAATTTAAACCCTCCAAATCTCTCTGGACCAAGCAATCTGAACTGAGCATAATTAATAATGAAACCATTTCTCAATCAAGTGATGGAGATAATCC
Source organism: uncultured Anaerolinea sp. (assembly GCA_964483135.1). Classification (GTDB taxonomy): domain Bacteria; phylum Chloroflexota; class Anaerolineae; order Anaerolineales; family Anaerolineaceae; genus UBA6107. Next base: position 553 of record CAZAAJ010000068.1, on the reverse strand, counting down.
AGCGGTAATTACCACCCCATTACACGTGCGTGACCAGCAATCGGCAATTATTGAACTGCTTGATAATTCTCCAAAAAGAAATTGGACACAAGATGACCGTCTTTTGATTCAGGAAGTCTCTACACAGTTAGGATTGGCATTAGAAAATGCCCAACTTTACTCCACCATCCAAAAAGAATTGCACGAGAGAGTAAAAGCAGAAGAAGAAACAATTCGCCGTAATAGGGAGCTTGCTATTTTGAATCAGATTGGGCAGAGATTGACCAAACTGGTAGGTCAGGAAGAAATCTTTGAAATTATTGGTTCTGCTTCTGCCGAGTTGTTCAATCAAAACAATCTTCTTTTATCACTTGCAGATGCTGAAAATGAAACGCTCACTTTTCCAGTTTGCCTTGTAGATGGTGAAAAACAGGAAATTTTTCCCCGTCGATTTGTGAAAGGGTACCAGGAGAAAATTCTTTCTGATAAAAAGCCTGTCCTGATAAACTCCTTGCTTAATGAGAAGATTAAAGATCCAACTTTTGATCATCCAAAAAATAAACCGCTTTCAATG
>CAZAAJ010000067.1:0-14070 GCA_964483135.1 uncultured Anaerolinea sp. | reverse complement strand
TGATGATCCTTCTCGAGTAAAAAGAATCGGCTGTCAAATAGTAAGAAACCTGAATGTCATTGACCGCCTGTATACTTACCAGGCATAGCCGCCTGAATGTGTACCAGGTATGATCGCCCGTATGTGTACCACCCATCGCCGCCTGTATGTGTACCGGGCATGATCGCCTGAATGTGTACCACCCATAGCCGCCTGAATGTGTACCACCTCGGAGTGTGGCACAATGCTTCCAGGAAAAGAACTGGAGGCAACCGACATGAAAAGGAAACATATGAATCACATACAAGATATTATTCGGCGGTTACAACTGGGAGAGAGCGAACGGTGCATCGCCCAGGACATGCAAATTTCACGGGGAACCGTGCACAAATATCACGAGATAGCGAAAGAAAAAGGCTATTTAGAGCACCCAGAAGAAAAGCCCCAAGATGCCGAATTGAGTGCAGCACTGGGCCCTGGAGTGCAGGCTCCTCGGCAGGTATCGAGCGTGGAGCCCTACCGGGAAGCCATTGAAAATTGGGTGAAACAAGGAGTGGAGATGACCGCCATCTGGCAGCGGTTGCGAGAGAATTACGGGTACAAGGGTGGCTATTCGTCCGTACGGCGTTTTGTGCATCACTTTGATCCCGTAGAGCCGGAAGTGTTCATCCGTGTTCACAGTGAACCGGGAGAAGACATGCAAGTTGATTTTGGGTCGGTGGGTCAACTTTACGATCCAGTCAGCAAACGTGCCCGGACGGCCTATGTGTTTGTGGCGACACTGGGTTATAGCCGCCACCAATATGCCGAACTGGTCTTTGATCAAAAGGTAGCGACCTGGATTGCCTTGCATAAAAGGACGTTTGAATATTTTGGAGGGGTACCGAAGCGGGTAATTCCCGACAACTTGAAAGCAGCCGTATTACAAGCTTTGGTACATGATCCGATATTGGGGGATGCTTACCGACGTCTGGCACTGCATTATGGTTTTCTGATCAGTCCGACAATCCCGGCCACTCCAAGGCACAAGGGGAAAGTTGAAAGCGGAGTCCATTACGTGAAGCGCAATTTCATGGCAGGTCAGGAATTTGTGGATATTTGCACTGCCAATGAACATTTGCGTAATTGGATCTTGAATACAGCGGGAGTTCGCAAACATGGAACTACCAGTGAGGCACCTCTGCAATTATTCAACGAAATTGAGAGAGCTCAATTGCAGCCGTTACCGGTACAGCCATTCCAATTGTTAGAGATCCGCCCGGTGAAGGTACACCCGGATTGCCATGTGGTGATCACAGGAAGCTTTTATTCCGTCCCCTATCGGTATGTAGGCCAGGAATTAGCGGCATACATAAGTACGAACTTCGTAGAGATCTACAAAGGGCAGGAATTGGTGGCTACCCACCCGCGCAGTACCCGGCCTGGGCAGTGGCATACTCGGATGGAAGATTACCCGCCTGCCAAAGCAGCCTACCTGATCCACACCCCGGATTACTGCAAGAAACTGGGAGCAAAGATCGGTCCATCCACTCAAAGTGTGGTGGAACAACTGCTGGCAGATAGGCCGCTGGATCGATTGCGTTCGGTACAGGCCATCCTAAAATTGGAAGAAAGCGTGGGCCCCAATCGTCTGGAGGCTGCCTGTGCCCGAGCTGCCTATTTTGGGGATGTACGTTATCGGCAGATCAAGCTGATCCTGAATGCAGCGTTGGATCGTGAGCCTCTACCGGATACACAGCCAATGCTACCGGCACTCAGTCATACTTTCGCCCGCAGCGGGGAAGAGTTCTTCGGGAGGCGTTCATGATGTCGCACCCGCTTTACCCCAAGCTACGCCAACTCAAGCTCTCGGGCATTTTGAATACCCTGGATGTACGCGTTGCTCAGGCAGTGGACCAGCAATTGGCTCCGCTGGAGTTCCTGGCTTTACTGCTTGATGACGAACTGGAACGGCGGGCCCAGCAACACCAGGTGTTGATGCTCTCCCTTTCCGGTTGCGACAACAATAAGACTCTGGCCCATTTTGATTTCTCGGCTGCCCCTGGGATTAACCGCACTTTGATCCAGGATCTGGCTTCCTGCGTCTTTATCCAGCGGCATGAGAATTTATTGCTGTGTGGACCTTCCGGAGTGGGCAAATCGCACCTGGCCAATGCGATTGCTATTGAAGCTCTGAAACGTGATTTCAGGGTCGTGATTAAACCCACCTATCACCTGTTGCATGACCTGCAGATTGCAAGGTCCAATGGCACCTACCCCAAACATATGACTCGAATCTTGTCTTGTGATTTGCTGGTCCTGGACGATTTCGGACTGCAACCCATTTCTCCCCAGGCTGCCCAAGATCTCTACGAGATCATCACTGAACGGTATGAACACGGCTCAATGATCATCACCAGCAATCGCGCCTTTGAAGAATGGGGTGAGGTCTTTGCCAATGACTTGCTCGCCAGCGCTGCTTTGGATCGTCTGACTCACCATGCTCACACCCTGGTTATTCGCGGCGATAGCTTCCGCCAACGCGGCCGCAGAAAGGAAATTGACTCGATTAAATCCATTTCTCAAGACCTTATAAAACCAGAATCTTAACCCCCTCCACACTCCTTTTCGTGGTACATATCAATGCGGCTATCTCTGGTACACATGGGGCGGCTATTGACATTTGGCCCGTATCAAAACGGTGCTTCGCTTAAGGAAGGCTGAAAAGGCATTGCGTGAGAGCGAGATTCGATATCAATCACTCTATGAAAAACTGCCTTTGGGATATCAGTCTCTTGATAAGGATGGTAAATTTCTTGATGTAAACCAGGCCTGGTTAACTATCCTGGGATATCAACGCGATGAGGTGATTGGCAGGTGGTTTGGTGATTTCCTCGCCGGGGAGCAGAAGGAATTATTCAAGGAGAGGTTTCCTGTTTTTAAATCAAAGGGAGAAGTAAAAGGGGTGGATTTCGAGATGGTCCGAAAGGACGGTTCTCATATATTCGTGTCCTTCGATGGCAAAATTGGCTATGATTCCTTTATGCAGTTTAAACAGACACATTGTATTCTCACGGATGTCACCGAAAAGAAAAAATCAGAATTAGCTCTTCGGGAAAGTGAACAAAAATTCAGGTTGCTGATTGAAAACGCAGAAATTGGCGTCGGATATTACGACCTGGACGGAAATGTCCGCTATTTCAATAATAAAGCCTTGCAAAACATGGCTGGGAGATTGGAAGATTTTGTAGGCAAGAATGCAATCGAACTTTATGGCAAGGAATTTGGTGGAAAAATCTTTCAGCGAATTCGACAGGCTCTGCAGTCTGACACTCCCGGCTATTATGATGACCAGGTAGAAATGCCAACCGGGAAATACTGGTATCACTCGAGCTATAACCGGATTCATGATGCTAATGGCGACCTGGCTGGAGTTCAAATCATCTCTGATGATGTCACTGATCAGAAACTTGCAGAGGAAAAGCTTAAGGCAAGTGAAGAACAATTCCGCTTGGTCTTTGATAATTCCAACGTGGGAAAATCATTGACGCTGCCCTCTGGAGAGATACGCAGCAATAAAGCAATGGCAGAAATGCTTGGGTACAGCCAGGAGGAGTTAAATGCCAAGACCTGGCAAATGATTACACTTCCGGCCGACATCCCAATGGTCCAGGCAAATTTGGATCTCATATTAAATGGAGAATCAAATTCGGTCAGATTTAATAAACGCTATCTGAAAAAAGATGGGTCAATCCTCTGGGGGGATGTGAGCACAACAGTGCGCCGCGATGGTGCCGGGAAATCCCTGCATTTTATTACGACAGTTGTGGATATCACTGAGAGGAAGAAAGCGGAGGAAGCCTTATGGGAAGTGCAGCGTCAGTTGATGACCTTAACCAACAATTTACCAGGAATGGTATATCGCTGTAAAGCAGATGAGCAGTGGACAATGACATTTGTCAGTGACAGGTGTTATGACCTTACTGGTTACAAACCAATGGAACTGATTGAAAATAAAAAAGTCAATTATGAGAGCATAATCCATCCGGATGATCTTGATATGGTCAGGCAGGCTACAGTTTCTGCGGGCAGCAGTAAATTTGAAATCACCTATCGGATCATCACCGCAGATGGAATTGAAAAATGGGTATGGGAGCAGGGTCAGGGAATCAAGAGTGCGGATGGTAAAGTAGCGTTTTATGAAGGTTTTATTACGGATATCAACAAACAAAAAGATGCGGAAGAAGCGTTATGGCAAAGTTATGAGCTGCTCTCTGTGTTTGTAAAGAACTCACCAATTTATGCGTTTGTTAAAGAAGTCAATGAAACAAAAAGCAGGATCGTTTTTGCCAGTGAAAATTACAGGGATATGATCGGTATCCCTGGTTCTGAAATGGTTGGCAAGTCCATGGAAGAGCTATTCCCGCCAGAATTTGCTGTTAAAATCACCCGGGATGATTGGGAGGTCGTATCAAAAGGAGAGAATCTCAAGATCGATGAAGAACTTAATGGGCGCAGCTATATCAGCATTAAATTCCCAATCCGTTTCGGCAGTAGAAATCTTTTGGCAGGATACTCCATAGATATAACCGACCTTAAGCAAACTGAAAACCAACTCCGGCAGTTAACGGTTCGGCAGGAAGCCATCCTGGGATCCATTCCGGATATTTTGATGGAAGTGGACGAAAATAGAGTCTATACCTGGGCAAATCCAGCCGGAGAACAGTTCTTTGGAGCCGATGTGCTAGGGCATGAGGCGAAAGATTATTTTGTTGGTGAACAGCAGGTTTACGAGCAAGTTCAACCCTTGTTCAGCGGCGATGAACATACGATCTATATAGAAAGTTGGCAGAAACGTAAGGATGGTGAAGTAAGGTTGTTAGCCTGGTGGTGCAGAGTTCTTAAGGATGTGAACGGTCATCCCGTCGGCAGCCTGTCTACAGCCCGGGATATCACCGAAGAACGATTGGCGCAGGAAGAGATCATTGCCTTAAACACCCGCCTGGAACAACGGGTGGAAGAACGTACCAGGGAGCTGCGTGAAGCCCAGGAGCAAATCGTCAGGCAGGAAAAGCTTGCGCTATTGGGACAACTGGCTGGCAGCGTCGGGCATGAATTACGCAATCCTTTAGGTGTGATCTCGAACGCGGTTTATTTTCTGAAAATGATCAACCCGGATTGTGATGAAAAGGTAAAAAAATATCTTGCGATGATCGAAATTGAAACAAAGAATGCTGAAAAGATCATCTCCGATCTGCTTGAATTTGCCCGCACAAAATCAGTTGAACGTGAAAAAATCAACCTCAAGGATCTCATTAATCGGTCTCTTGCCAGACGTCCTACCCCGATCAATATAAAGATTGACTTGAGCATTCCTGAATTACTCCCAATGGTATTGGTCGACCCCCGTCATATTGAGCAGATATTCGAAAACCTGGTTGTCAACGCTTACCAGGCGATGCCGGAAGGCGGGGAACTGAAACTTTCTGTAGAGACTGTTCGAAGAGATAAAAAACCGTATGTCTGTGTTCACGTAATTGACACTGGTATGGGGATCTCCAGCGAAAATATGGTAAAAGTGTTTGAACCATTATTTACCACCAAGCCTAAAGGCATAGGATTGGGATTGGCTGTTTGCCGGAAACTGGCAGAGATCAACGATGGATTCATCGAAGTAAAAAGTGAACCCGGGAAAGGTGCAGATTTCATCCTTCATCTGCCTGTTGCAGGAGATAAATGAGCAAACGATTTCGGGTTTTAGTAGTAGATGATGACTTGGGTATGGTCATTACCCTTGCAGATATTCTCAGGAAATACGGTTTGGAAGTAGAGACAGCCGATAATGGAATACAGGCTCTTGCGAACCTCCCTCGCGGATTTGATTGTGTGATTTGCGATATGGTTATGCCGGGGATGAATGGAGTTGAACTTCGTGAAAAAATAATTGACAAAGCCGGGAATATCCCATTCATATTTGTAACCGCTTATGTGGAACCGGCGATCCTGGAAAAGGTAAAACAATTGCCCAATTCATTCTTAATTGAAAAACCTGTTTCGATCCCGGCATTATTGAATTACCTCTACCTGCTATTTCCGGAACAAACCATTTCTCAGTCTTTTGATATTTGATTCAACCTCCATAAGTAAAATGTGTCTATAATAAATATGGATTAACAAAAACTCGATATTTTCATTAGAACCCTATTATTTTTAGGAACTGAGTTGATATTACAACAACGCCCCCGTTTTGATTAAGGATAAAAAATAATGGTCTTGAATCTTGTGCAAAATGCGGTTTTACTATTAGGGTTATTAACCGTTTATAGTCTTACCGCTTCTCTGCGAGCCCACGGAAAGATATGGCCAAAGGTATTCATGGGGTTGTTGTTTGGCGGAATTGCCATTATTGGGATGCGCATTCCTTTCAATTACAAGCCGGGCATATTCTATGATGGCCGCTCGATTGTCCTCTCACTTGCTGGATTATTTGGTGGTGGAATTACTGCCCTTGTTTCAATGGTGGTCGCTGGTGTCTATCGATCGATTATCGGAGGGAATGGTAGCTGGGCAGGATTAGCTACTATTGTCACCAGCGGCTTTTTGGGACTAGCTTTTAATCGCTTCCTGAGAGCGCGGAAGAAAAGAATTCAAACGGGTCACTTGTATATCTTTGGTTTATTCGTCCACATTTTCATGTTAACCTGTCAACTATTGGTGCAACCCTGGCCAGCGGGTGTTGCGATAATTAAGCAGATCTGGCTGCCGATTCTTTTAATTTTCCCGGTTGCCACAGTTTTGATCGGGTTGCTGTTAAGAACCGAAGATGAACGCTTAAAAACGCAAAAAGATTTAAAAGAAACTACTGAAAGATATCAGAACCTGGTAAACAAATCACAGGATTTAATCTTTCGATATCGAGTTATTCCAGACCAGAGATTTGAGTTTATTAATCCTTATTGTCTGACAATGACCGGATATTCCCCGGAAGAGTTTTATCAACATCCTGAACTTGGTCAATCGATGACTCATCCCGATGACATGCCCTTATTTGAGGATGCGCCGGCTAGTAAGGATTTTTATGAGAAACCTTTGACTTTTCGGTGGATTCGAAAGGATGGTCAAACCATCTGGGTCGAGATGCGCAATACTCCGGTTTTTGATGCAATAGGAAATTTTGTCGCCATCGAGGGAATCATCCGGGATATCACCGAAAACAAACAGTATGAGCGATCCTTGGTAGACTACAACGAAAGACTTGAAAGAGAAGTGCAGGCGCGCACCCAGGAGCTGCAGTATGCGCAGCAATCCATGTTGAAACATGAGCGCATGGTTACTATGGGAAGGCTGGCTGCAGGAGTTGCGCATGAGCTTCGCAATCCACTTGGGGTCATCTCGAATTCGGTGTATTTCTTAAGAATGATTCAGCCGGGCGCTGAAGCCAAAGTAAAGGAATACCTTGGGATCCTTGAAAAAGAAACCCGGGTTGCTGTAGAAATTATGTCTGATATGGTTAACTACTCCAACTTGCAGGCAGGTGACCGGCAACCGACGAATGTGAGTGAGCTCATTGACCGGGTGTTCGCGGAGAACCCGGTCCCCGCAGAAATTGTGGTTGAAAAAAAGATATCGAAAAATGCCCCGGATGTATTTGTGGACCCTCACCAGATGAGCCAGGCATTGCAGCGTTTGGTCATCAATGCTGTAGAAGCCATGGATAGTAAAGGAAAGTTAAAGATCACCGTAGAAAAACCCGGTAAACCTGACCAGGGATTTTTGAGGATCGAGGTGAAAGATGAGGGTCTCGGAATAGCCCCTGAAAACCTAGACCAAATATATGAACCATTGTTTTCGACCAAACCGCGCCATATTGGTCTGGGGTTACCGATTGCGAAACGTCTGATTGAAGTGAACGGAGGCCGCATCGAAGTTCAAAGTGTTTGGGAGAAGGGTGCAACATTCGTTATTCTTCTCCCATTGAACCTGGAGAGCTGAGATGGACTGGCGCTCGACGACATTTTTCATTTCAATAGTATTTACGTTTTTGCTGACATCATTTCTAGCCTGGTATGCTTTTAGAAGCAAAAAGTTTCCAGGTGTGCGGGCTTATGCGCTGCTCGCACTGGCAGAGAGTTTTTTATCGCTCGCTGAAATCCTTTCAATGGTCAGTCCGCTGCAAACCCAGGCTCAATTCTGGTTCAACGTCCGCTTTTTACCAAACGCTTTTTTACCGGTCTTATTTGTGGTTTTTGCTTTCCGTTACAATGGGCACGACCAATGGTTATCAAAAAAGATTATTTGGGCGTTAATGGTCATCCCGATCATTACCCAGGTGATGGTTTGGACGAATAACCAGAATCATCTTTGGGTTGTTAAAGACGTCCTTTTTTTCAGTAATAATAAGTTCTGGATCGCGGATATTGGCGCCAGAATACCGTCTTTGTGGTTCATCGTTCACATTGTATTCAGTATCCTCCTAATGGTCACAGGGATTGGTGTGTTGATTCTCACGGCGTGGCAAAAAAGGAAAGAAGGGAAGGGACAATCAATTTTATTGACCCTTGGTGCGTTGATCGGATTAGCTGTATTTTTGATCGCTTCATTAAATTTGCTCCCAAAATTTAAATTTAATATTTTTGTCCCGGGTCTGGGACTGAGTGCTCTTTTGTATGCCTTTGCAATCTTAAGATTTGATTTTCTAAAAGGAACTTCAGGTCGCCTTCCAAAAAATGAGCAGACTCAATCCCAGGCATTTGATAAAAGGTCTTTTGCCTTATTCTTTGTGATTTTTATCATTACCGCGTCGGGGATTTTCGCGATTGGTTACGCGTCTTATCGTCAATATACCACCCGTTATCTCGAGAATTCAAGTCAGCAATTGGATTCAATAGCCAAATTGAAGGTAAGAAGCCTGCAGGAATGGCGGCAGGAACGAACTGCAGATATGCGCAGTATCTCGCAAAATGCAAACTTCGCCAGCCTGGTTGACCAGTATTTACACACATCCACAAAATCCGCAATCGGTGCAGAGATCCATGATTGGCTGGAGTCGGTCAAAAGCTCATACAATTATGAGCGAATCTACCTGACAGATTCGCGGGGGAATTTACTTGTCAGCACTTTGACATCTGACACGAGTGTTCCTGATCACATAAGAAACTATTTACAAAGTGAACGTCTTCCATCTGACATCACGTGGATCGATTTTCATCGTCATGATGACGGGACGATCCGGCTGGCAATTCTATCTCCCATCTTCCTGCAAACTGATCTGAGCGTGCCTTTAGGTGTACTTGTTTTTGAAATTTCTTCTGACCAGTGGATCTACCCATATCTTCAAACCTGGCCATTGACAAACAGTACCGCTGAAACATTACTGGTAGAAGCCTACGGCGATTCAGCATTGTTTCTCTCACCAGTTCGGTATGTTCCCGATGCTGCTCTTAATCTTCAAATTCCGGTGACAGATTCCAGGGTACTCGCAGTTAAGGGGGTAATCGGCATTCGCGGGGTTGTTGAAGGGCTGGATTATCGCGGTCAGGAAGTGATCGGCTCAATCCAGGAAATCCCTGATTCCCCATGGATCCTGATTGCGCGCATGGATAAGGAAGAAGTCTATGCTCCTTTGAAAACGCGCTTGTGGCAAACGGTCCTCTTCTTTGGAATCCTGATCATAGGTTCAGGGGGCGGTCTGACTTGGATCTGGCGGTCCAACCGAATGAGGTTTTTACAGAATCAATTGTCTTTAACCGAAAAGCTCCAGGTGAGTGAAGAGAAGTTCCGAGCCGCGTTCCAGACTTCCCCGGACGCTTTGACTCTGACAAGAATGGATGATGGATTGATCATCCTCTACAATGATGCTTTAAAAGAAATTCTTAGTTACTCTGATGAAGAACTGAAAAACAAAAGTACATATCAAATGAAAATATGGAATGATCTTATGGACAGAGATCGGATCAGAACGCTGCTTAAGGAGAATGGTAGTGTAAAGAACTTTGCCACGAAACTCCGGCGGAAGAACGGCGAGTTGATTTATGCATTGATGTCAGCAACGACAATTGAGGTAAATGGCGAAACCTGTATTTTGAATACTACCCGGGATGTCACTGAACTTAAAAGGATTGAGAATCAATTACGCGAATACTCAGAACATCTTGAGGTTCTTGTTGAGGAACGTACCCGTGACCTGAAAAAAGCCCAGGAACGTGCGCTTCGGCAGGAACGACTCGCCACGCTTGGACAGCTGGCAGGAAGTATCGCCCATGAACTTCGCAACCCGCTAGGGGTGATCTCAAACGCCTCAACTTACCTTTCTATTATTCAACCGAAGGCTGATCCCAAGGTACTGGAGTATCTGGAGATCATCAAGAATGAAACAAAGACCTCAGAGAAAATTATCACTGACCTGCTCGATTACACCCACCTGCAGGTGACTGAACGAACATTGATCCAGGTCGATGCTCTAGTTCAAAACTCGCTGAAACGCTTTTCCCCTCCAAAAAATGTGGAATTAGTCACTCGAATCACAGAAAACCTGCCCGAGGTCTATATAAATGGTACCCAGCTTGAGCAAGTATTGGGGAACCTTTTGACCAATGCATACCAGGCGATGCCAAAAGGAGGATTGTTAACCCTCTCTGCTGAGTTGTTTACAGGAGAGGAGCAAAAAGAGAAGAAAGTCCGGATTTCCGTCACCGATACCGGTGAAGGAATCGCCCCAGAGAACCTGGCGATGATCTTTGAGCCCCTATTTACCACCAAAGCCAAAGGGATCGGATTGGGATTACCATTATGTAAGAAATTCGTTGAAGCCAATAAAGGTGAAATTTCAGTGACAAGCAAAGTTAATGAAGGCGCTACTTTTATTTTAGTTTTGCCAACAGAAATTGAGGATCTATGAAAAACAGACTAAATATTCTTATTGTTGATGATGACCAGCGGATGACCAGCACCCTGGCGGATATTCTATCCACGGCAGGATACACTACCGATCAGGCCAGTTCAGCCAGTATGGCACTGGAAAAAGTGAACCAGAAGGATTTCGATTGTGTCCTCACCGATTTTCGCATGGCAGAAATGGATGGGGTTGCTTTTCATAAGTTCCTGCATAAAGAAAAACCAGGTCTGCCGGTGGTGCTTATGACAGCCTTCGCAGCGGATGAGATCATCCAGCGCGGTTTGGAAGAAGGTGTGGTGGGGGTGTTAAACAAACCATTGGATATTTCCCAGATGCTGGGTTTTTTCGCTGCACTGGCTGAACATCAAACGATCGCTATCGTTGATGATGACTCAGCCTTTTGTAAAACCCTGGGGGATATCTTGAACAAGCGCGGGTTTATAACCGAAATTGAAACCAATCCCCATGCCAACATGAATTTGCTGGCATCTGATGCACAGGTGGTCATGCTGGATATGAAACTAAACAGCATCACCGGGCTTGATATTTTAAAAGGGATTCGGAAGAGTTATCCGGAATTGCCGGTTTTGCTGATCACTGGTTACCGGGCTGAAATGGAAGAATCCGTTAGGATTGCAATGGAAAATTCGGCTTTTGCCTGCCTGTATAAACCGCTGGAAATCAAAGAACTGCTGCGTCTTTTGGAAGATTTTCAATTGAAAAGACTCAGGAGTGCCATCACGGAATCCCAACTCAAACACCGATAATTTCATGCCCGAATGTTGAGTTGATATCGGAATAATAATAAGGAATCTTACTATGGTCATTGGCGAAGCAACCCGCGTGTTATTGGTTGATGATGATCTGAACATGCTTACCAGCTTGTGCGATATTTTGGATTACAAAGGATATCAGACCCATCACGCCAGTAACGGGGTTCTTGCCCTTAAGTCGCTTGAAGAGGAACTTGTGGATGTTGCATTGGTTGATCTCCGCCTTGAGGATATGTCTGGACTCGATTTGGTCAGAAAGATCAAAGAGAGATCTCCATATACTGAATGCATCCTGTTAACGGGGTATGCGACCCAAAGTTCTGCAATCGAAGCGGTATCATCTGGAGTGTTTGGATACTTTCTCAAACCATTCGAAATCGACCAGGTTGCGCTGGCGATCGAACAGGCCGCTCAAAAAAGCAAGGCTTCAAGAGCTCTGGCGGCAAATGAACGGCGTTTGCGGCGTTTGATAGAAAATGGGCGAGACAATATCATCGTCCTCGATGCTGATTGCTTGGTAACCTGGACAAGTACTTCCGTTGAATCAAATTGGGGGTATACCTTTACCTCACACCAGGATATTTACACTGCCGGTTACCTTCACCCGGAGGAACGGCAAGGGCTTTCTGACCTCTTTAAAAAGATGGTGTCCAGCCCTGGCGCAAAGGAAAACCTCACCATCCGGATAAAACAGACAAATGGGGAATGGCGCTGGGTGGAGGGAACCGCAGTAAATTTACTGGAGGACCCGGTCATCAATGGCATCGTGATTAACTTCAGGGACATCACCGAGCAAAAACAAGCACAGGACAAACTTCGCCTGCAAGGTTCTGCCCTGGATGCGGCTGCCAATGCCGTTGTCATCACAGACCGTGAAGGAAATATCATTTGGGTAAATGCTGCCTTTAAAACACTCACCGGTTACTCAGGAGAAGAAGCAATTGGGAACAACACCAAACTATTAAAATCGGGTGTCCAATCGGATCCTTTTTACAAAGAGCTTTGGGACACTATAAATTCTGGTAAGACGTGGCATGGTGACCTGGTAAACAAAAGAAAAGATGGATCTCAATATAACGAGGAGATGACGATAACACCCCTTTTGGATGAGTCGGGGCTGGTGGAATATTTCATCGCCGTAAAGCAGGATATCACCGAGCGGATACAATATGAAAAAAACTTATCTGCGAGCGAAAGCCGATACCGTAGTCTGTTTGAGGATTCTCCGATTGCTATACTTGAAGAGGATTTTTCCGAAGTAAAGAAGAAACTGGATGAATTAAAAAATCACGGAGTTAAGAATTGGAAGGATTACTTTAAGAATCATCCGGAGGTTGTTGAAGAATGTGCCCGATTAGCCAGGTTCGTAAATTCGAATATGGCTTCAGTAAAACTTCATGGGGCAAATGATAAAAACGAAATAGTCGGTCCCCTTTCTATGTTCTTCACGCATGAAAGTTATTTGACTTTTTCTGAGGAATTGATTCACCTCGCGTTGGGGAAAACAAGTTTTTCAATAGAGACGGTCAACAAATCAATTGAGGGGTTGCCGATAGATGTCAAGATATTTTGGAATGTACCGCCAGGTTATGAAACAGACCTTGCCAAGATTATTGTCACGATTTTGGATATCTCAGAACGCAAAGCACATGAAAAATCCATCGAAAAACATAACCGGGAACTTGACCTGTTGTATAATGCCGGGCGGGTTTTAAGCCGTACCCTGGATATTGATCAAATCTACCTGTCATTTTACGAGTTAATTTCAAGCGTCATGCGATGTGACACGATGTACATTTCGGATTTTGACGCAGAGAAAGAAATGATCAGTGCCCGCTTTGCAGTTACAAATGGAAAAACCATGGATGTCAAAGGGTTTCCACCGATACCACTTGAGCCTGTTGGTCAGGGCATCCAATCGCCGGTCATCCGGGAGGGTAAATCCAGAATTATCTCTGATTACTGGGCAACCCTGATAACTACCGCTCACAACTATTTCATCGATGAAGAGGGAAAGGTAATTTCCGAATCACAGGTTCCACAGGATATGCCGGTCACCCGGTCTGCGTTGATTATTCCAATATTGCTCAATAACCGGGTTGAGGGAGCAGTCCAGATCCAAAGTTCAGAAATAGATTCGTACACGGACTCTGACCTTCTAATTGCCGAATCTATGGTTGCCCAGATCGCTGTGGCAATTAATAATGCATCGTTATATCAAGCCCGGGTAAAAGAGTTGGAAGGCAGAATTAAGGCAGAGAAAGAACTGCGCACGAAAAACCTGCTGCAGGAAAAGATCGTGGCACTGGGCCGCGAATTAGCCACTACCATGGAGTTGAAAAGAATTTATGAGATTGCTGTAAGTTATTTGAAATCAATGATCCAATGTCCCATTTACGGAATTATTATCTGTGATTATAACAATCAGGATCTAATCCCTGCGGT
>CAZAAJ010000066.1:0-14358 GCA_964483135.1 uncultured Anaerolinea sp. | reverse complement strand
AGTGACTTTTAACACTTTTCATTAATGACTTTTAACATGGGCTGAGCAGTTACATAAGAACAATAATTTCTAATAGTGATTTTTTGCGATCTACTATATTAGAAAATGACAAAACACAATCTTGGGATGGTGAAATACGAGTATATGGTGATATTAAATGCAAAAAAAATGACCTTGAGGGAAAAATTCCTGTTCAAGTTAAAAGTAGACAAGTCAGCAAATTTCATCTCAAAAATCGAACTATTTCTATTGATATTTCAGATCTTAAAAATTATGGTGTCAATGGCCGGTCGATGTTTACCAGTGTGGTCGGGTTGATGTTTACCAGTATGGTCGGGCTGATGTTTACCACATGTGGTCGGTTGGGTGTTTACCACCCAAAGATACAAGGTCATGCTGATTTTGCTTTAATCAAAGCCTCCTTTCTGCGGGAGAGCTGGCGGTAGCTCTCTCCCTGGATAACAATAGTATGGGAATGGTGGGTGAGGCGGTCCAATGCAGCAGAAGCCAGCAAGTCATCCTCAAAGACTTCCCCCCATTCTTCGAGTGCCCGATTCGAGGTCAAAAGGATAGAACCGTTCTCGTAGCGTTCACAGATGATCTCGTAAAGATCCTGGATAGCTGGTGAGGGTAAGGTCTGCAGCCCAAAATCATCCAGGATCAGCAAGTCACACTTGAGAATGGATGCCATCAGCCGGTGGTATGTTCCGGTAGCTTTTGCAGTATTCAGATCCATGAGCAAGCGGTGGGTAGGTTTTGAGATCACCTTGAAATTGTGTTTCAGTGCTTCAATTCCCAGAGCATTTACCAGGTGAGATTTGCCCACACCAGTGGGTCCACAGAGCAGGACATTCTCGTGCCGTTGAATGAAGGTACAGGTGGCCAGGTCAGTAAAATAGGAACGATTTACACTGGGGGCAGACAAGAAGTCGAATTGGGACAAGCTCTTGCTGGGATTGCATCCGGAAGCCAGTAGTTGGGACGCGATCCGGTTTTGGTCCCGCCGTTCCAGTTCATCATCCAACATTATCGCCAGGAATTCGAGAGGAGAAAGCTTCTCCTGGCTGGCCTGTTCAGCTCGCAGTTCCAGTGTATAAAGCATGCCAGACAAGTGTAACCTTCTGAGCTTGGGTTGGAGAGGATGGGAGGAGATCATTGGACCACCTCCTCCGCTTTATCAAAAAACTCCCCCGGATGCCTGGAGAACACAAAGGACTGCTGGCTGGATTTGGCATCTTCCTGCCCAGGCAGAGGATCCCGATCCAGGGCTGCATTGAGAATACCCTTGATACGATGGTAACGCGGGTCGCCAGTATATAATGCTCTTGCACAGGCTGCTTCCAAGCGTTTGGGTCCTACGCTTTTTGCCAATCCCAGTATGCCCTGCACCGATCGCAACTGGTCCAATGGACGGTTAGCCAGCAACTGCTCTGCCACCTTGAAGGTATTGGGACCGATCCTCTGTGCAATCTGGCGGCAGTACTCTGGAGTTTGCAGCAGGTGTTGGATCTTTTCAGTTGGGTAATCACCCATATCCGTTTGCCATAGGCCTTTCTTTTGCGCACGGAGATGAGTGCGAACCAGGGCTTGTTCGAAGTAAATCTCCACTACTCGTTCATGGACATGTACTTCAACTTGTTTCCCAACAAGCGCATAAGGTACCGAATAGTAACTACCTCCCACTACGATATGGCAATCGCTGTGCACTTTAGCCATCCGTATCTCGCTCAGGGAGAAAACTTCTTCGGGCAAGGGCTGCAGCGCTGCCTGCTCCTCTTCTCGGAAGGACTTCAACGGAGCTACATGGGTTGTGCCATGATCACGCACTCCTGCTGTATCCATCACCCAGGCAGTTAGTCGCCTATTCGCACTATCCAAGTCCAGAAACTCCTGCCCTGCAAAGAAATTCCCTTTTACATATCCCACTCCGCTTTCTACTTTCCCTTTCAACCATGGAGATGCAGGGGGATTGGGACTGACCAGAAAATGGTAATGCTGGGCAAACTTCCGGTAAGCTTCTCCCAGAATGGGATCCTTGAGCAAGATCTTCACCACCGCTGATTTCAAGTTATCCACAACCACCTTACGTGGCACCCCACCAAAAAATGCGAACGCACGCATATGTAATTCCAACCAGGTACTGATCGTCTGATCAAAGACGATCTCTGCATATTGGTGTCGGCTGTATCCCAGCGTAGCCACAAATACATAGGCCTTCCGGGTTTTCCGGCTCTTTGGGTCATAGATCAATCCAACATACCCGAAGTCTACCTGCACTACCTCTCCCGGTTCCGTATGCACCCGGACATATACTTCTTTCTCAACCGGTCTCAGGTGACTCACAAACCTCTTGATGGCCGAGTAACTCCCTTTGTAGCCATAGTCATCCCGTAATCGCTGGTACAT
The DNA here is from genome assembly GCA_964483135.1 of uncultured Anaerolinea sp. Classification (GTDB taxonomy): domain Bacteria; phylum Chloroflexota; class Anaerolineae; order Anaerolineales; family Anaerolineaceae; genus UBA6107. The sequence goes on along the minus strand of CAZAAJ010000066.1, from coordinate 11,952 downwards.
CGCGGTCATCTTCAACTCTTGTTTTAGGTAGTTCTCAACTTGTACCCGGTAATCCTCGACTGTGCTGGGAACCTTGGGGGGACGTGGCGCCTGTCCCATGCTTTTCTGGATCTCCTGGCTTTCAGGTAGGCCTCGCTGTGTGTCCAGATATTCTTCCAATTCAGCTTTGATATGATATTTATGCACGGTTGGACGAGAAAGCCCAAGGTCCCTGGCAATTCCCCGTTCGCTTTCCCCAGCGCGCAGCCGGTATATGATCTCTCTGTATAAATTCATGTGTATTCGCTCCATGTCGATTGGTTCTCTCCCTTCGATTTTCCTGGAAGAGATTTTCCCACAGTGTGGTAAACACCGGGCGACCATGGGTGGTAAACATCGGGCGACCATGAGTGGTAAACACCGGGCGGACATCACTGGTAAAGTCTACCCCGGCCAATGACATTATGGCAAAGACGGAGGTGCATTACTAATTGTTATTGAATGTAATGCACAAAAATACAAAATATTTATTAATAAATTACTTCCTGCAGAAATTAAAAGGGTTTTACACAAAACAGATCAAACTAAGAAAACGGTTGCAGTGGCTGTAACTGAAATTAATACTCAAGATGAAAAAGAGTTAGAACTTAATTGCCGCCAATTCATTCTTCATCGCAAAAAACAATATAGTACAGCTGATTTTGAATTTTCGATTTCAGATTTTGAAAGGTTTACAATCCCCTTTGTAACTTTCGGTGATCCTATAGATTATTTACTCTCTAACGTTAACTACTTATATGGGGTAACACCTAAGGTTGGCAGTGAATACTATTTGGGGAATGTAACTTGTTCAGTGGTAAATTTTAAAAAAAATGAACCCGTGTTTGTTAACCAAAACAAATACTACTCAAATTATGAAATAAAACGGACCAAAATAGAAACAAAAATAAATTTTGGAAAAGGTGTTATTTACAATATCACTTCAGGACTGATCGGCTACGATCTGTGTGGAACGTTATCAGAACAAATAAATGATTGTAATTTCCTTTTGGATTTTATTAAACACAAAATAATTAATCTTGGAGCTGAGAAGGGAACTGTAATATCAATTTCATCAATTAATGATGTATCAAGTTTTCAAAAGGGTTTGGAAGAAATCAAATCTGTTCTCAACGATATTAGAGATTTGCTATTATTATTTAATGTTGAACCTGACAAATTGTTTTTCAAAGAACATAGTATAGGTAATTTTGATATCGATAGTAAGAAAAATATTGAATTTCTCATTAACGTTTTTATAAAAAAAGTAGAAATCGAAAATATTAACGAAACATCCAATATTTTTCTCCTAAAAATTGCGAACTTGTTATTAGGGGTTCTAATTTATAGGGAAAATATTAAATCCAAATATATGGTTTTCAACTTGTTTGATAATCTACCAAAGATTAATCTTTATGCAAAATCATTAGCTGGCAAGAAAATTATAGTTAGTCCATACACTTTATTAAATTGTGATTTTCTAAGCCAGGCAGATAATATTAATTTTGAAAATATGATTAAGAATATTAAGAAATTCGGATTAGACCTTGACCATGCGAATTTTGGTAATTTTCTCGGTTTGGAATTAATAAAGGTTTTTGATCAAAAAGGAAAAATAGAATTTCTTGATTATGCCTCTTCCTTGTTTAATTGGTTAAAAGGAGATGATGAACTTAAAGATATTTGTGTATTGAACGAAATTCAGGTAAAAATGAGAAGAAAGACTATTACTCAATCTGATATTCAAGAACTAGATGTTCTGCATGAAAAATATTTACTTGAAAAAAATCAAAAAATGTTATGCGGTATAAGTATTTTATTAGAAAACAAGTCGGATGCAAAAAAGTATTTTAATCTTTTAACAGAGGATGGAAAAATAGAGTTTTCAGGTTTTCCAATTTATGATTTGGCTACAAATATGAACATCCTTTGATTATTGTTGGTGTTTTGGAAATTCCGGTGAAATCGCACACACAATCCGGACTTATTCGCACAGTGAAAAAAGAAAAATAACTGGCTAAGAATATTCTACACTAAGTGTGCGAAATGGCGCGGAATCCTCTGATCTTTCTTTGGGAATCCCCAAGTAGTAGGGTGGGTTAAAAACCCACCAACATTAACCTACCTAACGACAAGTTCTTAATTCTAAACAAACAATAATTATCATACCCCCTTGACACATGGTTTATAATTAAGATATAGAACATTATTTCTATATCGCACCTTAACAATCCAATCCTCCCACCCTGGCATCGCATTCGTATTATTCGTACCCATTTTTAAAATACTAAAACGAATCCCCTGCTCCTTCAGCATCTTCGCGGTTTCACGAACTTTGTGCCCCTCGTGTTTTTTGCACCTAGTTTTATCGGGTGAGTGGAAAGAATGGTGTTAGCGCGAGGGAGAACGAAATCGCCACGGTCGCTGCGCTTCCTCGCGATGACAAATAATGGGGTTTTCCCTCCGCGACTTACGGTTTATGTACCCCTCGCGGTTGTTGCACTTCGTTTGTGGAGGGAGCGAACTTTGCGATGGGGCTGCGGCTCTGCGTGAGTGCTTTCTTTTTTTCTCCGCTCTTGTTATCCTTGCGTTTTATGCACCCTCGCGAATTTGCACCCCGGTGTTTTTCCGGGGCGAGCGTGCTACGCGATGGGGCTGTGACTCTGTGTTACTGTGTGCTTGTTTTTATTTTTTTCTATTTGAATCTTTTTAAAACTCAACATCAATTCGAATCCCCTGGTTCTGATTTACGATTTACGATTTACGATTTACGGTTCACGAATTACGGATTACGTCTTACACGATCTTGATGTCCTTCAGCCCCTCCGGCGGCGCCGGGTACTCCATCCCCAGCTTCTCCAGCGTCTCCACCAGCAGCGTCGAGATCACCAGATCGCGGTACCACTTCTTGTTCGCCGGCACAATGTACCACGGCGCGCGTTCGCTGCTCGTCTTTTCAATGGCTTCCTCGTACGCCTTCATGTACTCCGGCCACAGTTTGCGCTCCTCCAGGTCACCCGGGTTGAACTTCCAGGTCTTGGTCGCGTCGTCCAGCCGCTCCTGCAGGCGCTGCTTCTGCTCCGCCTGGTCAATGTTGAGGTAGAACTTTAATATGGTCGTGCCGTTATCCGCCAGCAGCTTCTCGAAGTCCGCGATTTGCTTGAAGCGCTCCTTGCACAGCGCCGGGCTCACCATCCCATGTACCCGCACCACCAGCACATCCTCGTAATGGCTGCGGTTGAAGATCACCATCTCGCCCTTGCCAGGCACCATCTTGTGCACGCGCCACAGGTAATCGTGGTCCAGTTCCTCCGCGGTCGGCACCTTGAAACTCGCCACCCGCACCCCCTGCGGGTTCACCCCGTCGAATACCTTGCTGATTACCCCGTCCTTGCCGGCGGTGTCCATCCCCTGCAGCACCACCAGCAGCTTGTGCTTGTGCTCGGCGTAAAGCAGCCCCTGCAGCTCCTCCAGCTTCGTGTTCAGCTTCAGGTTCTCCGCCAGCCCCTTCTCCTTGCTGCCCTTGAACTCGCTGGTATCGTTGGGGTCCCATTCCTTCATCGCCACCTTGCTGCCGGGTTTCACGCGGTACTTGTCCATTGTTCCTCCAAATTGATTTCAGGGAATATGAGTACGAATGCTTTATTCTTCGCTCAGCGCGTGCGGGTGCGCCATCAGCCATTTCTGCACGTTCAGGGGTTCCGCCGCCCCGCTGGGGCTCACGTGAACATACTCCCCCTGCGGCGTCATTATGCGCGCGCTCTGGTTGTCCTTCAAATAGCTCTCCAGCACCTCATCCCGCAGGTAGCGGATGTGGCGCTCCTCCTCGATCGGGAACACTGTTTCCACCCTTAAGTCCAGATTCCGCCCCATCAGGTCAGCGCTGCCCAGGTACACCCGTTCCTTGCCGCCGTTTTTGAAGTAGAAGATGCGGCTGTGCTCCAGATACCTTCCCAGCACGCTCACCACGCGGATGTTCTCGCTCACCTTTTCCAGCCCAGGAACCAGCGTGCACATGCCGCGCACGATCAGGTCCACCTTCACCCCCGCTTCCGAGGCGTGATAGAGCAGTTTGATCATCGCCGGGTCGATCAGCGAATTCACCTTGAGGATGATATGTCCCTCGCGCCCGTCCTGTACCTGTTTGATCTCTTTCTGGATCAGCGTTTCCAGGTGCTGGCGCAGGTTCACCGGTGCCACCAGCAGTTTGCGGTACTCGCTCATTGTTGAGTACCCTGTCAGGTAGTTGAACAAATCGGTCACGTCGTCGGCGATTGCCTCATCGCAGGTGAGGTAGCCGATGTCTTCATAGAAATGGGAGGTGACATAGTTGTAGTTGCCCGTGGAGAGATGGCAGTAGCGCCGCATCGCTTCCCCTTCGCGCCGCACCACCATGCTCGTCTTGCAGTGGATCTTCAGCCCCACCAGCCCGTACACCACGTGCACCCCCGCCTCCTCCAGCATCTTCGCCCACGTGATGTTGCTTTCCTCGTCGAAACGCGCTTTCAGCTCCACCAGCACTGCCACCTGCTTGCCGCGCTCAGCGGCTTCCAGCAGGGCTTCCACCACCGGTGAGTTCTGCCCCACCCGGTACAGCGTCTGCTTGATTGCCAGCACATCCGGGTCGCGTGCCGCCGCCTGTAAAAAGTCCACCACCGGCAGGAAGGAATCATACGGGTGATGCAGCAGGATGTTCTTGCGCTGCAAAATGGGGAAGATTTGCTCCGGGGTCTCCAGGGTGCGCAGCACGCACGGCACCGCCGGGTCGTACAGCGGGTATTTCAGGTCGATGCGGTCGGAGGCTTCGTACACCTCCATCAGGCTCGCCTGGTCGAGCACCCCGCTCAGCTCGTAGAAATCGGAGGGTTTGAGGTCAAGGTTCTCAGCCAGCATCTTGCGGATGCGCGTCGGCATGTTCTCGTGGATTGCCACCATCACCACCGAGCCGAACTTGCGCCGCTTGATGCTCTGCTGCAGGCTTTCCAGCAGGTCTTCCGCCTCGATCTCCTGTATTTCCAGATCCGCGTCGCGGATTACCCGGAAGGGATGGGATTCCACCACCTTCATCCCCGGGAACAGGCGTCCGAGATTCGCGGCAATCACCTGGTCGAGCCACACGAAATGCTGATGCCGCACCAGCGTACCGTCGCTGTGCATCCCCACCGCTGAACGCTTGACCGTGAGCAGCCTGGGTAACGTTGCTGGCACCTTTACCCTCGCGAAGCGCTCGTTGCCCTTGGGGTCCTTGATCACGATGGCGAAGTTCAGGCTCAGGTTGGAAATATGCGGGAATGGATGCACCGAATCCAGCACCAGCGGGGTGAGGATCGGGAAAACGAGGTTGCGGAAATACTCGTCAGATTTGGCGCGCTGCGGCTTGCTCAGTTTGCGGTAATCCAGGATATGCACGCCTGCCTCATCCAGTGCCGGAGCGATCTCGCCCTGGTAGGCGCGGTAGGCTTCCTTGTACAGCTTCCACGACTGTTTGCGGATCAGTTGCAGCTGCTCGCGCGGGGTCAGCCCGTCCGCCGACAACTCCTGGATGTGCATGTCCTGCTGGCGCTTGAGCCCGGAAACGCGCACCATGAAGAACTCGTCGAGGTTCGACCCGAAGATGGAGAGGAACTTCAACCGCTCAAGTAAAGGATTACCCTTGTTGTGCGCTTCCTCCAGCACCCGCGACTGGAAATCCAGCAAACTCATCTCGCGGTTGAGGATGCGGTACCTGGGTTGTGAATCTCTTACGGACTTTTTCTTCTTCATCGTCTTCTTTCAGAGATTGAATGGTCGGTTCTTATGCTTCTATCATACCGGGGTCCAGCAGCCACTCGAGCGTGGCGCATTTGCCGTCCGCCAGGCTGTCAATGCTCAGGCAGCACATGCCGGCCTTCTTCATGTGGATGGATATGGACTCCTCGCCGCTGAGCAAACTGGAGATTAGGCTGCTCAAATTCGGCTCATGCCCGAAGAGCATCACGCTTTCAAAGGAGGTGTAATTGCCAAGTGCTTCAATCACCTCACCCTGCCCGCCATCCGGGCGCAAGGCTTCGAGGATAATGACCCTGTCATCTGTGAACTTGAACTCCCGCTGGAATATCCGCGCAGTCTCCAGTGCACGCACAGCCGGGCTGGTCAGCAGCACATCCGGCGTTCCATACGTACGCTTGAACCAGCGCGCCACCTTCTCCGCCTTTTTGATTCCCTTCCCGATCAGCGGTCGGAGCGCGTCCTCTTTCATCGAGCCGCGCGGCTCTGCATCGGTATGCCTGACAATGAACAATTGCATCGTCACCTTCTCTACTATCGCCGCATCCCCGTTTGACGGGGAAAAACAACACAATACATCGGTTTACCCATTTTCCACCCGGCTTTCACTCATCTGCCATGGAAATTCGGAGTCCGGGTCTGTCCGCCACAGGCTCGCAAGCTGCGCGTTCTCCCCGGCAAGGCTTATCGAATCGCTGAGCCTCTTCTCAAAGTACGCCCTGATCTTTCCAGTCTCTTGTTCAGGGTTTTTCTCGGCGTACTTGTCCAGGATCGCCAGGAACACCGATTCATTCTGCACCTCTCCCAGCGCGTCCTGCTTTTGTTTCATCAGCTTCACATTCTCTTCAGGATACCCGGGCAAAAGCGGCTTAACCACCTCATACTGGTACCTGAAATCACGCAGCGCAGTGCGCAGGCTGTGGAACGTCAGTGGATTGCTCTGGTCAATCTTCTTCAGACGTTTGTTGATCTTCCGGAATAACCTGTCCAAATTGCCAAGGTATATTCGCGCGGTCTTTTCAGGAGTGGCATCCGCGCGCAGCACTTCCCGCAGGGTATTTACCTCACGCATGAACTTGATGATCTTAAAGGTCGCAACGCCTTCTTCAACTTTGACCGCCTGCTGCTTCACCTTCGCCTGCAGGTATACCCGGAATGCATCCCATTCCTCCCCCTGCAGGGTGGGAGCATTTACTTCTTCCGCCATCACCTGCAGGTTGCGCAGGTTGTTCACCCGGTCCCGCAGAGATCCAAGTGGCTTTTGGATATTCTGTTGCAGTTTTGTTGGGATGGTAGTACCGAGTACATCCATGATCGCGATCAACCGGCGTATGACCACCCGCAGGTCATGCACCGTCAGTACAGACGCCTCTAATTGGCAGTTGGCCATCTGGAAGGTAAAACCTTTCAATAGCTCATCCAACCGGGAGAACACAACCTCATTACTGCCCGTTTGTGTGGCTAACAGGTTTTCTTGTTGAGGTGTAACCAATATACCTGGGTCAGAGTTCATCCTACCCGGTTAACTCCTTCATGCATCAGGCAGCGGCAAAGGTGTTAAAACTATCATACTCCATAGTTGCATGAATCTAACGCCCTGTTACCGCAACGGGAACAAGCCGGATGCTTAAGAATCAGTTGCATAACCCTTGCCAACTCTCGAAAATGGATGTTATAGTTGCCAAAAGGAGAGAATCATGGACATCACCAGTATCATTGTTTGGATCATCGTTGGAGCGATCGCAGGCATCATCGCAGATTTCCTCATCAAGGGCATTCAGCTCAAGTTGCTCGGCAAGATTATCGTCGGGATCATTGGCGGTTTGCTCGGCGGCTGGCTCTTCTCAGTGCTTGGCATCTCCCTGGCCAGCGGAATTTTTGCCCAGATCCTCCATTCCATCATCGGTGCCATCGTGGTATTACTGTTATTGCGCCTGCTCCGCCGCCGCTAACCTGCCAGGAGAGGATCATATTGTCCTCTCTTTGTTATCTTGTTAACTTCACAGGTGACAAAGAGGTAGATTGAAATCTACCTCCAGTCACACCTTTTCGCCAATCCGACGGTTATAATTATTAAGGTTTTTATTCCTCCCGATCGAGGTGATTAATGGCTATAACGCATGTGATTACAGATACAGATTCAAACCTGCCGTTGGACCTGGCGAAGAAATTCAACATTGTGCAGGTCCCCATAACCGTTCAATTTGGCGACGAGTCCTTCAAAGATTGTTTTGAGATCGATAATCCAACCATGTTTGCGCGTATCGACAAAACCGGAAAACTTCCAACCACCGCTGCCCCATCCCCGGCTTCTTTCTCCACAGCCTTCCATGAGGCATTCGCTTCCGGCGCCGATTCAATCATTTGCGTCACCGTTGGGAGTGCAATCAGCCGCACCTACGAATCCGCGGTGGTGGCTGCCAATGATATACCCGGGCGAAAGATCACCATCATCGATTCTGAACACCTGAGCCTTGCCCAGGGGTTTGTCGCCATCACAGCTGCGGAATCTCTCCTTTCCGGCGCATCACATGATGAAGCCGTAGCCGCTGCCCGGGATCTGATCCCCCGCACTTACTTGTATGGCGCGTTAGCCACCCTAAAATACCTCGCACTCGGGGGAAGAGTGAGCAACCTGGCTGCCAATATGGGCAACCTCTTGAACATCAAGCCGATCCTGACAATGAAGAATGGCAAACTGGACCTCCTGGAAAAAGTCCGTACCAACAAAGTAGCCATGCAGCGTATTGTTGAACTTGCTGTAAATTCCGTTGGCATTCGTGAAATTGAACGTGCCGCCATTTTGCACGTAGTTAATCCCTCAGGCGCGGAAGAATTGAAGTCGCTGCTCGGGCGATCCATCAAACTGCCTGCCGAGACACTCTTGGTTGATTTTGGTCCCGGTCTTTCGGTTCACACCGGCTCTGGCATGGTCGGCTACGCCCTGGTCGCCAAACAATAAATCAAAAAGTCCCCGGAAATTCCGGGGACTACTCAAATCAATCTGCTTTCCGTAAGACCACAGGTTTACCGCGAAGTTTGTACTTGCCTTCGCTGCTGCGCAGGACCACTGCCACATGCTGCTCCATCACATCCACATAGGTATAATCCTTCTGGATGTCAATGGCTCCAATCGCCTTGCCGGGAATCCCGGATTCACTCGCGATGGCACCGACCACATCACCGGGACGGATCCCATTGGTGTTGCCAAGGTTCATCCATAGCCGCACCATACCGTCTTCATCGGAGCGAACTTTTCCTTTTGACCGTTTATCGGTGTTGCTCGATTTTGGCCAGGCCTGTGCAGGTTGTCGGTTATGGCTTTTGCCGTACTCCCTGGTGGCATTTTCTGTTTTCGGAGTGTCAATATCAATGACTTTGATCGCTCCCTCATTGGCTCTTAATAACCGGATGGCACCGACTGCGATCGCAGCCGGATCAAAACCGCGCTCAATCAGGTTGCTGATCAGCTCTCTTTCAGAGGAATTCGCGCCAGCCATCAATTGACTAGCGATACGATCCATCAAACGTTCCGCCCGTTTTTGCTCAACTTCGGCTACGGTTGGCAGGGTGCAATCGCGCAACGGCTGTCGGGTGAACGATTGGATCTGGTTTGCCCAGTTCCGTTCTCTTGGGGTAATGAACGAGACCGCGATGCCGGTCTTCCCTGCCCTGCCGGTACGGCCGATGCGATGAATGTAGTCATCGTTGTCCGCGGGGAGATCAAAATTGATCACGTGGCTCATATTGACGATGTCCAGTCCGCGGGCTGCCACATCAGTCGCTACGAGGATTTTCACATCACCATTGCGAAATCGATTAAGAACGAGTTCGCGACGGTTCTGGTTCAGGTCACCATGCAGCGCATCCGCAGCAAAACCAATGCGGAGAAGGTCCTCCGAGAGGTCCTGGGCTCTCGCCTTGGTGCGGGTGAAGATCAACGCGCTGGTCACATCTTCGATTTCCAGCAGTCGGGTAAGGGCTGCAATTTTCGCATCTTCACGCACCCGGTAACTGCGCTGTTCAATTTCAGCTACAGTAACTGACTTGGGGTTGATGGTTATTTTGATGGGGTCGTTCAAATATCGCTCAGACAGTTTTCGAATGCGGTCCGGTAATGTTGCACTGAAAAGTGCAACCTGGCGTTGCTCCGACAATTCGCTGAGGATCAATTCGACATCGTCGATGAAGCCCATTGCCAGCATCTCGTCCGCTTCGTCGATGATTAACATACTGACGTGGCTGAGATCCAGGTGCTTCTGCCGGATGAGATCGAGCAGTCTTCCCGGGGTGCCAACAACCACATCGGCACCGCGTTCCAAAGCCCGTAGTTGTATCGAGTAGGATTGTCCGCCATAGACGGATATGATCTTATGACTGGTTTTCTGTGCAAGTGCTTTTCCGGCATCAGTAACCTGTTTCGCCAATTCACGGGTAGGCGCAAGGATCAACGCTTTTACACCGCGTGTTGACGGATCTAATCGTTGTAATAATGGCAGCATAAACGCTGCGGTCTTGCCAGTGCCGGTTTGTGCCTGACCAATCAGGTCACGCCCTTCCAACAGCGGCGGGATGGCTGCCAGCTGGATGGGGGTTGGCTCAGTGTATTCCATTTTTTCAACTGAGCTCAGGTACTCAGGGGATAACCCCAGTTCTTCAAAAAACTTCATTTTTCTCCAATTTCACAAAAAAATACCCTTCCGGAACCGGCAGGGTATTTGACCAAGCGCGATTAATTCAACATCTGTTACGCAGGGATTATAACACCATTATCAACATTTGGTTGCTGTTGGCTAAATTCCCTTAGACCACCAGGGGCTTGTTTCCGGGTGTTCCCGTTCCTGCATCACTTCCACCTCGCCGTCTTCAAGCCACAAAACCGTCGGTCGCGTGGCAAAATTGTAGTTAGAGGACATGCTTAATTGATACGCGCCTGCTACCGGGATTGCCAGAATATCTCCTCGCTTCACTTCTGGCAGATCGACATCATCGATGAGAACATCGCCTGTCTCGCAGAATTTTCCCACAACTCGGGATCTCACATCATTTTTCGCATTCACCCGGTTTGCCGCCAAAGCTGTGTAGCGTGCGTTGTAGAGTGCAACTCGCGGGTTATCCGCAATGCCGCCATCCACGGCTATGATGTGTTGTCCTTCGGGCGTTTGCTTTTGAGAGCCAACTGAATAAAGCGCAACCCCTGCCCTTGCTACAATGAATCGACCGGGTTCGATAACCAGATGCGGCAGCGTCCACCCCCGGCTTTTGCACTCCTTTTCGATGCTCCTGGAGATTGCCGTGATCCAATTTTTGGGGTCGTTGGATTCTTCCTCCGGGAGATAACGTACACCCCATCCTCCGCCGGGTGAAAACTCCTGCGGGGTATATCCGCATTCATCAGCAACTGCATACATTTTTGTAATTGCCTGTTCATAAACTTGCGTATCCCGTATTTGTGATCCCAAGTGAGTATGGAGACCAACCAGGTTTAGCCATTTACTGTTAAGGGCTGCTTTGATCGCCTTGTGAGCCTGCCCATCAGAAATATGCAGCCCGAACTTTGACGCTGAATGAGAAGTTTGAATGTGATGATGGGTATCCACATCAATATCTGGAGTAATCCGCAGCCAGATGGTAGCAACCTTTTTTTGCGTTTGCACTATCGACTCAAGAAATGTCAACTCATCGAGGCTATCGACAACAATTGCAGCAAGCCCCCAATTTAACGCAGCCAGAATCTCCTCTTCCGATTTGTTATTCCCATGTAAATGAAGCAATCTGGGGTCCATTTGTGCTTTTTGCGCAGTGCGGATATCACCGATGGTAATCAGATCCGCACCGATCCCCAAACCGACTAATTTTCGGCCAAAAGCAAGAGAAAAATACGCCTTGGTGGCATAAGCGATGGAGGTTTTTCCTGTATACGACTCAACAAACAATTGCGATAAACAAGCAACCTGTTCCTTGATAGTTACTGCATCGTATAAATATAATGGAGTCCCATATTCGCGGGCTAAAGATCCTAAGTCAACCCCGGCAATTTTCAAATGCCCTTGAAAGTCAATTTTTGAAGTAATAGGAAATAGTGATAACCGATCCATGTTTGAATTCATGATGTTGGTCCTTTGCTTGAATTATCCCATGACCGGTACAAAAATCAAAATGATATCG
>CAZAAJ010000065.1:0-15117 GCA_964483135.1 uncultured Anaerolinea sp. | reverse complement strand
GTTAATGGGCGCTCCCCTCGCGATCATTCGGTCCAGCGTCGTATTCCATTCTTCGCGTGTATGCTGAGCACTAAGAACGATATCAATCGAGTGATGGCCCTGAAGCTTATCGAGGATCATCGCTTTCATGGTGGCATCATCGCCGGAGGAGTTCGATGCAGTTGAGGCAGAAGTTGGAGCAGGCTGACCGGTCGATGTTGAATTGTTCTTCGAACAACCAGAGATCACAAGTAAACTGATCACCCCGATCACGAGAATAGAAATCGTTAACTTTTTCATCATTCCCTCCGCAAATTTGTGTTTATCATACCTCGTATACCGGACTTTTTCTCATATAATAGAACCATGTCAATTCAGCCAATTTCAACAAAAAAACGCTCCGTGATCACCATCGGCTCCTTCGATGGCGTTCACCGGGGGCACCAGCACCTGCTTTCAACCCTTGTCACCAGAGCCCGTAAAGAGGAACTGCAATCAGTGGTCATCACTTTCTGGCCGCATCCTGCCATGTTTTTCAAGCGAGTTCTGAACCGGTATGTGCTTACCTTCCCTGAAGAGCGATCCGAATTAATTAAGAAATGCGGTGTAGACCGGGTGATCACCCTTGATTTCAACCAGCAGCTGGCGGAACTTACCGCGGAAGAATTCCTGGTGATCCTCAAGCAACATACCAACTTCACTTTATTGATCACCGGCAGTAATTTCGCCCTTGGTAAAGACCGTCTCGGCGACTTGGACACATTACGTTCTCTTGGCACACGGATGGATTTTCAACTCGAAACCATCGAACCAAAACTGGAAGGGAAAAACATTGTCTCCTCAAGCCAGGTCAGGCAAGCCCTGGCAAATGGCAAAATTCGCGAAGCGAATTCGCTGCTCGGGCGGCATTTTATGCTTCCCGGCACTGTCGTCCATGGCGAAAACCGCGGTTCCAAGATCGGCTTCCCGACCGCGAACCTGGAAATCGCGCCAGAACGCCTGATCCCTGGCAAAGGGGTTTATGTAACCCGCGCCTGGCTGCCGGAATCCGATGTGAAGGCTGTGACGAACATCGGCGTACGCCCCACCTTTGAAAACCCACTGGCTGAGCCGCGGGTGGAACCTCACCTGCTCGATACCGATGCGAACCTTTACGACTCGGATATGACTCTTGAGTTTATTGATTTCGTCCGCCCGGAGAAAAAGTTCAAGAGTGCCAAAGACCTTACCCGGCAAATAACAAAAGACATCAAATTTACCCGGAAAGTCTTCGATCATGAAGAATAAGTCCCGCGTTTATTTACTGGATTCACAGCAGTATTCACCGGAGACGATCGCGGTGGCGTTTGCCAAAACTTCCCGTTCCCCCGAATCCTTCGATCAGATCGCGGCGAATCTTAATGAACAAAAAAGCAGTGAATTTAATGAAAAATGGGTGGTTGGGTACGGGCACTCCTCTGTGGCGGAACACGCAGTCCTGCATATCGCCCTGGAAAACATTAGTCGCCTGGCGGTCGAAAACCTGGAATCCAACCGGCTGGCATCTTACACAGAAAAATCGACCCGCTATCAAACCTGGGACTCGGGCGCTTATTTTACCCCACCTGAAATTACCAACCACAAGCTATTGCGTGAGTACCAGGGTCTATGTGACCAGTTATTCGCCTTTTATGCCCGGATAATTCCCCCGGTGTCGGATGTCGTAGCATGCGGCTGCGAACGGAAAAGCGATGAATCTGAGAATGTGTGGAAACGCCGCGTGCAGTCCACTGCCATTGATTCCTGCCGCTTTGTTCTGCCGGCATCCTCACTTGCCAATGTGGGTATGACCATCAACGCCCGCGCACTGGAACATGCACTCAGCAAAATGCTCTCCTCCGGATTCGAAGAGGTCCGTCAGATTGGAGCAGACGTCAAGGCAGTTGCAATGGAAGCTGTTCCTACCCTGGTCAAATATGCCAACGCCAATCTCTACCCGGCGAATGTGGAGACATTTGCCAGTAAAGTCCAAGAATCCCTCAAGGCAGCCGACAACGATTGGTGCCGCATGGTTGACCACACCCCTGATCTGGAAAACCGCATCCTGGCGGCAGTGCTCTATCGTTCTGGTAATTATGACTATGCGCAATCACTGGCATCAGTTTCCAATATGTCCTCTGCGCAAAAAAATGCACTCATAGAAATGGTCTTTGCCAGTCGTGACCGCTTTACCGCACCGCTTCGTGAGCTCGAGCATTCGTCCTTTACCTTTGATATCATCGCCGACCAGGGCGCCTGGTACGAAATCAAACGCCATCGCATGCTTACCCTCACCACCCAGGCATTCACCCCTTGTCTTGGATATACCCTGCCGAAATCGATCGAACTGGCAGGATACCGCGAGGAATACGAATCCTTGATGAAAAAATGCCTTCACCTCTACCCGGGACTTGAAAAAATTCATCCTGGTATAGGTTCGTATATCCTTCCCAATGCATTCAATCGCCGCTTCCTCATCACAATTAACTTAAGAAGTCTCATTCACCTGGTAAACTTGCGTTCCGCTGCCAATGCCCATTTCTCGGTTAGGCGCCTTGCCTTAAGGATGGCGGAGCAGGTACGTCAGGAAATGCCTAACTTCGCTCCATATTTATTCAACGCATCCAGCGAAGATTGGAGTACTATTGATACACAATTTTTTTTTTGAAGTATAGTTCGAGGTGAATTTATGATCACTGAACAGGAAATCATCATTCGGCTAGCGATTGCAGCTGTATTAGGTATGATCGTCGGGTTTGAACGGGAGAGGCAAAACCAGCCTGCTGGTTTGCGTACCCACACCATCCTCGCCATTGGCTCGTGCCTGGCGATGACCATCTCCATAAACATTGCCATGCAATTTCAACCCCTCGTTCCCAACGGCGACCCGGCACGCCTGGCCGCCCAGGTGGTTTCCGGTATTGGCTTCCTGGGTGCAGGGGCGATCCTGCGTTACGGTACCAGTGTGAAGGGGCTGACCACTGCTGCCAGCTTGTGGACCAATGCCATGGTCGGTCTGGCAGTTGGCGCAGGGCATTATTTTGCCGCCGTGGCAACCACCGCCATGCTCATCGCGATTCTTGTCCTCCTGAATGTTCTGGAGAAGAAATGGATCAAGGGCTATGAGACCATCACTGTTTCAGTCACTGCCCTGCATAATCCCGGCTTATTGGAAGACCTGATGCAAATGTTGATATCTTTGAAAAAGAAGGTGCTTTCGGTCAGTCTCGAATCCGACCTGCCGGAGGATAAATTCACTGCTCACGTGGTAGTGAAAACGATTGCTGATGACCCGATGCAGGATCTCCGCCTCGGCCTCGAAAAGATACCCGGTGTTTCACATTACCGCCTGAACTGAGACTTACACGGCTTTTGCTATCTACTTTGCGCTGACCCCGTTTCGCACTGCCACCATCTCCGCCAGGATTGAGAGAGCGATCTCTTCCGGACCGCGTGCCCCAATGTTCAACCCAACCGGGCTGTGTATTCGTGCCACCTGTGGCTCGCTTAACCCATCCGTAAGAAGTATCTCGCGGCGGCGCGCTGCATTCTTGCGTGAAGCCAGCATGCCGATGTAACGTGCCTTGCTTTTACACGCCAATTCAACGGCCGGCATATCGATCTTGTCATCATGCGAAAGCGTGACAAAATAACAACCTTCATCCAGGTCGAGACGCGGCAGCACTTCCTGCGGCCAATCGGCGAGCAGCTCATCCGCATCGGGGAAGCGCTCGCGGTTGGCAAACGCTTTGCGCGGATCCACCATAATGGTGTGGAAATGGAAGATCTTTGCCATGCGCAGCAAGCTGATGGCTGTGTGCACCCCGCCAACCGCGATCAGGCGTGATGGCAGCGGGTAAATGTTGAAAAAAAGGGTCGCGTTTTCGTCACCCTTACGCAATTCAAGCTGTTTGTTTAGCTGGTCGTGGAACAAGTTGGCAAGGGTTGCATCCTCAGGCAGGGCAAACTCTGGTATTTCCAGTTTCGCCAGCAAATCCTCCTCCGGGAATACCACCACTGTCTTGCCAGCCTTACTGCCGTCCAGCAGTACTCCCTGGGCAAAAAAACGGCCGCTTTCCAGGTATGGTCGAATTTCCTCCAGATCAGCAGCCAGGAATGGGCGGATGAACACTTCGATGGTGCCGCCGCAGGACAAACCAACAGAGAACGCCTGTTCATCCGAAATGCCGTACTTCACCAGCACGGGCTTGCCAGTCGTCATCACCTGCTGGGCTTCCTGAACCACCGCGCCTTCCACGCAGCCGGCGCTCACCGAGCCTTCCATTTCCCCGGTGCTGCTCACCGCCATCTTCGCCCCCACCCCGCGCGGTGCAGAGTCTTTGACATTTACAACCATCGCCAGTGCCACCTGCTTGCCCTGGCTAAACCATTTTTCGATTGACTCAATCAGTTCCTGCATTTTTAATCCTTTTTAGGTCTGGACAAAAATCTGCCGTGCGATGGAAAACCCCAATATCACCGGTTTTCCATCCACCAGCAGTGTGATCGTCTGGTTAAACGGCAGCACCTCGCTCACCTGCACTTCTTGACCGATCTGGATGCCGTTTTTCTCCAGGAAATCCAGCAGCCCGGGAATCTCTTCCGCAAGTTCGTGCACACGCCGGATGATCACCAGCTGACCTGTCTTCACTTGTGTAAGAGGGATCCAATCCGCAACCGCCTCCTCAAATCCCGGCAGGGGATTGCCGTGCGGGCAGGTTTCCGGTTGGTTCAATTCCTCCAGCAGCGCTGCTTCAACTTCAGCGGAGATATTATGTTCAAACCCGTGGGCTTCTTCGTGTAACTTGGACCACGAAAGCAGGCGTACCAGCATCCATTCCGCCAGCATATGACGCCGCAATACGGTACGGGCAAATTCATCACCGCTTTTGGTCAATTTTGGCAGGTGAGAATCATCCATCTCCACCAGCCCATCGCGCTTCATGCGTTTGAGGGTGTTGGTCACCGTGGGGGCAGAGACGCCCAGCATTTCGGCCAGTTTGGCACCGCTGGTTTGTTCTCCATCCCGTTCGGTGATGTACAGGAGGCTGAGATAATCTTCAATGGTGGCGCTAAGTTTTTCTGTCATTCTTCCAGGTTTTCCGGATGAATATCATCCTTTACAATCCATCCACTCCTAGTGTATACTAATAATAGAAATTAGCATATACTAATACTAACTCATTTTCCAAACCCGCGATAAGGGATGTTAACCATGAATCCACCACAAGACCATTATAACAAGCGGCTTTCTGAAATTTCCACCGGTGGACTGGTAACTTTAACTGCCATCCAGGTTGGTTTGGAATTGACAAGCCGCATGACCTCGCTAGGATTAACTCCCGGAGTAAGGGTAAACGTACTTCAGAATATTGGTCGTGGTCCGATAATTATCAATGTTCGCGGCACCCACGTGGCGTTAGGTCGCGGAGAAGCCGAAAAACTATTAGTCGAATCCAGCGCGGAAGCATGAGTGATTGTCACGAGGTTGGACTCCAACCGCCAAAACTCAGAAAAACATCTGACCTCCCCCTCATTGCCCTGGTCGGTCAACCAAATGTAGGTAAATCCACTGTATTCAATTTACTCACCGGGATGAACCAGCATGTGGGCAACTGGCCTGGAAAGACAGTTGAGCGCAAAGAAGGTCAGTTCACATTTGAAGGAAAAAAATTCACCCTGGTGGATCTTCCAGGCACATACAGTCTGAGTGCAAATTCCGCCGAAGAATTGATCACCCGTGAATTCATCCTCACCCAACACCCCGACCTGGTGGTCGCGCTTGTAAATGCTGCCAGCCTGGAACGCTCACTTTACCTGGTGGCAGAATTGGTTGCCCTGCCCGCCCCGCTCCTGGTGGTTCTTAACATGATGGATGTAGCCGAAAAGGAGGGATACCGCATCGAACCCAATGTCCTTCAGGCCGCACTGGGTGTACCCGTTATCGCTTTTACCGCCACCCACCTGCAAAATACCCAACCCCTTCTTGAATCAATGACACGAATTATCCGGGACGGTGCTCCCTCTCAACCCTCCATTCCAGCCATTCGCGTCGATCACCAGCAGGTTATGGATGAGGTTGTAGCCCACCTGTCTGTTTACGATCTCGCGCCTTATCCAGCTCAATGGGTAGCGTTAAAACTTCTTGAGGGCGATGCGGAAATAACCCGGAAGGTAAAGACGATACTGCCCCCTGATGAGTGGGAGGAGATCCATTTTCACCTCAAACAGCATGATGATGCTTTGCTCGCCATTGCCAGCGGACGTTATGAATGGATCGGGCGCATGACCCGGGCAGCGGTTACCCACCCGAAAACCGGTCAGATCAGCCTGACCGATCGGCTGGACCATTGGGCGGCACATCCTGTGGCAGGTTTGATCCTGCTCGGTCTGGTGCTGGGCTTCGTCTTTTGGCTTACCTTCACCATCGGGTCACCTTTGCAAAATTTAATGCAAGCATACTTGATCACACCACTGAGCACAGGGGTTTCAACAGCTTTAAGCACTGCGCCAGCATGGGTGCGCGGAATCATCGTCGACGGCTTGATCGGTGGCGTAGGAAGTGTTCTCACCTTCCTTCCCATCCTGGTGATTTTCTTTGCCTGTTTTGGTTTCCTGGAAGACGTGGGATACATGGCACGCGCCGCATTTGTGATGGATAACTTCATGCACTGGATGGGATTGCATGGAAAATCCTTTCTCCCTCTTTTCTTGGGTTTTGGCTGCAACGTTCCGGCAGTGATCGGAACCCGTACCATCGATTCATGGAAATCGCGAATATTGACCATCCTGCTCGCTCCGCTGGTGCCCTGCACCGCCCGCATGGCAGTTGTGGCATTTCTGGCGCCCATCTTCTTCGGCAAGAATTCCATTTTTGTGGTGTGGGGCTTGATCGCCCTGAGTATCTTCATTCTCATCTTGTTGGGGGTCATCCTCAATCGAGTCCTTTTCAAAGGTGAACGTTCTGCCTTCATCATGGAAATGCCACTTTATCACATCCCCAACTGGCGCACCATCGGACTTCTTGTATGGCAGAGATCCTGGTCTTTCATTAAAAAAGCAGGGACGACTATCCTTGTTCTGGCGCTGGTTATCTGGCTATTAGGTTACCTGCCTAATGGCGATCCTCAAAACAGTTTGCTCACCAGGTTTGGTCGGTTTATCGAACCTGCCGGCCGGCTTATGGGATTGGATTGGCGATTGACTGTTGCCCTATTGACCAGCTTTTTCGCCAAAGAAAATGCCATCGCTACCCTGGGTGTGCTGTTTGGAAACGCTGCCGGCAGCGGGCTTGCCCAGCTCCTTTCTTCAACCTATTCACCTGCAACCGCACTATCTTTCCTGACTATTTCCATTCTATTCATCCCTTGCGCGGCAACTGTGGCAGTCATCCGCCAGGAAACCGGTTCCTGGAAATGGGCTTTTCTGAATATTGGCATGATGCTCTTCATATCCGTTCTTGCCTCTGTGACCGTTTTTCACGTAGCTACCCTGGTAATGTGAATATGCTCGAACAGTTATTGAACGAGATCAAAAATGGCAACACAACCTCACCGGCGACGCTGGCTGAACGGTTACACACAACCCCTCAGATGGTGGAAGCCATGCTTGCTACCCTTGAGCAAATGGGATACCTGCGCGCCATCGATGCAGAATGCCGGGATGGTACCTGTAACAGCTGCCCGGTATCAGGCTATTGCTCTACCAACCACAAACAACCCCGAATCCTGGTATTGGTTAATAGGTCATAATCAATTAGGTTTTAGTCCTAAGGCAAATGATCACCATACAAGATTAATTCTCATTAGTCTTTGATTAACCTATTCTGGTCATAATCAGATCATATTTTCATTTTTTAGCTGCGTTAAATTCCATTGCCAGCGAACTGCTCGATCCACGCCTGAAAGAGCAGAAAGAACAGGTCAATCCATGACCGCGTTCACAATGCCGGTTAGTAAAAACCGGCGATCTAAATCACTGATTTTCGCCCTGCTGGTAATAGCAGTATTCTTCATCCTGGCTGTTTTAGCTCCCTCGCTATCTGTATGGTGTCCGTACAGCGTTTATTCTAATCCTGGGCGCGATCCCTATCACCGCATTGTTGGGAACCCTAATCGGGATGCTCAACGGGTTTTTCAATCACAAACTGGATGCAGTGCTGGTGACCATCATGGATATCGTTCAATCACTGCCAGGAATAATGTTTGCAGTGACTGTGATCCTTATTTTGCGGTATTTTTTCCCGCCGTCATGGCTGAGTAGCTGCCTTATCCTGGTCTTCGGTTTTTCGTCAGTCGGCTGGGTCGGGTTGGCGCGCATGATCCGGGCTGAAGTGCTGCGGTTAAAATCCATGCTCTTTTTTGAAGCCGCGGTATCACTTGGCGCTACCAACTGGCGCATTATCACCAAACACCTGTTCCCGAATATTGCCCACCTGTTGTTGGTTTGGGTCATTAACAACATCCCTGCCATCATCCTGCTTGAAGCGATCCTCGGGTATATCGGGGTGAGTCTAACCAGTACCATCTCAGAAAACGATTTTACAATCGTCAGTTGGGGAGGGTTATTCTACGCCGGCAGGTCTGCACTTACACGCAATCCGATGATGTTGTTCGTTCCGGCATTAAGCCTCCTGCTTCTCTCCATGAGCTTTGTATTGATCGGCGATTATTACAACCGGAAACATCAGCCATAAGTACCGTACAATCAAACCATCCGGGTTGGATAAATCCGGTGAATTAAAGCAGTGAAACTCCGCTATTATATTAAGCATGAGTGATGTACAGCCACTTCCTTATGTTTTCTCACCTCGCGATGAGAAACATTTCCCATTGTCACGCTATTTACCGCCCTACTATCCCGGTATGGCGTCAAGGCTTCTCAATGGAGAACGCGTTCTCCCATCCCTGGTTCTTGATCCCATCGGCGCCTCACCACGAGCAATCCTGGAATTGGGAGAGTCATTCCGGGTCATCGTCAATTGCAGCAATCCCATCCTCGCTTTCCTGATCGCTTTCCTTTCCAAAGGAATAACCAATACGGACTTCCAGGCAGCGATGGCGGAGATATCGATCCTCAAGCGCGGTGATGAACGGCTGGAGGAACATCTCAAGTCGCTATACCTCACCCGCTGCAGTAAATGCAGGCAAATGGTTGAGGCTGAGTATTTCCTGTATCGCCGCGGTGAATCAGCACCGTTTGCACGCAGCTATCAATGCCTGGGCTGCGGGGAAGGCGGTCAAATGGCAGCCACCACCGAAGACCTGGAACGCCTGGTCGCCATCCAGCGCTCCTACCCGATGCATCGGTCACGCGCCTTCGCCAGGGCTTCCACCGGCAGTGAGGACAACGCCAGGCTTGTCAACGAAGTCCTCAATTTGTACCCTCCGCGCGCGCTTTACTTTCTCTTCACTTTGCTCAACAAAATTGATACGCTAAAGTTGACCCCACTCCAGAAAGACGCTTTGGACGCGCTCATCCTGGCTGCCCTGGATGCCGGACATTCGCTCAACCCGTGGCCCGAAACCGAAGAATCACCGCGCACCCTGGCGCAGCCGGAGGTCTACGTTGAGAAGAACCTCTGGCAGGTGATGGAAGCTTCCATCGAGGAATGGACGAAAGCCACCATGCCTGTTGCCTTTTCCAATTGGCCGGAAATCCCCCAGGACCATGGCATTACGCTTTATCGCGGCAGGATGCGCGACCTTCTCGCCAAAGGAAATGACCGGGTGCCCGATGCCGTTTGCAGTGTGATTCCCCGCCCATACGCCGCCTTCTGGACCTTTTCGGCAGTCTGGAGCACCTGGCTGTGGGGGAAAGAGATCACTGCGGGATACTTGAGCATCCTTGAACGCCGGCGCTTTGACTGGCTTTGGCACAGCACTGCCCTGCAATCTGCATTTTCATCCGCCACCAAAATGGTGAAGGATAAGAGTCCGGTATTCACCATCTTGACCGAGCCCTTCACCGGTCTGACCAATGCCGTGTTCAATGCTGCCAGTGCAAGTTCCTGGTCGCTTTCCGCTATCGCTTGCGCCGGGGAATCACTTCCATTTCAATGCAAATGGTCTTCAGGGAGTTCCACTGCGGTTGCTGGAAAATGCAATACCCAGCGTATCATCCGGGATGCCATCCGCAAACTCTTGATGGACGCCGGCGAACCTCTCAGATACACGCTCCTCCATGCAGGGGTGATGACCACGATTGCAAACCACCGCTGCCTGCCGCAGAATATCAGTCAACTTCGCGGAGAGTATCCCGCCCAGATTAGCAAAGAAATACAGACTATCTTCACGGATGCAAAATTCCTGTGCCACCTGGGATCCTCTAGCAGCGAGCCCGAGACCGGCTCCTGGTGGCTGGCACAGTTGGATGAATTACCCGAATCCATCTCTGACCGCGTGGAGCAAAGTGTTATCGACTATCTTCGGCATCAAAAGGAAACCGGGTTCAGTGAGGTAATGGATCATCTCAGCGTCCAATTCACCGGGTTTCTCAGCCCGGCTGACTCGGAGGTTACTGCCGTACTTGGTTCTTATGCCAAATTGGACGCATCGTCTGGCAGGTGGGTGTTAAACGAGCATGACTACGCTCAAAAACGCGCGCAGGATATCATCCATATTCAAAAACTGGCCGTGGATACTGGAATGAAGTTGGGATACCAGGCGGCGGGTGAGAACCCGATTGACCTGGTCGACGATGCCACCGGAAACATTGCCTACCGGTTGTTCATTTCCACCACTGCGCAGGTGGGAGAACTCGCCCGCCTGCCCATGCCCGGGGACTGCCAGTACGTGTTTCTCTTCCCGGGCAGCCGCGCCGGGTTGATCAAGTGGAAGATCGATCATAATGATCTGTTATCGGAGATCACTGCCAGGGATTGGCATTTCCTCAAATTCCGCACCATGCGGCATTTGGCTCTCCGCCCTGACCTGTCGCGGGAGCTATGGGCGCTGCTGATCGACTCAGACCCGATCAGCCCTGAGGAGACCACCCAGCTTTCGATGTTCAACCTGTGAGCGTTACCGTACCTGCTTGAAATTCACCAGGATCAGGTTCTTCGTGCAATCGGCGTAGGTGTTGATGATGACCTGGTCGGAGATCGGCATCAATGACTGGTCCTCGAGGTGGATTGCCAGCAATGCAGTTGAATCCAGCGCCGTATCCCCCAGCTTGAATTCGAAGCCGGAATCGCCGTACCACTCGGCTGCCAGCCCGGTGAGGGTGGAAAGGTCGATGGTCTTGCCGTCGTAGATGCCCTGCAGGCGCACGCGGATGTTCGGCACCGGACTCCCGTTCATATCCACCACGCGGCCCGCCACCCCCTGCCAGTTGCAGTTTCCATCAGGATGGAATACCGTGCTCGCCATGGCGATCGGGTTGCTTTCCAGTTCGAACGGGTATTGCCCGCTGCTGTACGTGGATGAGAAGGTTGGCGCAGCCTGGGTTGTAGTGAGGATAACCACCGGAGTATTGGTGGCTGCCTGCGGTTTGGGGGTTTCAGTGGGGTTCACAGTGGGCGTCCAGGTAGCCGGCAGCTTGTAGATCGTAGCGGTGGCGGTGGGCGTCGTGAGTTTGATCAGCACCGGCATGGTTGGCGGCGGGAATGGGTTGAGCCCGATGGCGGGGTTGGAAAAGATCACTGCCATGAGAGCGATCAGGATGATCGTGGAAAGCACCGCAAGCCCGGTGAGAACGTTCCAGGTCAGGTCACGTTTCTGTTTGCGTTTCTGCCGTCTGCTGCGTACTTCCAGTTCGTCATTATCAATGAAGTTCATTTACAACTCCCCATTTCCAAGTTTCTCAGTTAACCAGTACTTCAATTGTACTGGCTGCTTTGGCATCTGCCAGCCATTGCTGCAGGGTCTTTTGCTGCAGCAGCAGCCGCATATTCACTGAAAGCGGATGCTGCGCATCGCGCTCGATCACATACACGATATGGTACCCGATGTCACTTTTGATGACCTCGGTGTACTCGCCGGGCTGCAGCGCGAAGGCGGCATCTGCCACGTTCTGCTGGGTGAGACCCCATTGCGGGAACCACTGCATATCACCGCCTAGTGCCGGGTCATAATCATACGCTAACGTTGCAAATTCGGTGCCGGTTCGGATCTGTGCATAAGCGGCATCGGCATTGTCCTTATCCTGCACCAGGATCTGGCGCGCATGCACCTGGTCAGCGGTGACCGGCACGGCGTTGAGGATGGCGTCGCGCTGCCAGCTTACCAGGATCGACCGCCGCAGGCTGGCGAGGAAGGTCTCCGGGGTATACCCGTAGCGCTCCTGCCAGGCGGTGAGTTTGTCCGCGCCGCCAAGGTCGGCTGCCAGCTTATCGACGCGCGCCTGCAGTTCGGCATCATCGACTGACTTGCCGCCCTGCACGGCGGCTTGCGCAAGCAGCAGCTCACTCACAAAGGTCTCCACCAGCGTGTCCCGCTGTTCCTGCGGGCTGGCGGTCTTGCCAATGGATTGCTGGGCTTCCTGAAGGCGCGTGAGCGCTGCATTGTATTCCGCCGCGCTGACGCCCTCACCGTTGACGATGAGCGCCATCGGTTCGGGAGTGATGGTAGGGGTTGAGGCGGAAGTAGGTTCCGCGGTGGGGGATATGCTGGTGGGGGTTGGCTTGCAGCCGGTGACAACGAACAGGGCAACCAGGAGGGCGATCATGAGTCGTTTCATCGGCTAAATTATACCTGAAACAATAAGATAGAAAACTGGCAGGCTTATGGCCTGCCAGTTGTGTTCAATCAGGGATTAGTAATCCATGGGGGGAGCGGCGGGAGCCGGTGGATTCTTCTCGGGGATATCGGTGATGAGGGCTTCGGTGGTGAGGATCATGGCTGCAATGGAGGCAGCGTTCTCGAGAGCACCACGGGTAACCTTGGCAGGATCGCCGAGGCCGCCCTTGATCATATCGATGTAATCGTCGCGGATAACATCGTAGCCGATCTTCTCGTTCTTCTTGGCTTTCTGGGCAGCGCGCACACCTTCAACGATGACTGCGCCGTCTTTGCCGGCATTTTCCACGATCTTGCGCATGGGCATTTCGAGGGCTTTGCGCACGATCTTGAGACCGATCTGCTCATCCTCGGTGTCGAGTTTGAGGTCATCCAAAACGGACATGGCATTGATCAGGGCAACGCCGCCGCCGGGGACGATACCTTCTTCAACCGCAGCACGGGTGGCGGAAAGGGCGTCTTCGACACGGTGTTTCTTTTCCTTGAGCTCGGTCTCGGTGGCAGCGCCAACACGGATGATGGCAACGCCGCCGGAGAGCTTGGCAAGGCGTTCCTGCAGCTTCTCGCGGTCGTAATCGGAGGTGGTCTTGTCGATTTCGATGCGGATCTGCTCGATGCGGCCCTTGATCTGGGCTTCTTCGCCTTTGCCGCCGATGATGGTGGTGTTGTCTTTGTCGGCGGTCACTTTCTCGGCGCGGCCGAGATCGGAGAGCACAACGGTTTCCAGCTTGCGGCCGGTCTCTTCAGAGATGACCTGGGCGCCGGTGAGGATGGCAATATCCTGCAGCATGGCTTTGCGGCGGTCGCCAAAGCCGGGGGCTTTGATGGCGAGCACGTTGAGCATGCCGCGCAGTTTGTTGAGAACCAGGGTGGCAAGGGCTTCTGCGTCAACATCTTCAGCGATGATGACCAGGTCGCGTTTGCCGGTCTGGACGAGTTTCTCGAGCACGGGGACTATATCCTGGGCGGCAGAAATCTTCTTGTCGTAGATGAGGATGTAGGGTTCGGGGATGACGGATTCCATGTGCTCGGAATCGGTGATGAAGTAGGCGGAGATGTACCCGCGGTCGAACTGCATACCTTCCACGTACTCTTTTTCGAATTCGAGTCCTTTGGACTCTTCCACGGTGATGACGCCGTCTTTGCCGACTTTGTCCATCACGTCAGCGATGAGCTCGCCGATGGAGGCATCCTGGGCGGAAGTGGTGGCAACCGCGGAGATATCCTGGCGGGTGCTGATGGGAATTGCAGACTTTTTGATGGCTTCAGACACTTTGCTGGTGGCAAGTTCAATACCGCGTTTGAGCAGCATCGGGTTGCCGCCGGCAGCGAGGGTCTTGAGACCTTCGGTGACGATGGAGTGCGCGAGCAGGGTGCTGGTGGTGGTGCCGTCGCCGGCGATGTCGTTGGTCTTGGTGGCGGCTTCCTTGATGAGCTGCGCGCCCATATTCTCAAAGGGGTCTTCCAGTTCGATTTCCTTGGCAACGGTCACGCCGTCATGGGTGATGGTGGGGGAACCGAATTTGCGGTCGATGGCCACATTGCGCCCCTTGGGACCGAGGGTGGTGACGACTGCGTTGGAAACGATATCGATGCCGTTCTTGAGCTTGCGGCGGGCTTCTTCACCAAAAATGAGTTGTTTAGCAGACATAGGGATTTACTCCTTTATAAAAATTGCGGTTTACTTTACGGTCGCGAGCAAATCGCTCTCGCGCAGGATCAAGAGTTTCTTGCCGTCCATCTTGATCTCGGTGCCGCCATACTTGGCGAAGAGCACGGTATCACCAACAGCCACATCCATGGGGATGCGTTTTCCCTCGTCGTCGCGGTCGCCGGGACCAACGGAGAGGACAACACCCTTTTGGGGTTTTTCTTTTGCGGTTTCGGGTAAGACGATGCCGCCGGCAGTGACTTCATTTTCTTCCAGGGGTTCAACAACCACCCTGCTGCCCAAAGGTTTCAAATTTAGAGCCATACTAACCTCCTGATAAGGATTGATCTGGGTGATTTAGCACTCCAATAGGTCGAGTGCTAAAAGTAACTGAATAATAATCTGGTTTGAAAAGCAAGTCAAGAGGTTTGGGGCAACTCTTATATATTTCTGATAATTGGAGAGCGGAGAACCGAGAAACGTGAGCCGAGAATCGTAATTCGTAATTCGAGAACAGCAACTAAAAAGAGTTTGTCATCGCGAGGGAGCGGAGCGACCGTGGTCGCGTTGTGTGCACTCTGTAAGAGCGATCTCGGATTTCTCACCCTTTCGACACTGAATTAAACAACTCGTAAGAACCTGTGATTCGTTTGTATTGGAATTAATCTTAAGTTTTAAAAAGATTCAATTCGAATTTAACGAATATTGGATGTGGTAAAAATTGCACCTAGT
>CAZAAJ010000064.1:0-15944 GCA_964483135.1 uncultured Anaerolinea sp. | reverse complement strand
AGACGTGAATACCACCGTTGCCAGGATGATGATACTTAAACCGGTTTTTCCGAAAACAAAGTAATTGGGGAGATTGAGAGTTTGCGTCCAGGCATTGATAGTGGAATCGACGATGGTTTGCACCAGGTTATAAAGTGTTTTGAGAATGACATCCGCCGGAGAAGTGGAGAGCTCGCTGGTGATGGCCACCGCATGGTTCATCGATTGAAAGAAGAACGCGCGCCAGATTGTGAACCCGAGGAAAGCGGTGAGATACGGCGCCCAGTATTTGAGGGTCTGCCAGAAACGGGTTTTGCGCAGCGGGACGACCTCGAACAGCACGATCCACAGGATGACAGGGCGTACGAGTTCAAGGCCGCTATAGAATTCGGCAGCGGTGAACGCATAAACTCCGATGAGGATGGAAAAGATGTAGTTGAGCCAGAAGCGCTTTTTGTTCCGCAGGGAGCGGATCATCAGCGTAAAGGAGAAGAACAAACCCGCCAGGCATATGTAAAAGAAACTGTAAACCACCACGATCCAATGCTGGAGGAATCCCGGGAAGACCGCTGCCAGCAGCGCCACCCAGGTATTCTGTTTGTTATTTTTCGGCCACAGGGTATTAAGGAATTGCCACAACGCCAGGGTGCACAGCCAGCGGGTGACCAACCCGAAAAGATGCCACACCAGCGGGGATTCCGAGTTGAAGAGGAGAGCATTGGCAGCCACATAGAAATACCCCATCAAAGGGCGGTCCAGGGCAAAATAGGCCGGGAATTGCAGCGCCCCAAAGGTGTGTTTGAACCAGATGAGGTACCAGTCGTCCATGAAATAGCCCATGAAAGGCACCATCAACCCGAAGCTGAGAAGAGTGAGCAGAAGCAGCAGCCAGGGGGTGAACTTGCGCGAGGTAAGGAAAGCAAAAACCTTTTTCATTGGCGAATGAGCCTTTCAAATTGGGTTGAGATTATTATAACTGACGCGAGAATTAACTTGTTTTACGCATCGACTTGTGCCAAATTGATTGTTACACTTCCCAATTTTGGGTTACAGACAATTGATACGGAGGGATTGATGAGAAATTGTGCAGTCACAGTGTTCAGTTTGTCGCTCGTTCTGGCATTGCTGTTTGGGATCTCCGGTAGCGCCAAAGCTGCTGTCGGCGATGACCCGACCGTTCCCCCCGTTTCGCCATCAGCGGAACGCAATGGGGCTGGGGAGGCAAGGTTGGCTCATGGGTGGCACCAAATGTGTGCTGCTTCCAACCACCATCGCTGCAACCGCTGATGAAACTGCAACAACATATGCCTGTGCCACGGTTACCGGTGATGGTAGTTATGTTTTCATCAAGTATGTGGTTGATTCATCGTTATTACCCCAAATGCAAGAATGTCCTTTTGATTTCGCAATAGATGTCTTTTATATACTGGGTTCATGGACACCCTCAGGATCTGGTTTCACAGATGCTATTACAGGGATAGAGTTCATAACCACTGAAGATATCTCCGGTCGACCAGTTACAGTCGAATACCTGTATTCAGTTCCAGCAACAGATCTGAGTGGCGCACAGGTTTTTTCCTGGGAGGGACCAGCATCAGGAATAGCCAATTCTGATGGGTTTGTGCACTTATCGATGGCAGTATCCCCCAATATTGATTATTATCGATCCTACGTAGCCCATTCGGAATTCTACCGGGTGGACTATTGGCGGGTGTTATAAAATCGCCGAAAGAATCTTTGGCGGCGTCTAACTGACCTTCTCATAAGTAGATAAGGTAACACGTAAAAAAAGGACAAGGTTCATGTTTCTGAACCCTGTCTTTTTTGGGTAAATCCGGTTTTGGGATTATTTTTCTGCGTCTGCCCGCTGCTGGAGCTGGAGATGCATGGCTTCAATATCTTTCGGGATGAGGAAAATGGCGATCATGATAAAGATGAAACAAAACGCCCAGGTGGTCAGGCTGATGGAGAGGATGGCGGTGCCCACCGAGTACCTGTCGGCGATGATGCCGGCTATGAGCGGGGCGGAAGCAGACCCGATGGTTTCGATGAAACTCTGGATGGCATTCACGGTGGAACGCACTTCCGGCAGGGTGACATCGTAGATGGTGGAAATGATGTTCGGGGAAGCAAAGGGCATGAATATGGCGGTGATCATCAGCGTGACAGCGAAAAGAACCACCTGTGTGTTGGGCACATTCATGGTGATGAAGAGGAAGATCATGCCCATCAGGATGCCGATTGCGCCGGCGATGAGACGTCCGCGCTTGGTCTTCTTGAAAAGCTTATCACCCAGGATACCACCGAGCGGGTAACCTGCTGCCATGAAGAGCACCGCTGGAGCCATAATGAACAACTGCGTATTGCTGTCGTAGCCGCGATCAGAGGCGAGATACCCGAAGAAATAATAGGTGATCACGTTCCACGGGAAGACCCCGATGAATCCCTGGGCAAAGACGAAGATGAGGCTGCGTTTTTTAAAGATCTCGGCCGCAGTTTTCCAGCTGAATTTGTACTTGCTGACCTCGACGCCTTTCAATTCCTCTTCGCTGGAGCCGCGGGGAACATCCTTGACGCCAAAGAAAATGGCAATCGACAAGACGATACCAAGTGACCCGGTGATATAAAAGATCGAACGCCAGCCGATCATGCCTCCAAGGACGAGCGCAAGCACCATCCCCAGCAGGTAACCCATGGGCTGAGTAAGCTGCAGGATCCCGTAGAGTTTGCCGCGTGATTTCGGTGGGTAGTAATCCGCCAGCAGGCTCATCATACCAGGGTAGCTTGAATCATCAATACCGGTGGAGGAGCGGGTGACCAGGAATGCGGGGAAGGTTCTGACAATAGCGCTGAACCACGTGGTTGAGCCCCAGATGAGCGATGCCAGGGCCAGTAACTTGCCGCGGTTGTAACGGTCATTAAGCCAGCCCCATACCGGGTAGAGTAGTCCTCCGACCAGGAGTGCGCCGGTATTGATCATTCCCCATTGTGTATAGGTCATCTTGAAGGTTTCCATCACCTGTGTCTGCATGGGACCGATGAGCAGTTTATCGGTCTGGTGCAGCAGCATGAAGAAGAAGAACAGGATGGTGGAAGTGCGGGCAGCACGTTTGAAGGAAGTAGTTTGGGTTGTCATTTGTTTTACCTCGGTTGAGGGATGGGATGCTATCTATAAATTATAACCCCGCAGGCAGGGTGACATACGCAGCACGTCCTTTTCTACTATAATTTGTTCTGAGATGATTTTTTACCTCTTCATATTAAATTCTCAAGGATAAATTTACATGGCTGCAATAACCAAGGAAAGTGCGCTGCAATACCATCAGCTGGATGGCAGACCCGGGAAACTGGAGATCATCCCCACCAAACCGCTCGAGACCCAGCTGGATCTTGGGCTGGCGTACACCCCCGGGGTAGCCTACCCTGTACTGGAAATTGCCAACGATCCGGCAATGGCTTATGAATACACCAACAAGGGTAACCTGGTGGCGGTCATTTCCAATGGCACGGCGATTCTTGGCCTTGGCGACCGCGGGGCGTTGGCGAGCAAACCGGTCATGGAGGGGAAAGCCGTCCTCTTTAAGAAATTTGCCGACCTTGACAGCATCGACATCGAGCTGGATTCACATGATTCGGAACGGGTGATCGATGTGGTAGCCGCCATCGGGGAATCCTTTGGCGGGATCAACCTGGAGGATTTCAAATCTCCGGAATGCTTCTACATTGAGCGGAAACTGCAGTCGATGTTGAATATCCCTGTGTTCCACGATGACCAGCACGGCACAGCCATCATCCTGGGCGCTGCATTATTAAACGCTTTGGAGATCACCGGCAAGAAGATTAACGAGTTCAAACTTGTCTTTTCGGGGGCTGGCGCGGCTGCACTGGCTTCTGCCAACCACCTGGTGAAGATTGGGGTGCCGCGCGAAAACATCTGGATGTGCGACATCCACGGTTTGGTCTACAAGGGGCGCAAGGAAGAAATGTTCCCCGAGAAGGAAATCTTTGCCCAGGGCGACCATCCGGCGACACTGGCGCAAACGCTTGAGGGCGCGGATATGTTCATCGGTCTTTCCGCGGCAAATATTGTGACGGGTGAAATGCTCGCGCGTATGCGCCAGAGTCCGGTCATTTTTGCCATGGCCAACCCGGATCCGGAGATCAAGTTCGAACTGGCGAAACAAGCGCGACCGGATGCGATTCTCGGCACCGGGCGATCCGATTATCCTAACCAGATCAATAACCTGTTGGGTTTTCCCTATATCTTCCGCGGGGCGTTGGATGTGAGAGCGAGGGCGATCAATGACGCGATGAAACTGGCTGCCAGCAATGCCCTCTCGCGCCTCGCAAAAGAACCGGTACCAGCCGATGTTCTCAAGGCGTACAACCTGGATGCACTGGAATTTGGTAAGGACTACGTCGTGCCAAAGCCGCTTGACAAACGCGTTTGCCTGTGGGAAGCGCCGGCTGTAGCCAGGGCAGCCATGGAAAGCGGCGTCGCCCGGGTAAAACTGGACCTTGACCAGTACGTGCAAGCCCTTGAAAAACGCCTGATGAGAAGGTGACAGGAGGAAGCATGACCACAGATCTGACACAGGCAATTTGCGAATTGATCCGGATCACTTCCACTGACCTGCCGGCAGCGGTCGAGCAGCGGCTGCGTAAAGGGCAGCAGCTCGAAACCCCCGGATCGGCCGCGCGGGGGGCAATGGATACGATCCTGGAGAACGTTGAGATGACGCGCAAGAATTCCACCCCCATTTGCCAGGATACCGGCACCCCCATTTTCTTCGTGAAGCATCCGGTTGAGATCAACCCAAATGACCTGGCAGGGCAGATCCGCCAGGCTGTGGAAATGGCGACCAAAAAATCCTATCTGCGCCCGAACGCGGTGGATTCACTGACCGGACGCAACACTGGCAATAACCTGGGCGATGACTACTTTCCGTCCATTCATTTCAGCCAGGTAGATGGCAAGACCCTGACGATCGACCTGATCCTCAAAGGAGGCGGTTGTGAGAATGTCGGCGCGCAGTATTCGCTGCCGGACGATTGCCTGAAAGCCGGGCGCGACCTGGAGGGGGTACGTAAAGTGGTGCTGGACGCGGTGAACAAAGCCCAGGGGGAAGGCTGCGCACCGGGTTTCCTTGGGGTGGCTGTCGGAGGGGATAGGGGCAGCTCCTACGAGGCGGCAAAAGAGGTGTTTCTGCGGCCGCTAAACGAAGCAAATGGAAAAGAGTCGCTGCGAGATCTTGAAGAACGGATCACCTATGAGGCAAATCAACTCGGCATCGGTCCGATGGGGTTTGGCGGAAAGAACACCGTGCTGGATACAAAAATCACCACGCTGCATCGATTGCCGGCTTCCTATTTTGTGAGCGTGTCTTACATGTGCTGGGCATACCGCCGCCGCACAATGGTGGTTGATGGGGATGAAATTCGATATGAATAAGGGGATGGTTATATGCGTATAGATATAAATACTCCAATTCCTGATGAACAAATCCGGAAGCTCAGGGTGGGGGAGTCTGTTTTCCTGTCAGGGATCGTGGTGACTGCGCGTGATGCTGCTCATCAATGGTTGATCGATAAATTCGTGAACAATACGGTCAATCTACTTGTTGAGGACAAGGCTGTCTTTGAAGCGCTAAAAAAATACCTCGACCGGGGGGTGATCTATCACTGTGGACCGGTTGTAAGTGTGAATGAATCCGGTGTATACCACGTTACAGCAGCGGGGCCGACCACGAGCATTCGCGAAGAACCCTACCAGGCGGATGTGATGCGGTTGTTCAATCTCAAGGGCGTGATTGGTAAGGGCGGCATGGGTGCGAAAACCTTGCAGGCTTGCGCGGAGATGTCTGCGGTATATTTTCATGCGATTGGCGGAGCAGCAGCGCTGATCGCTGCCACTGTGCAGGAAGTGATCGGAGTTTATAAACTCGAGTTTGGGATACCTGAAGCCATGTGGGTGTTGCGTGTGAAGAATCTTCCACTGGTGGTAACGATGGACTCTAATAATAACAGCTTGCACGATCGTGTGAAGGAAGCCTCCAGTAAAAAGTTAGCAGAATTGCTCGGATGAGCGGTTTTTTTCGGTGGAAAGCCAAGGGTATAATTAGTCAGCAAACAAAAAATTAGAATCCCGATAACTGGATTTAAATATGAAAACCTTCGATGTGATCATTGTAGGTGGCGGCGTGGTGGGCTGCATGACAGCCCGCGCGCTTTCAAAGTATCACCTGAGCGTTTTGCTGATCGAAAAAGAAGAAGACATCGGAATGGGGGCGAGCTCTGCCAATTCTGCCATCATCCATGCCGGGCATGACCCCGTACCTGGGACGCTTAAAGCGGAGATGAA
Source organism: uncultured Anaerolinea sp. (assembly GCA_964483135.1). Classification (GTDB taxonomy): domain Bacteria; phylum Chloroflexota; class Anaerolineae; order Anaerolineales; family Anaerolineaceae; genus UBA6107. The sequence continues at coordinate 9,604 of CAZAAJ010000064.1, read as the reverse complement.
CCGCCTGGCCAATCCAATGTGGGATGCGCTCTCGCAGGAACTGGGCATCCCGTTCAAGCGCACCGGCGCTTATATCGTGGCGGTGGGGCAAGATGAACTGGGGTGCCTCGACCCGCTGGAAGTGCGCGGCAGGTTAAACGGCATCAAGGTCGAGCGCATCAGCCGTGAAGAAATGCTCAAACGTGAGCCGCTGATCACTCCCGGGGTGAGCGGGGCGCTGTTTACCCCGACTGCCGGTATGGTGGATCCATTTGCTGCCTGCCTGGCGCCGCTGGAGAACGCGGTTCTCAATGGCGTTGAACTGATGACCGATACCACCTTCAAGGGATTCATGGTGGATGGCGGAAAACTGACCGGCATCCGCACCAGCCGCGGCGATATCGGCTGCCGCTGGGTGGTCAACGCGGCGGGCACCTACTCCGATGACATCATGCACCTGGCTGGCGATGCCACGGATTTCGAGATCCATCCCCGCAAAGGCGAGTACTACATCCTGGACAAAACCGAGATCCAGGTCAACAATATTCTTTTCCCGGTGCCCACCGGGACGAGCAAGGGCATCCTGGTGCTGGGAAGCACGCACGGCAATGTCCTGGTTGGTCCGAACTCGATGACTGAATCAGATAAAGAGAACAGTGCGGTCACCCGGGCTGGTCTGGAAGAGATTTGGAACTCCGCGGCCAAGCTGGTGCCATCAATTTCTGCGCGCAGCATCATCGCGGTTTTTTCGGGATTACGCGCCACAGGCAATGCTCCCTGCAGGAACAAGCAGGTTGATTACGGACATGATTTCGTCATTGAACCCTCCGAACACCTGAGGGGTGTGATCCACCTGGCGGGGATCGAATCGCCGGGGCTCACTGCCGCGCCAGCCATCGCAGAGCGTGTAGTCGAATTGATCAAAGGCGGCGGTGAAAAATTAACCGATAAGAAAGACTGGAACCCGGTCCGCGCACCCAGACCACGCTTCAATCACCTCACGCGTGCAGAGCAAGTTGCATTGGTTTCGAAAGACGACCGCTACGGACGCATCGTGTGCCGCTGCGAGATGATCACTGAAGGCGAGATCGTGGCGGAGATCCATTCGCCCATACCAGCTAGAACCTATGACGCCATCAAGCGCCGCACCTGGCTGGGAACCGGCCGCTGCCTGGGCTCGTTTGATATGCCGAGGGTGGTGGCGATCCTTTCACGGGAACTGGACATCCCGGCGACCGAAGTGACCAAAAAGGGCCGGGGCTCCGAGTTTCTCTTCCGCTCCACCAAAGAAGTAGAGGCGAAATGACCATCCGGGAGAATTATGATGTGGTTGTCGTCGGCAGCGGTCCGGGTGGACTGGCAGCCGCCATCTCCGCCAAAAAGAACGGCGCACAGGACGTGCTGATCATCGAGCGTGATGTGGAACCGGGCGGCATCCTGCTGCAGTGCATTCACAACGGTTTCGGCGTTGAGATCTTCAAACAGGATCTGCCGGGTCCGTCTTACGCGCAGCGCTTTATCAACGAAGCCTTTTCGGTGGGGGTAGATTTCCTGCTGGACAGCATGGTATTGGAGATCACCCGCGACCACCGGGTAACGATTGCCAGCAAGCGGCACGGCATTGTCACCATCCAGGCGAAAGCAGTGGTGCTGGCGATGGGCTGCCGCGAGCGCACGCGCGCCCAAGTGAGGCTGCCCGGCACGCGGCCAGCCGGTGTGTTCACAGCCGGCACAGCCCAGCGCTGGGTGAACGTGGAAGGCTACATGCCCGGCAAGAATTTTGTGATTTTGGGTTCCGGGGATATCGGCATGATCATGGCGCGGCGGCTCACTTTCGAGGGAGCCAAAGTGGAACGCGTACTGGAAGTGATGCCATATCTTTCCGGATTAACTCGCAATTACGTGCAGTGCCTGCTGGATTACGATATCGAACTGCAGTTGATGCACACGGTGAAAAACATCATCGGTAAAAAGCGGGTGGAAGCCATCGAATCAGTGGCGGTGGATGAAAAATGGAACCCGGTCCCCGGCACTGAGGAAGTCATCCCTTGCGACACACTGCTGCTTTCGGTTGGTCTTATTCCCGAGAATGAGCTTTCCCGCCAGGCGGGGGTCTTGATCGACCCCGTCACTGCGGGTCCATTCGTGGATGACACCTTCCAAACCAACATTCCCGGCATTTTTTCGGCAGGCAATGTGGTGCATGTGTACGACCTGGTGGATTGGGTGACCGAGGCCGGGCTGACCGCCGGAAAGGCCGCTGCGAACTATTTACAGCATCCCCTCAACGGCAAAACCAAAACCCTGCCGGTTAAAGCGGGTGAAAATGTGCGCTACGTGGTGCCGCATACCCTCAACCCGGATCACCTGGCAGACGGCGATATCCGCGTGCAGATGCGGGTGCGCGCGCCGATCGAAGCACCGGTGTGGGTGGAAGCCCGAGTGGGCGAGCGTATGATCACGCGTAAGGGAGAACCCTACGCCCGCCCCGGTGAAATGGTGACGTTGACATTGAAACCAGCCTTGCTGGATGAACTGAAAGCGGCGGAGGATTTGACGATCGCCATCGTCAAGAGGTGAGCCTATGGCAACGATAGAAGAAAAACTGATCTGCGTGACCTGCCCGAAAGGCTGCACGCTTATTGTTACCCGAGAGGGCAAGACCGTGCTGCAGGTGGAAAACGGCTGCAAGCGCGGGCACGACTATGCCCGCCAGGAGCTGACCGACCCGCGCCGCATGGTAGCCTCGTCGGTGAAGGTCAAGGGCGGTATCCATCCATTGATGCCTGTCTACACCTCCGCGCCATTCCCCAAGCCGCGCATCCCGGAACTGTTGTCCGCCTTGCGAAAGGTGGAGCTGCAAACACCCGTTTCACTGGATGAGGTGGTGGTCGCTGATATCCTGGGGACAGGGATAGACATCAGGGCAAGTCGGGAAATGAGGTAATATATATTTGATTATTTTGTTTTGAACTTGATTTCGTGTTAAATTAAAAAAAGTTCAAGCCGCAAAAGAATCTTGTTTTGTAAAGGAGTTAAAAAAAGTCTTTCTTTGACTATGGGGTAAGGAAGGGAAGATATGATCCGAAACTTTCGTTTTGTCCTGTTTTTAGCACTGATCATAACTATTCTGACTGCTTGTACAGAACCATATATCTCTCCGAAAATTGATCGCCATCCTGCAGCGGCCAGTTTTAGCTTCATAAATCCTAATCCAACTCCACCATCAAAGTACGATCCCAACTCTGATAATCCTTTCCAAATTGATTTCCGCTCTTCGAATCTCTCCGAATTAAACCTGACCCAATCAATGGAGGGTTTGCTATATTCCAACTTTGATTCGAAGACAATCTGGCCAGCTTCCGAGAAATTACCAGCGGGCTTCGATACACAAATGATCATGGAATTGGGCAAAGATCCAGGGTTGGGTGTTCGCCAATTACACGCTCAAGGAATTACAGGTTCAGGAGTAGGTATTGCCATAATTGATCAGCCCATGCTCGTAGACCACCAGGAATATGTATCCCAATTGAAACTATATGAAGAAATAAACGTAAAACCAAACACCAATTCACAGATGCATGGACCAGCAGTAGCATCTATCGCTGTGGGGAAAACAGTCGGTGTTGCACCGGAAGCTGACCTATACTTCATTGCTGATTGGTGGGGGACATTCACGGGCGGAGGTGGATTCGATTATGACCTCAGCTATTTAGCAAAAGCCGTACGAAGAATCCTGGAAATAAACCAATCTTTACCGCGCAGCCACAAGATACGGGTCATTTCCATTTCGACTGGCTGGTTACCTGACATGAAGGGTTACGCTGACATGGAAGCAGCAGTAACCGAAGCAAAGAATACCGGAGTATTTGTAGTGAGTATGAACATCCATGAAACTTATGGTTGGAATATGATAGGGATGGGTCGGAGCGCATTGGCTGACTCCAATGATTTTAGCTCCTTTACTCCCTCACCCTGGTGGAGTCAAGCGTTTTATGACGATACTAACAGGTTTTCCCCTGATTTTCTATTAATTCCGATGGACGCACGGACGACTGCCAGCCCCACTGGCGATAGTGATTATGTGTTTTACAGCGTTGGAGGTATGAGTTGGACAGCCCCCTACGTGGCTGGTATATATGCTCTTGCCTGCCAAGTTGATCCTGAGATCACACCTGAACAATTTTGGTCCATCGCTTTACAGACAGGAAAGACAATCCAGATTGAACATGATGGGGCACAATATTCCTTTGGCATCATCCTGGACCCACAAAACCTGATCGCCGCACTACAAAAAAAGGGGACTCCTTAAATTGTTATGGTAAAGTGCGATCGTATAAAGAACTGCCCGATGAGAGGTAGTTATTGCGATTAGCTAGAGCCCCAATAAATGAAAAAAACCGCTTTATTTGCAGTCAGTTATGGTATAAAAGGCATTATTTTTACGGTTAAGGATATTAACCTCAAAAGAAGAACGATTTATTCATCGATCACTATGAACCCTTGATATTGAAAAACCGGGGATTTTGGATCGGCCATTCTTCAGATATACAACGGATTAATCAGGCCTCGTTTACTCTAAGTTTTTCGTTAGCCAGTAACTCGATAATTGCCAGGACCGCGGAATTATCCTGGTTGCCTAGATTCAGTTCAACCATGGAGTTATAGAGCTGGGCGTCAATCGCTGCTGAAGGTAGCGGGATGCCGTACTCACGCGCGGTTTCAATAATGATATTCATATCCTTGGCTTGCATTTGAGCTTTGAACCCGGGTTCACGGATCCCTTTGAATAATCTCGGGGTTTTCACGTCGAGTGTCCAGCACTGGGCTGCTCCGCCTTTGATTGCTTCGATTACCTTCTCCGGATCTGCCCCGGCTTTTTGCGCGAAAATCAAGAGTTCGCCCATTGCCACCATCTGCGCTGCGACCATGATCTGGTTGGCAGCTTTGGCAATTTGCCCGGTACCAGAATCGCCGATATGCGTGATCGTTTTTCCCATTGCCTTGAAGATGGGCATGACAATGTCAAGTGCATTTGCCGGGCCGCCCACCATGATGGTTAGTGTGCCATTCCTGGCGCCAATTTCGCCGCCGCTGACAGGGGCATCCAATGCTAACCCCCCTTTTTCGTTGATCTTTGCCGCGATATATCTGGCAACAGCAGGTTTAATGGTGGAATTATCAACCCAAACGCAACCTTTCCTGATGCCTTCGATGATTCCATTCTCACCGAGAACCACCTTTTCCACATCCGGGCTATCGGGTAGGTTTGTAAAAATCACATCTGCCTGTCTGGCAACTTCTGCCGGGGAAACAGCGCGCGTAGCTCCTTCAGCAACAAGTTCGTCAACAGCTGCCTGACTGCGATTATGAATCATGAGAGGAAAGCCGGCTTTTAATATATTACGCGCCATGTTCTTTCCCATTAATCCGAGACCGATATAACCTACTTTAATCATGACAGACTCCTGTGAATAACTGAAAGATTACATCAGATTATAAAGGACAATTTTTATCATCCCCACAATCTTCACTCCTTCATTCAGTGTAAAATAAACTATTCGTATCGACCCGGGTTGGCATCGGTGAATTTGGTTATGGAGTGACAAGTGAAAAAGATTTATATTAGCAGCGACCACGTATCCATCTCTTTAAAAACGGCTGTCGGCGAGTTTTTGCGGCAACGAGGAATGGACTTTGTGGATATGGGTCCTTACACTTCTGAAGTGATCGTTGACTATAACGATTATGCCCAAAAGGTAGCCAGGGCTGTTGTCTCAAGTGCAGGCGATGGAGGAATTGTCATCTGTGGCACCGGTTTGGGGGCATCCATTGCAGCAAATAAGGTCAAAGGGGTGCGCGCAGCCCTTTGCCATGATGTGTTCACAGCCCATCAAGCCAGAGCCCATAATGATGCAAATGTTCTCGTTATGGGTGCCTGGATCGTCAGCCCGGAACGAATGCCGGGGATCGTGCAGGAATGGCTGGAGACCCCGTTCGAAGGAGGTCGTCACATTGCCCGCATAAAGCTTCTTGACCGTTACATGGGGGATAGTCAGGATGAAATAAACCCAGCCTATACCATAGATGGGTTCAAGTTTGCTATGGCACTTTCCACGCGAAAAACGGTTTTCGGTCCTGTCTTATTCTCCGGGCGGGTTGAAGAAGGTTTTACTGCCCTGAAAAAAGCCGGTTTCCGGTATGTTGAGCTAAGCGTTCGAAACGCCGACGATCTTCCAACAAACGATCTGGTCAATTTACTTGATAAATATGGCCTCAAGGTGACCGCACTGGCTACCGGACAGGGGTGTTTGCATGACCAGCTGTGTTTGAGTAGCACTAATCCCGACATTCATGCGGCGGCTGTAAAGCGCTTGCAAAAGATCATCGACCTTGCCGTTGTACTTAATGCGGAGGTCATCCTCGGGGGCGTGAGAGGAAAGCTGGAGGGTTCTGAGGACAATCGAGCATCACAGAAGGCAATGGTTTTGGATGGAGTTCGCCAATGCTGCGAATATGCCAGACCATTAGGGATCACCCTCCTGGTTGAAGCAATCAACCGTTATGAGACAAATTTCCTGAATTCAGCCGCTGAGACAGTGAAATTCATTGGCGAGGTCGGAGAATCCAATCTGAAAGTCCTGCTGGATACATTTCACATGAATATTGAGGAAGTGGATCTTCCAACAGCCATACGGATGACTGGAAAAGCGTTGGGTTACCTTCATTTTGTCGACAGTAACCGTCAGTCCCCCGGGCAAGGCCATATCGATCTCCTATCCGTACTAAAAACTCTTTCCGAAATTGGATACCAGGGAGTTGTCTCTGCCGAAATCCTGCCGCTTCCAGACGATGAGAGTGCGGTTCAGCGAACAGCCAATTACCTGGATGCGATTGGTGTCAAAATGGATGTGAGATAACCTGTAATTCTCTTAATGGAGGAATGTGGAAATGACCGAATCGGTGGATCTGCTCATTCGAAATGGTTTGATCGTTACCCAGGACCTGGAACATCACATAATATTCAATGGGGATATTGCCGTGAAAGATGGGCAGATATTTGCAATGGGTCAAAATCTGCCATACCAGTCTAAAATTCAAATTGACGGGGCGCGAAAAGCTGTTTTACCGGGATTGGTCGATTCACACATGCATGAGACCCTGACCCGCGGTGTGTGTGAGGATCTGCCCCTGAACCGCTGGCTGGATGAGATCTGTTTTCCATTGGATCGTTCTCACACCTATGAAACGATTTACGCTGCAGCCTTAATGAACCAGTTGGAGATGATCCGCGGGGGGATCACAACCTTCATCGATATCTATCGATTCCCCGGCGCTTGTGCGGAGGTAGCCATGCGTTCGGGGTTACGGGGTATTTTTGTTCCCCAAATCATGATCTCCCCATCAGATGTGGGTGAAAGTATTGAAAGCGCTGAAAGGTTTGTGTCTGAATGGAAAGGACGCAGCAGGCTCATCACCCCGGGGTTTGGACCCCATGCGCCCTATAGCCTTCCCCCTGAAGGGTATTCAAGAATTGGAACCCTGGCAGAGAAGTATGATGTTCCGATCCACACCCACCTTTCGGAAACCCTCTGGGAAGTGGAACTCATTCGGGAGCAGTATAACTGCACCGCAACCGAGATGCTGCTGAGAGCCGGTGTCCTTTCTCCGAGATTAAGTGTGGCGCATGGTGTGCATCTTACTGATCAGGATGTCCGGTTATTGGTGGAACATGGCGTGGGTCTGGCATACAATCCGAGCAGCAATATGAAAATGGCGGCCGGGATCGCCCGCATCCCTGATTTTCTTTCCGCGGGATTGAAAGTCGGTTTGGGTACGGACTCGAATCTTTCCAATAATAACCTGGATATGTTTGAGGAAATGCGGATTGGCGCGTTTCTTCAGAAACTGGCGCGCAACGATGCCACCATCATGCCCGTTCAAACCATGCTGGATATGGCCACCCGGCATAGCGCAAGTGTACTTAATATGGACAAATTGGTTGGTTCACTCGAGATTGGAAAACAGGCAGATATCATCCTGATTGACCTCGATCAACCCCACTTGTGGCCGATTGTTGAAGGAAAACATCAGAATGTTGAAGAGCAGATCGTATACGCAGCCAGTGCGGGTGATGTCAGCCATACGATTGTCGCTGGCAGGATCTTGATGTCAGATCGGAAAGTTCTCACTTTGGACAAGGAGGAGGCATTTTTGCGCGTTCAGGAGCAAACTACTTTCTTATTAAAAAAGGCTGGTTTGGCATAAACAAGTTATTATCCATAGGATATAGAGGAAAAGTAAATGATAACTCGCATCGATAACGGTTCTGTCTGGTCTGAAGGAAAACTCACACCTTTATCTTTGCTGGTGGATGGCGAAAAAATTTCTAAACTAATAGATCCTGAAATGTCAGGTTCAATTCATTGTAACAAAATTGTTGATGCAAAAGGCATGTGGATCTTACCCGGGGGAGTTGACTTCCATGTCCATATTTCAGAAGGAGCTGAAACTTTTTACCCCGGTACGGGTTGTGCCGCTGCGGGCGGTATCACAACCGTACTGGATATGGCTCCTTTCCATGCCTGTATTACCGTCGCTCAACTACTTGAAAAAGCCGCGGCGAGTGAGGCTGGCTGTGTGATTGATTTTGGCCTGATTGCAGGTATCGTCATCGAAAATAGCGATCTTGAACACCTTTCGGAACTTTCGAAAGCAGGAGCAGCCTATTTCAAAGTGTTTCAACCCGCTGACCCCCAGGTAAGTACCGACACTCTGTGGAGCTCAGTACAGGCAGCTGCGAGCACGGGTCTACGGCTTGGGCTGCATGCTGAAGACCCAAACTACTTCGTTTCAAATCTGGATGCATACGACCCATTGAGTTTTCCGCACTCGCGGCCGCCGGTAGCTGAAACCAGTGTCGTTGCGCAGGTGATTGAAATGGCGCGGGCGGCTGGCGCCCCGGTTCATATCTGCCATGTTTCTACAGGCAGGACGGCCGAGCTTATTGCCTGGGCAAAAGCCCATGGAACCGATATCACCTGTGAAACCCCACCTCATTTCCTGCTTTTGGATGAATCGGCGTTTTCTGTTTATGGTGCCAGGGCAAAAACAACGCCTCCGTTACGTACAGTGGCGGACAACCTGCAGCTCTGGGAGGCGTTGAAAGATGGGGTAATCGATGCGATTGCCTGCGACCATTACACTGAGAACCTGACTCCACTCCCGAATGATCCCCGGTTGATTGACTCAGCCGCAGCAGGGATTGCCGGATTGGAGTTATCTCTCCCCTTGATGATGAATGCTGTGTTGAATGGCAATTTGAGTCTCAACCGCTTTGTCGAAGCCTCCGCAACTACGCCTGCCCGGCTGGCAGGGATGCTGCAGTCAAAGGGCAGTATTACTCCCGGCAAGGATGCGGATTTCACGGTCTGGGATCCGGATAAAGAGTGGAAAGCAAGTCGCGCCGGGAATTTTTCCCGGATGAATACAACACCGTTTGCCGGTTGGAATCTACGCGGATATGTTTCTCAGACCTGGGTAAGGGGTGAGCAGGTATGGAATGGCGAAAGCATTCAAAAGGAACCCGGGTATGGAAAATGGATCAAATCCGTGAGATAGAAAT
>CAZAAJ010000063.1:0-16632 GCA_964483135.1 uncultured Anaerolinea sp. | reverse complement strand
GCTACTTGTCAGGGTAAGCCTGCTAAGCTATAATTCACGCGCTAATTTGAAAACAGAGAGGGTTTAAAAATGATTGACGTCAATGACTTACGTAAAGGCGTAATTTTTGAGATGGATGGTTATTTATACCGGGTACTCGAATATTCGTTCAGCAAACCTGGACGCGGTAACGCCACCATTCGGATAAAAGCCCGCGATCTTCGTCGTGGCAACACACTTGAAAAGACATTCACGTCCGGAGAGCGTATCCAGGATGTGCGTCTCGATTTCCATAATGTCCAATATCTCTACAATGATGGTGAACTTTTCTACTTCATGGATCTTGAAACATTTGAGCAGCCGGCCATTCCAAAAACAATTATTGGCGACTATGCTGGTTTCTTAAAAGCTGAAATGGAAGTCAAACTAACTTTCTATAATAGTGAACCAATTGATATCGAACTCCCCACTACTGTCGACCTTGATGTTACTTATGCAGAACCAGCAGTTAGGGGTGATACGGCTACCGGTGTTACTAAAAAGGTTACGACCGAAACCGGATTGGAAGTATCCACTCCTTACTTCGTCCAGACTGGCGATTGCATCCGTGTTGATACGCGTACCGGAGAATACGTAACCAGGGTTTAGTCTTTTTACTTTTCCTTATAAGGAATGGATTCTAATAACGGTGGTTATGCGCACTCCATTTGGCAGCGAATGCCCCTTTTTTTATGGTAATTATTTTCGCGGCAGATCTGATGAAGAATGCCGTCTGATCGGTAATCGTCCCCCACCTAATAATTGGACGCGCGACCTCTGTAAAACCTGCCCGGTTCCGGCAATCCTGCGGGCTAATGCCTGTAAGAATATGTCATTAACAGCAAGAATTACCAGGAGTCTGGGAATTGGGAAACGCAAGGTGGAAATCACTGCTTTTTGTTCCCGGGCACAAACCGAAGTAAAAACTCCACAGGTAGGGTGTGGCCTTTGTCACCCATTGGATGAATTTAGATCGGGTGATTCCTGAAAAAACCAAATCCAAACACAAGTTTTCTATAAGAAATATATTAATCTTTTCAAATTCACCCTTGAAAAACATTGAACCTTCCTTATTGGTTGGTATAATCTGCATACGAACTGGAATTCCGGTTCAGCATTTTGGAGGATTTAGTGAAACCACGTAGTCAATCATACATTGTTTATTTTTTACTATTTATGGCGATTATTGTTCTTGTTGTGTTCAGCTTTAACAATGCCAAATCAACAGATACAGTTCTCACCATCAACCAGGTTGCCGATGAAGTTAACAAAGGCAATGTTGCAAGGATTATCGAAGAAGAGAATAAACTAACCATTGTATTTAAGTCTGATGGTTCAGAGAAAACTGCAGTTAAGGAAACTGAAAATACACTTGTCAGCCAATTACTCGATTTGGGTGTTCCCCCTGAAAAACTGTCTCCCGATAATGGGATCAAAATTGAAGTAAAATCGCCAAGTGCACTATCGGGAATCCTGAATGCGCTCTTTTATATACTACCGTTTCTGTTACTTGCTGGTGCATTCTTCTTTATTTTCAGGCAAGCACAGGGGAGCAACAACGCAGCCATGTCATTTGGCAAATCGCGTGCCCGCATGTTTACCGGAGATCACCCCACAGTGACCTTTGCAGATGTAGCTGGAATTGATGAATCCAGGGAAGAACTGCAAGAGGTTGTTGAATTCTTAAAGGAACCGCAAAAATTCATTGCATTAGGAGCACGTATTCCCAAGGGTGTTCTTCTCGTTGGTCCTCCGGGAACAGGTAAGACGTTGCTTGCAAAAGCAGTATCCGGTGAAGCAGGTGTTCCGTTCTTCTCAATTTCAGGGTCCGAATTTGTGGAGATGTTCGTTGGGGTTGGCGCGAGCCGCGTACGCGACTTGTTTGAGCAGGCAAAACGTAATTCACCATGTATCGTCTTTGTTGACGAAATTGACGCAGTTGGCAGGCAGCGTGGTGCTGGTCTAGGTGGCAGTCACGATGAACGCGAGCAAACCTTGAACCAGATGCTGGTTGAAATGGATGGGTTTGATACTGATACAAATATTATTATCATCGCAGCCACTAACCGGCCGGATATTTTGGATCCTGCTTTGCTCCGTCCGGGTCGTTTTGACCGCAGGGTAGTACTTGATAGACCTGATGCAAAAGGTCGGGAAGCAATCTTGAGGGTTCATATCAAAGGAAAACCCGTTGAACCCGAGGTTCAGCTGTCAGTGATCGCTAAATCGACTCCCGGTTTTGTTGGTGCCGATATCGAAAACTTGGTAAATGAAGCCGCCATTCTTGCGGCACGCAGAAATAGGAAAAGTATTTCTCAAAGTGAATTTGAAGAATCGATTGAAAGAGTCATCGCAGGCCCCGAACGAAAAAGCCGTTTGATCTCCGAAGAAGAAAAACGAATTGTGGCCTATCACGAGGCAGGACATGCAGTAGTAATGAACTCAATTGCAGAATCTGACCCGGTTCAAAAAGTGTCGATCATTGCCCGTGGGATGGCCGCCGGTTATACTATTTCCCTTCCAGTGGATGACCGAACTTTAATGGCAAGAAAGAAAATGATGGCTGAAATGGTTGGTCTGCTCGGCGGCCGGGCTGCTGAGGAGCTCGTTTTTGATGATATTACCTCTGGAGCCTCCAATGACATCGAACGAGTGACCCAGTTGGCTCGAACTATGGTCACCCGCCTTGGCATGAGCGAGGAACTCGGACCAATGGTTTATGGGCAAAAAGAAGAACTCATCTTCCTTGGTCGTGAGATCTCCGAACAACGAGATTACTCGGAACAAATTGCAGAGAAAATCGATAAAGAAGTGAGAATTCTTGTTAGCAAAGCATATGACAGGGCTCGGGAAATTCTGAAAACTTATCGTTCTCAATTGGACGCTGTAGCCCAAAAACTTCTAGAAGTTGAAACCCTATCCAGAGACGAATTTGAAGCCATATTCCCGCCCCCAGTTACCCATAAAAGTGGAACGCCCCTCTACCAATTATAGACAATTCGGGAGGATAAACCTCCCGAATTTTTTTTACTCGTTGAGTTTGTACTTGAGGACTTTTCCGACAACAGATCTCGGTAATTCATTGAGAATCGCAAATGCTCTTGGGATTTTATACCCTGCCAGCTTGTGTTTGCAGAACTCCCGCATCGTTAGCAAATCTACCGTGTATCCATTTTCTAGTACAATCCAGGCTTTTGCGACTTCACCAGATTTTTTATCAGGTATTCCTGTAACGGCAACTTCCTTAATCCCGGGCATTTGCCGTAGAACGACTTCAATTTCATTTGGCCACACCTGTAGCCCCCCAACTTTGATCAATTCCTTACTTCGTCCGACAATATAGAAAAAACCATCTTCATCCATATAGGCGATATCACCTGTGTGAAGCCAACCCCATTCAAGTGCGGTTTTTGTTTCGTTGTCCTTACCAAAATAACCTTGCATCACCTGGGGTCCCCTAATCAACAATTCCCCTTTTATTCCAGGATCCGTCGAAATCTTTCCTGATTCGATATTCAGAATTCGGCAATCCACATCCGGCAAGGGTAAACCTATAGAAAAATCCCTGTTTCCTCGCTCTATTGGGTTGCAATGGGTTGCAGTCGGTGCTTCCGACAGTCCATACCCTTCTACCAGTTTTGAGCCGGAAATCGCCTCGAACTGATTCTTTATCTGAATCGGAAGGGGTGCAGATCCAGAAATGCAAACCTTAAGCGTGGATAATTGAGGAACTTTTGTCACATTTGGGAAAAGCCCATTAATCGCATTAAATAATGTTGGAACACCCGGTAATATACTTACTTTGTATCTTGAGATAATATCAACCACCCCGCTGATATCTTTTGCATCCTCTATCAGAATAATGGTAGCTCCAACATTAAGTCCAACGTTTAATCCGATAACCATCCCATAAACGTGGAAAAGGGGTATGGCAGTTAAAAAAACCTCCTCATCGGTCAGTAAAGGTGACAACCAGCTTGAAAATTGGATGACATTTGCCACGACATTACGGTGAAGCCCAATTGCTGCTTTCGGGATTCCAGTAGTCCCTCCACTGAATTGCAATATTGCCATCTGTTCCGGATCAATGAATGGTAGAAACACTTCATCTTTATTGTCCAGCTCGCTTTTAACGTAACTTGTTTTCTTGTGCACATCAATTTTAAAATCTTCTGTTTCTCTACTCAAGAAGATTTTGTCAAATTGATGTTCAGTACATAATTCCTTAATTTTTTCCAAATTTTTCCTGGATCCAATTATGAATTTTGGTTTAGCGATCTCTGCCTGGAATATCATCTCTCTAACGGGATAGGTAGGATTGAATGCAGCCACCACTCCCCCTGCCAGCAAGGTGGCGAAAAAAGAGATCACAAATTCTATTTGATTTGGTAGGCAGATTGCCACCCGGTCTCCAGGCAGTAAACCGTTTTTGATAAATTTTCTGGCAAGGTCAGAAGCCTTCGAATAAAGATCTTCATAAGTTATGCTCCTGTCTCCCTGGATTAAAGCAACCCTTTCAGGATGACTGCGTACCGAGTCCTTCAGCAACGCGGGTAATCCGACCTTTGGATAATTCAAGGAACCAGGAACTCCTGGATCGTAATTTACAAGCCAAGGTTTTTTCATCTGATTAGCTCATCATCCATGATCTGACCGATGCAATCACGTCATTTGTAGGATCCGGGGGTATTGTGAACCATTCGATCAATGGATTGTCCTGATTAAACCAGTTGGACTGTCGCCGTACGAATTGCCTGGTTTTTCGTTTCATAACAATTTTCGCTTCTCCCAGCGTTAATTCACCTGCCAGGTATTGCATTATTTCATGGTAACCAATGGCTGACATTGATGGCAGGTCTTTTGTATACCCTTTGCCCGCCAAATCCTCGACTTCCTTGATAAAACCTTTCGTAAACATCTCGTCAATACGCTTATCTATAATCTGGTAGAGATCTTCACGAGACGTTGTTAGTCCGATAACCTTAAAATCATAGATTGGTTTAGTTTTTTTTCTCAGGTCTGAGAACCGTTTTCCAGTTGAAAGCATAACCTCCAAAGCTCTAACGGTTCTCCTAAGATTTTGAGGTTGGATGGATTCACCACTTTTTGCATCAACCAAAGCCAGTTTTCGATGCAACTCGTAAGGACCAATCTCTTTTCCCCAACTCTCAAGTACTTTTCTCAACTCAAGATTTGGTTTTATTTCAGGGATTTCCCATCCCTCAACAAGAGACCTGAAGTATTGACCGGTTCCACCAACCAAAATTGGTATTTTTCCTGTTGCTAATAATAAATCAATCGACTCAATAACTGCTCCATTAAACCTGGCTAAAGACCAGGTGTCATCAGGATCCGCCACATTGATCAAATGGTGTTTTACAAATCGCAGTTCTTCAAGTGTGGGTTTGGCTGTCCCGATATCCATTCCCCGGTAAAGCAGCCGTGAGTCAGTCGAAACAATCTCGCTTTTTACCGCATCCGCAATTTTTAACGCCAAAGAGGTTTTACCGACCCCTGTTGGTCCGACGATCATCAGGACTTTACGATTGGAACTAGAAATCATTCTGCCACCATTCGATTTTTGGGAGTTGCTTGCTGCCGGGTTTGCCTATCACTGAGATTACATCAACCCGCCAGCTATCGTTGATATCGCAATGTAGGCTTAAATACCACTGGATGCTTTCTTCCATGTGTTTGATCTTCCCGTCAGTGATGGCCGCTTCCGGAAAACCATTCACTGTGTTTGATCTTGTCTTAACTTCAACAAAAACCATTAGGCTATCTTTTTGCGCTAGGATATCAATCTCACCATAAGGACTTCGGATATTTCGTGCCACAATGGAAAACCCCTGGTTGGCGAGGAATGAACAAGCACAATCTTCTCCCCACGTTCCAAGGCTTTTCCGGTTATCACTTTTTTTCAACTCATTCATAACCTAATTATAAAGTTGACAAAGTGGATTGGGAATATCATTCATACTCAGTATATACTGATAGAATACACGCCTGCAAAGAGGATATTGTGCCGACTGTTGAAATCATTACCATTGGAACTGAATTACTCCTGGGTGACATACAGGACACAAATTCGCGATTTATCGCCCAAAGAATAAAAGAAATTGGTTATGACCTGTTTCGAATATCCATGGTCGGAGACAACCAGGATCGTATTGCAATTCTTTTGAGGGAATCGATCCAAAGGTCAGATATTGTAATCACCACTGGTGGATTGGGCCCTACAGTGGATGATCCAACACGTGAAGCCGTTGCCCGGGCATTTGGACTGAAACTTGAATTCCATGAGGAATTGTGGTCACAGATCACATCAAGATTTCAAAAGCGGGGACTGACTGTTTCAGAAAACAACCGAAAACAAGCCTATATTCCTGAAAAAGGAATTGCCATAGAAAATAAATACGGGACTGCTCCAGGTTTTATCCTTCCCTGGAAGGATAAATTCGTTGTTTGTTTACAGGGAGTTCCTCATGAGATGGAACGGTTGTTAACGGAAAATGTACTTCCGTTTTTACAAAAAACTATCCCTCCTTCTCACTATTTGTTCTCAAAAGTACTCCACGCCATCGGGATAGGCGAATCCACTCTCGATGAGATGGTTGGAAACTACGAAAAAATGAGTAATCCGACTGTTGGCTTGCTTGCCCATTCTGGTATGGTTGATATTCGGATTGTTGGTTCTGCATCCACGATGGAAAAAGCATCCAAAATGGTTCGAAAGATCGAAACCGAGATCCGGGAAATCGCAGCAGACAATATTTATGGTGAAAATGATGAAATGATCGAAGATGTTATTTCACTTTTGGCGGCTAAATCTGGCCATAATTCCGTGGTATATCTGGTGGATTTTCCGCAGGAATTATCCTTTGCGGTTCCAAACATTACAATCAAATCTTTACCTTCTATTCCAAAATCAATTCCAGAAAATTTTGATAATTGTTTAATCTTTGAATGTTTTCCAAAAGATGAAGATTCTAAAAATCAGATTGTAATTAATTCTCAAACTCAAAGTAAAATTACAAGAACGCATTTAGGAACACCCCAATCTTATTTAATATGGGCGAAAAATATCATTTTGTATTATTTATGGCTTGAATTAAAAAATAAAAAATAGGACTAATAATGAAAAAAGTTGACTTAATTCTCTATAATGCCATAGTTCTAACAATGAATTTGGAATTTCACCACTTCGATCCTGGTGCAGTTGCTGTTCTGGGTAATTCGATTATTGGCATCGGTCCAGAAAAGGAGGTTTTCAATGACTTCGAGGCAACAAGTAAAATCGACTGCAGCCACAAGGTATTGATGCCCGGTCTGGTAAATGCTCATACCCATGTTCCCATGACACTTTTACGCGGCCTTGCAGATGATTTACGCCTTGATGTCTGGTTGATGGGTTACATGATGCCTGTTGAACGTGAATTTGTCTCTCCTGATTTTGTGCGCCTGGGAACGCAGATAGCCTGTGCGGAAATGATCCGTTCAGGAATTACCTCTTTTGCGGATATGTACTATTTCGAGGAAGATGTTGCAAAAGCAACGGCCGAAGTGGGAATGCGTGCCGTTTGTTCCCAAACAGTCCTCAAATTCCCCACCCCGGATGCCAAATTCTTCGAAGAATCGCTTGAAATGTCCCGCGACTTCATCAAGCGATGGAAAGGTCACGAACTAATCGTTCCATCAGTAGCGCCGCATGCTCCTTACACTTGTACGCCGGAGATCCTCAAATCCACTGCCGCCCTGGCAGCTGAATTCGATGTACCCCTTCACACCCATTTGTCTGAGACACTCTTTGAAGTTGAAACGATGCGTAAGGAACAAGGAATGCCAGTAATCCCTTATGTAAAGAAGCAGGGATTGTTTGAAGCCAAGGTACTGGCAGCGCATTGTGTTCATGTCGACGATGGTGAGATTCGTACTTTACAGCATCTAGGTGCGGGAGTGGCACATAATCCCTCCTCAAATCTAAAACTTGCTTCGGGAGTCGCACATGTCAAGAAGATGCTCGATTTGGGATTGAATGTTGGCATTGGAACAGATGGACCTGCATCCAATAACGACCTGGACATGTTCGAGGAAATGCGTCTTGCATCCTTCCTGCAAAAGGGAACAACTGGAGATCCAACTGTTCTTCCTGCCCGCTCTACCTTGCTTATGGCTACCCGTCTCGGCGCCCAAGCGCTTCATATTGGGGACATTACCGGATCTCTCGAAGTAGGTAAAAGAGCGGATTTGATCCTTTTGGACATTAACCCCATTCATAATAGTCCCCAGTTCAGGCACAACCCCCTGGGAATTTATGCCCAGATAGTGTATGCTGCCAAGGCTGCCGATGTGACGGATGTAATGGTAAATGGTAAATGGTTAATGCAGGATCAGAAACTTGAAAAACTGAACGAAAAAGATCTTGTTTACAGCAGTCAGGAATATGCAAAGAGAATTGATATGTTCCTCATTGAGCGTGAATCATCCATCCTTTCAAAATTAATCGCCATCGGCGGTGCATCAGAAGGGGAGAGTTTTGAAATTCAAGCCAAAGTAAGGATTAAAGATCCCGAAAAGGTTAAAAGAGCAATCCAGGAGCAGCAACTCGAGATCATCCGGTCGCGGCATTACCGTGAATTTGACCTGTACTTCTTCTTTGCGGACGTTGACCAGGGCTTGATCAGATACCGCGAAGACGAATTCATTAACCCGGAGGGCATAATCGACCAGGTTCGCTCAAGATTAACTCACATTGGTCCAACAAGAGAAGATGAGTTCGCAAAAGATGTCCTTCTATCACGAAGCAGGTATCTAGCACCAGCAACACAAAGCCCGCGGTTCTACCGAGAATACTTTAAACCCCATCTTGAAAAAGAAATTGAAAAAGACAGGGTACGTTACCTCGTTCACTTCCAGGGAGAAGACTTTTTCATAAATATTGACAGAGTCACAAAACCAGACCTCGGCTCCTTCCTCGAAATAAAAAGCCGCACCTGGAGTCGACAGGATGCTGAAAACAAATCCCATCTGATTTCGGAATTAGCAAATACTTTGGGTGTGGATCTTTCGGAGACGATCTCCGAAGATTATATCGACATGGTTAGGTAATTTGAAAATAATATGACACGGAAGCGTTTGAATATCCTTTTTATTGCTTCTGAAGCTGAACCTTTCATAAAGGTTGGAGGATTAGGGGATGTTGCAGGCTCACTTCCGCAAGCAATTCATAATTTAAGCAATGAGGATTTAGCTCTCGACATCCGGCTTGTTCTTCCATATTACGGTGTAATAAAAAAGAAATTTCACGAAGTGAAAAAACTAACTGACTTCAATTTTCACACCGGTAGTATGTCTTTTAAATGCTCAATACATGAAATTAACTCAAACGGAATTCCAATCTATTTTATCGACGGCTCACCCATTAAAGAAGAAGATCCGGTTTATGGACCTAACTTTATGGCAGATGCCGAAAAGTTTATTTTCTTCTCACTCGCATGCCTTGAACTCCCGCGCGTTCTAAAATGGAAAATTGATATTCTGCATGCAAATGATTGGCATACCTCAATTGCTGTGCATCAACTTTCAAAACTCAAAGGGTTACGTGCCGAGTTCTCCAAAATTAAAAGCGTCATCACGTTACACAATCTGGCTTATATGGGTGCAGGTTCAGAATTAGCCCTTGCAAAATTCGGCATCGAACCCGCAGAAGACCCCACTCTTCCCATTTGGGCGCGAACAATCCCATTGCCGATGGGGCTTTCCAGCGCCGACTGTATTGTGCCAGTCTCTCCGTCTTATGCCCAAGAAATCCAAACAGCTGAGTATGGTTGTGGTTTGGAAAACTTCTTTAAGAAGCATCAAAACAGGATTTCAGGGATATTGAACGGTATTGACAATTCCCTCTGGGATCCAGACACAGACTCTTTCATCGCTGCAAATTTCAACAGTGAAAATATTCGTGGCAAAGGATCATGTAAAAGGTCGTTGGAAAAAGAAATGGCTTTTGAGAATTTAAATCATATTCCACTGATCATTCTTATCAGCCGGATGGACCAGCAAAAAGGGGTTGACCTCGCGATTGAAGCATTGCGCCAATTGGCAGATCAGAAATGGCATGCAGTAATCCTGGGCTCCGGAGATCCGATGCTGGAAAAAGCAGCGATAGCCCTTGAATCACAATTGCCGGAAAAAGTCAGGGCGAGGATTCAGTTTGATACAACCCTATCCCACCGTTTGTACGCTGGCGCAGATATTCTACTGATGCCATCCAGGTATGAACCATGCGGATTGGCTCAACTAATAGCAATGCGCTATGGCGCAATTCCAGTTGCGAATGCAACTGGTGGGTTAAAAGACACTATTTGTAATTCAAATGAGAGTCTTGGAGGAACAGGTTTCTTATCTTTAGCTGCTGATGCGGACCAATTTACCATCACATTGAAGAATGCACTCGACAAGTATCAAAACTCGTCTGCATGGAAAAGAATAATTCATAATGCAATGACTCAAGACTTTTCATGGGCAGTATCCGCAAAAAAATACTCTACACTTTACCAGGAACTCACCTCATAAAGTTACCAGGAGGAAAAATGAAGTTGACTCGCAGTTCAGGAGTGATACTCCACCCATCCAGTTTACCAGGACCAGATGGGATAGGCGACCTTGGTCCTGAAGCCTATCGCTGGATAGATTTTCTTTCTGCAGCAGGGTGTTCGCTATGGCAAGTACTTCCTTTGGGTCCAACCGGTTATGGAGATTCACCATATCAATGTTTCTCAGCTTTTGCGGGTAACCCTTACCTTGTTAGCCCGGTAATGCTTCTGGATCAGAAATTACTTTCCACGAAGGATCTAGCAGACCGGCCTTCATTTCCAGAAAAAAAAGTCGATTTTGGTCCAGTGATCCAGTGGAAAATAAAACTGCTTGATCGTGCTTTCCTGAAGTTCAAAAAGACAAAGAATCAGAAAATCTTGCAGGATTACCAGGAATTCTGTGAAAAGCAGAAGATCTGGTTGAATGATTTTGCATTATTCATGGCAATTAAAGAAAACTTGGGCGGTGGAGCCTGGGGAAATTGGCCGGATTCCCTACGAAAACGCGAACCAGGGGCGTTAGAAACGTTTGCATCCACGCATGGAGATGAAATTTTTAACCATAAATTCCGGCAATTCTTGTTCTATCAGCAATGGAACCATGTTAGGGATTATGCCAGGCAGAAAAATATTCGCATCATTGGAGATATCCCCATTTTTGTAGCATACGATAGCGCTGATGCATGGTCTCACCCCGACCTTTTTTTCCTTGATCGTAAAGGTCAGCCTACCTGTGTCGCAGGGGTACCACCCGATTATTTTTCACCGACTGGTCAATTGTGGGGCAACCCGTTATATCGCTGGAATATTCACAAAAAAGGTGGCTACGCATGGTGGTTGCAGCGGATCAATGCCGTTTTAAACCTGGTTGATTACATCCGACTGGATCACTTTAGGGGTTTTGCCGGCTATTGGGAAGTTCCTGCCAACATGCCAACTGCAGAAATTGGCCGCTGGGTTAAAGGTCCTGGCAAAAATTTGTTCGAGGCAATTGAAAAGAGTTTTGCAGCACTTCCTTTGCTTGCAGAAGACCTGGGCGAGATAACACCAGACGTTATTGAACTGCGTGATTCCTTGGAATTGCCGGGTATGAAGATTTTCCAGTTTGGTTTTTCCTCAACTCCAGATGACCCGTTCCTTCCGCACAATTACCCGCAAAACTGTGTTGCCTATACCGGTACGCATGATAATGACACTGCACGCGGTTGGTATGAAGCGGCGCCTGAAAAAGAAAAGGATCTATGCCGTCGCTATCTTGGCCGTTCCGGTGATGACATTTCATGGGATATGGTACGTGCAGTATGGTCATCCCCGGCTGCTTTTACACTTGCTCCCCTCCAGGATCTTTTAAGCCTTGGTACCGAAGCACGGATGAATTTCCCCGGAAAACCCTCCGGTAACTGGGGATTTCGTTTTACCAGCGATCAATTGGATAACGTTTTACTCTTACGTTTAAAGGAATTTAACTACCTTTACAGTCGGGAGGCTAAGCCAGCCTAAGTATCCGCGCTCAATTCAGGGGTTCTCTGACTGCGCGATGCCACAAATATTCCCGTCAGGATCAATCCACCGCCAACGATCTCCAGTATCGTTGGCGACTCTTTTAAAAATATGAAGGCAAGAATAATGGTTCCTATGGGTTCCCCAAGCAGCGCAATGGACACTAAAGTTGCCGAAAGATATTTTAGAGCCCAATTAAAAGAGGAATGACCAATCAATTGGGGGATTAACGCAAGCGCAATAATGAATAGATAAGTATCAGAGGATAACCCTGTGATCCTTTGACCCGTGAAAATGACCATGAGAATAAGGACAACCGCGGCTATGGAATAGACAACAAACGTGTAAGATATCAGGCTCAAAGAATTCCTAACACGTCGACCCACCATCAGGTAACCAGCAGAGAGTAAAGCTCCCAGGAAAGCCAGGATGTTACCTGCGAACATTTTATCTTTGGCAAGCGAGAACAATTGTTGACATTGGAAATTCCCGCCATCAATCTGGCAAACTCCATTGATTCCAACGATTACGCTGCCAACTAAAGAAATAAGCAGACCCAGGACAATCCACCTGGTAATTTTTTCTTTCAGAAAGAGTGGAGAGAAAACAGCAACCCAAAGCGGAGCGGTTGTGACGATCACCACTGAACTGGCTACCGTTGTGAATTCAAGAGACGTGATCCAGGTTGCAAAATGAAATCCCAAAAAAACGCCTGCCAGTATCAATAAGGCAATAGTATTTCTTGATTGGTTTTTCAATTCCTTTGAAAGACTACTGATTGCAAACGGAAATATAATGAGTGAAGCAAAAGCCAGACGACCAGCAGCGATCACTAAAGATGGGGCTTCACCCTGTGCTAGCCGGATGAAAATCGAAGCAGTGGACACAGCTCCTATCCCTAATAGTAGACCGATGTAAGGAGATACGCTTTGTTTTTTCAATGAAGGTAAACTACTTTACTTGACAAATGTTTTTGCAATGCTACAATTTAATTGTACCTGATGAATAGGATCAAAAATCTTGGGAGGGATAAATGGCATTTGAACCTGCTCTTTTGAAGTATTCAATGGATGCTTTGGAACCCGTCATTGATGCGCGTACAGTCGAAATTCACTATACCAAGCATCATGCGACGTATGCAAAAAACCTGAACGCCGCAATCGAAAAGCATCCTGAACTATTTGATTGGCCATTGGAAAAACTGGTCTCCAATCTCGAAGCTATTCCTGAAGATATTCGGATTGCAGTTAAAAACAATGGCGGCGGAGTTTACAACCATGATATCTATTGGGCGTCCATGGCATCTGGACAAAGCGGAGAAGCCACGGGGAAACTGGCAGTTGCGATCAATGCCACTTTTGGAAGTTTCGTTCAATTCAAGGCGGAGTTCGAAAAAACAGCCCTGGCCCGATTCGGCAGCGGGTATTGCTGGCTTAGCCGGAAAAAGGATGGAAGTCTGTCAATCCATTCCACAGCTAACCAGGAGAATCCTTTACAGGAAAATATGCAACCAATTCTCGTGGTAGATGTTTGGGAACATGCCTATTATCTTAAATATCAAAATCGTCGTGCTGAATACCTGTCCCAATGGTGGAACGTTGTTGATTGGAAATCTGCGGAAGAACGATTCATCCATGCAGTATAATAAATCATCTATTTATCCGTTCATAAAAATGGAGGATTAAAAATGGCAAGAGTAATTACAAGTCTATGTTTACGAGATGGATCCTGTGCCACAGTCTGTCCGGTTGAGTGTATCGTTCCCGGAAAACCGGAAGACAAGTACCCTAATTACTACATCGACGGCGACACCTGTATCGATTGCGGCGCATGCGAGTCCGAATGCCCCTATAATGCTATTTTTCCATCAGATGAAGTCCCTGCAGCTTTTAAAGCCAAAGGTGGTGAACATCAATCGATGCCCGCAGGAACAGCAGGCTTTACCGAAGTTTATAATGGCCAGAACCATGACGGAGAGGCAGTTCACCTGGTTGCCACTCGTACTCTCAAGGCGGGTGAAGTTGTTGACCTAACCCCATCCATTGATTCCAATAACGAGTTTTTCAAAACAGGTCCAGGATATAAAGCCAAGTAATCCGAAATTCACGACAAAAGAGGAGAGAGATCTCCTCTTTTTTTATGGACAATTATGTGAAACGTGTTCTTCAAAAGTTTCTGAAAAAACATGAGACCCTGATTCATCACAATTAGCCTGGAAAAAATAATAAGGGGTCATAGCCGGATGTAAAACTGCCTTAATCGCATCCAATCCGGGATTTGAGATTGCATGAGGGGGTAAACCATAATTGATATAGGTGTTGAATCTGTCTGAAACCTCAAGGTCAGAGATTGCTAACGGACTTTTCCACCACGATCCTGAGCCAGGGTCATACCCAATCGCGTATTGCACGGTTGGGTCGGTTTCCAATTTCATTCCAATCGCAAGTCGATTATAAAAAACCGAGGCTATGGTTGGAAGCTCCGCTGAAATCATGCTTTCTCTTTGGATTATGGAAGCCAGGGTGATAAGTTCCGTTATGGATAAACCGGAATTAGGTGAACCATTAACTAATAAGGGAAGTGACTCCTGGGTAAATCGATCAATGAAAAATTGAATGTATTGAGTCGCTGAATAATCTCTTCTCAACTCATAACTATCAGGATAAAGGAATCCCTCAACAGATGGCATACCTTTCAGCGCATCAGGCAATGCAAGATCCTGCGGGTTATTAACTACACGCATAAACTCGTCAAGTGAGATTTGAGCACCTGAGGCAATCAATCCCTCTGCAACCTCTTCAGCTCTCCACCCCGGGTAAAGATAAAATGAAAAAAACGGGTTATCAGATCGGATGATTTCCGCGATTTCGATTGCTGAACCTTTGGCTGGGATCAAAAAAGTCCCGGCGCGGATTGAGGAATCAAGACCTTTAAAGATCAGATAATCTCTGAACCGACTGCCATTTTTTACCAACCCGATAGCCTCCAGGCTTGAAGCTATCTTGTAAATGGATGCCCCTTCCTCAATGGTGAAGGAAATGGATTCATTAGAGTTGGATACGGGAGTCAGCAGGGATTTCTCGCCTAGAATTAAACGGATGCCATATTTTCTTAATTGAAACACAGTTAAGGAAGAAGTGGCTGGTCCAAAGGCATTTTCCGCCAATATTGGAATTGAAATCCAGATGATTGCGAATCCTACGAGGATTAATAATCCAAAAAGAAACACACCTGCACAGGATTTATTCTTTTTCCTGATCATATTAATTGATTTTCTCCTGAATCCAGGTAGGATTGTAAAATGACCGCAGCAGCCAGGTCATCAATGTGGCCTTTGCGGGATTTTCGTGGTGCATTCATCAGTTGTCGAATTTTTTGTGCCTGGTTGGTACTGAAACTTTCATCCCACAGGATTACCGGGAGGCTTGTTTGACTCTTTAAGACGTCTACGAACTTCTTCACGTGCCTTGTTTGGGGGGCTTCTCGCTCATCGTCATTCACTGGAAAGCCAACAATTATCTTAATAACCTTGAATTCTTCAGCTTTTTGAGCGATCAGCCCCGCATCAATCAAACCTGAAATATGCCGGAGAACCTCCAATGGCGAAGCAAGTGTACCAGTCGGGTCACTTAGTGCTAAACCAATATTTTTTTCACCCAGATCAACCGCCAGGATTCGACCTTCCATCATTCACTCCGGAATTCAACTTCTATCTTACCCGGAAGGATCGGCATCAATTTCCACCAATGTGGTGTAATTGTTACCTCAGCTTCTTTGGTTTGTAAAAAAACCCGTGAGAGGATCTCGCTGGCATCTCCGATTTTTTTGCCTGAAATCATCTTTAGAGCTTTCTCAATCTCCAAATCTTGCATTAATTTTCTACTTGCAGTTGCATCCCAAGTGTAGTATCCATCACTATTTTCGGAGATTGGTGAGGGTCTCTCAATGAGTATATTGTTATCTAAAGGTAGAAGACTTTTAGGGAGGTCTTGATCGAGTAATAATTTTGCCAGTTGATTTTCATCTTTTTCGTCAACTAAAAGGGCAGAACAGGAAATTTCCAATGAAAGAATCGCCCGATCCGATGGCTCTCCAGTTCTTGGGGTTTGTGATCGAGAAATCAATTCATCCAGACGCACGCTTGACTCCAATGCATTACCGTCTTCAGGCACGTTTCCCTTAATTTCACTTTTACATTTAGTTAATAATTGTTCTCTCAACTGTATTTCAAGTTTTTGATAATCAAGATCCGTCGGGGTCGGGTAAGATTGTTCAGCTCCACCTTTAGTAGGTGTTGAGTTGGATACAGCAACAGATTGTTCAAAACCACTGATAAGATTGATGGTGTCGATTGCAACATTTCCAGCTGCACCAGCAATTACCGCTTCGATGGGAGCGGTTTTTGCCTCGTTCGTTGACCCGGGAAGAGAAATATCAGTCGTTATATAGAATTCGATCGGTTTCGTTCCACCTGTACTAACAATTGTCCCGCGAGCCAGGATCACGTTTTTTGCCGTCAGGT
>CAZAAJ010000062.1:14684-16969 GCA_964483135.1 uncultured Anaerolinea sp. | reverse complement strand
CGCCGCACCGGCAGCTCAACGTCAGGTCACTGGATGTCGACTTCCTTGCCTTTTCCGGTCACAAGTTGATGGGTCCCTCCGGCACCGGAGTGCTTTACGCCAAATACGCCCTGCTGGAAGCCATGGAACCCTTCCTGGTCGGCGGGGATACTGTCGCTTTTTCCACCTACGAGTCTGCCAGTTTCCTGCCCCCACCGGAGAAATTCGAGGCCGGATTGCAGGATTACGCCGGCATCATCGGCCTCGCTGCAGCCGTGCAATATCTGCAGAAGGTCGGTTTCGACGCCATCCAGAAGCACGAACTGGCACTCAACAGCGCCATCACGGACGGCATCCGGGGTCTCCCCGGGCTCAAGTTCATCGGTCCGGTTGATCCCGCCCTGCGGGGCGGCATCACCACCTTCTACATAGAAGGTATCGATTCCCACCGCATCGCGCTCATGCTCGACCAGATGGCTGGCATCATGTGCCGCTCGGGGCAGCATTGCGTGCATTCGTGGTTCCACTCGCGCGGCATCGCCGGCTCGGTGCGCGCCTCGGCTTACATTTACAATACGCTCGAAGAAACCCAATTACTCGTGGAACATTTACTCAAAATTCGAAAGGTCCTTTAGCCCATGTTTTGTATCGTCGCCTTCATCATCCTTTCTATCCTGGGGATCTTTAGCGCCACCAACCGCCGCCTGGCAAAAGAAGCGCTGGATTGCGTTTTCCGCCGCATCACCTTCCGCCCTTGCAATACCGGCTTTGATGAGAAGATGAAAGCAAAAATCCTCGGCAAGGTCATTATGCGCTCCGAGAAATTGGCTTCCTTCATTAATAAGCGCTTCGAACTACTCGCATGGATCTTTTTCGTCATCGGCATGACCGCACTGGTGATGTCCGTCCGCGGGGTGGTACTCTGGTACACAACCGGTTCCTGCAACGGCGCCAATTCTGAGGCGTTCTGTGTTTTCGACCCCACCGGCGCCAACAACGAGGTTTCCAACCTCGGCGGTTCCTGCCCGGTCGTGCCCAAGACCATCGCTGACCTCACCCTCGAGGGCGTAGAGGTGGACACCTTCCCCGCTCTTAACCCGGATGGAAATGGTCAGAAGATCATCTTCATCGGCTGCTACTCCTGCGATTACTCACGTAAAACTTACCCTATCATCCGTAAACTGGTTGACCGTTACAACGCCCCGTTGGTCTATTTGGAATATCCAGTCAAGCTGCACTCCGATTATCTCAACAAGGTGGGCTACTGCGCCTACCAGCAATCCAGTGAAAAGTTCTGGCAGTTCAACGACCTGCTCTTCAGCACCGACAAGCCCAATCAGGAGGACCAGGAATTTGTTGATACCTCATTAACCGCCATCGGTTTCGACATGCCATCGCTGCAAGCATGCGTGGCAGACCCCGCCACCGAAACCCAGGTGGAATCCCAGATGGAGCAGATCCGCAGCACCAATTTCTACGGCACCCCCACTATCTTCATCGGCGACGAAGTCTTTGTGGGACCCAAGCCTTACCGCGTCTACGCCATCGCCCTTAAAGGATTCTTCTACTGGCTTGTTAAGTAACCGAGAATCGAGAGTCGATATTCGAGAATCGTAAGGACGGTTCACTCGAACCGTCCTTTTTTTACCAATCCATTAATATTACTTACGTTAAGCTCTTCCGATTCTCGGTATTAGGTTTAAGAATTACGATTCTCTTTTCTCTATTCTCGAATCTCGTGCCCCTACCCCACCTGCTCCACAAGATAAAGCTGGATGCCCATCTGGGAGATCTGGTCGAGCTGGGCTTCGATCCAGTCGATGTGGGCTTCCTCGTCGCCGAGGATGTCTTCGAGGATCTCGCGGGTACCGTTATCAGCCATCTCGGTGCACAACTTGATGCGCTCGTTGTACCCCTTGATCGCACCCACCTCGGCAGCATGATCATATTTTAATATCGCCGGAACATCCGCACCAATGTTGATCTTGTTCAGGTTGCTTACAATGGGTTTCCCTTCCAGGAAAATGATCCGTCCGATATGTTTTTCCGCGTGTTTCATCTCTTCGATGGCGCGCTTCTCGGTATGTTCAGCCAGTTCCTTGTAGCCCCAGTTGGCACACATTTCAGCATGCACCATGTACTGGCTGATTGCGGTCAGTTCGTCGCTCAGGAGAAAATTCAATGCATCAATTACCTGCTGGTTACCTTTCATTGTTCACCTCCGTTTTAATCAGTATACAACATTCTTAAAAATATTATCTGCCAATTACGCTAAGGTTCGCTAACAACCTAAATATTTGTTTTTC
>CAZAAJ010000062.1:0-14584 GCA_964483135.1 uncultured Anaerolinea sp. | reverse complement strand
ATTGGAACTTGCACACACTACAAAACCGAGATTGCTACGTCGGGCTTCGCCCTCCTCGCATTGACAGTTCAGTAGCCAATTTAGCAATGGTTTTGGGGGAATACAATTCTGTCCTCCATACTTACTGTTTACCCAATCATTCGCATCCCCCATCAAGAAATTGATTGGTGGGATTCACACATTCAAGCTCCCCGATGGCATTTCACCAGTCCTTGGATTCACCAGTTGCGAGATCCGCTTTGAATTCACAATATAGATCCCTGCGGGGATGAGAAATCCGCCAACCACAACCTGCCAGCTTACTTTTTCACCAAGAAAAATGATCCCCAATATTACACCAACCAGTGGAAACATATAGATCATCATACTCGCCCGGCTTGGACCGATTTCATAGATCATCCTGAACCATATCAAAGCCGCTACAAAGGACACAATCAATCCCAACCACGCGAGGGCAATCCAGGTTGTTGGATTTTTCGGGAGGATCACTGGCGAATTGGTGATGAACATGATTGGGGTGATGAAAACCAGCGCAGCCAGCATTTGACCTATTGAATGGTCCTCAGGTGAAACAAACTTGTCCACACGGCGTGCGAGTACTGTGCTGGCGCTATAGCTGCACGCTGCAACAAGCATGGCGAGTATCCCCAAAGTCTGGTATTCTGAATTCCCTTCCAACTTCGTGTAACTCAAAACCAACACACCCAAGAAACATATAATGAGGGCAATACCATGCTGGAGAGTGAATTTATCTTCCTTGTAAAAAAAGGCAGCAATGATCATCGTAAAAAGCGGAACAGTGGAGTTGAGGATGGCTGCAAGACCGGAGGAGATGTGAGTCTCAGCCCAGGAAATGAGCACAAATGGAAAAGCCACATTGAAGAATCCAATGAATGCGTACACCCACCACCAGCGAAGATTCAATTTACGCCGAATTATAAAGAAATACAAACATAATCCGATACCAGCAAAGAAAACCCGGAAAAATACCAGCATGAAAGGATTTACTTCACGAAGCGCGAGTTTGATCCACATAAAAGTCGATCCACAGACCAAACCGAGGAAAATAAATTTTATCCAATTCTTTACCGACAATTTGAAATCCTCTTAATCATCCTTTAACAGCCCCAGCTGTTAGCCCCTCAATAAAATACTTTTGAATTGAAGAGAACATCAAAACAATCGGGATGGTGGTTGCAGTTCCAAGCGCCATGATCACACCCCAATTGATCTCTGTTGAACTGATATAGTTTGCCAAACCAACTGTTAGGGTCTTCATTGAATCCTGTGAGACCAGGACGCTGGAGAGCAGATATTCATTCCACGAGAGGATAAACACAA
Organism: uncultured Anaerolinea sp.; assembly: GCA_964483135.1. Taxonomy (GTDB): domain Bacteria; phylum Chloroflexota; class Anaerolineae; order Anaerolineales; family Anaerolineaceae; genus UBA6107. Next base: position 13,243 of record CAZAAJ010000062.1, on the reverse strand, counting down.
GGATGCCTGTACTAAGAATACCGGGAATACAAAGCGGTAAGATAATCTTTAAAAAGATTATTAGGTCTGACCCTCCGTCAACCAGAGCTGCTTCCTCGATTTCACGGGGAATGCTGCGAAAAAAGGAAATTAATAACCATATCGCAAACGGAAATGTTACGGTTATGTGCCCAATGATCACACCAAATAAAGAGGATTTCAAATTGAGGCTTGCAACGATACGGTACAAAGGAATCATCAGCATGATTGGTGGGATGCAATAGGCCGAAAGAACCGCTATTGTGATGGCTTTTCTGCCAAAGTAACGGAAGCGTGTGAGGCTGTATGCACCGAGGGTGGCAACGATGATTACAATGATCGTTGTGGCTGTTGCAACAAGAAAACTATTTAAAAAATAGCGGAGAACCATAGTGTTGCTGAAAGCTTCTCGATACCATTCAAAAGAAATTTTATGAGGAAAAATCTGAGGAGGGATCTTGAATAGCTCAGTGGGTGGTTTAAGCGAACTTAATGCCATCCATAAAAGAGGGAACCCTACAACCCCAATAAAAAACACTGAAATGAGGGTTAATGCGCCTTCTCTAATAATCTTTTTTGTATAGTATTGATCAGAATGCTTCATTTTTGAATCCTTATGGTTTTTACCCATCAGTCTGCGAAATCTCCGGATTTTCTCACATAAAAAATGATACAGATAAAAAGTACGATCCCAAGCAAAATGGAAATTGCGGACGCGTAACCAATTTGAAATGTTCCAAAAGAAGCCTGGTAGATAACGATCGGAAGGTGAGTGGTAGAACCTGCCGGTCCACCTCCGGTGATCATCCAGATAAGGTCAAAATAAGTTGCTGTCCAAACGATACGAAGAATTACCAGAACAATGGTTGTATTCCGCAGTTGAGGTAAGGTGATGTAACGAAATACTTGCAGCTTATTAGCGCCGTCGACATTGGCTGCTTCATATATTTCACAGTTGATTCCTCTTAAAGCTGCCCAATAAATAAGCATTGGGAAGGGATAAGAACGCCATATATTCATCAAGACGACAATCGCCATCCCGCCATTAATCATCGCCAGTGGGGATTGTTTGTAAGGGACCAACCCAAGATCCTGAAGCCACTTGCTTGCAATGCCGTAATCGCCATTAAAGATCCATTTCGTTATCAAAGCGATTGCCACAGCCGGTACCACGTAGGGGATTATCAAGAAACTTCTTAAGAAAGTTACCCCCCGCACTTCCCTATTGATCAACAGAGCCAATGCCAGACCCAGAATTAGCTGCCCGGCTACTGAAAAAAAAGTCCAAATGACGGTATTCCAGGTATATTTGAGAAACATTTTGCTTGAGAATAGCTTGATGTAATTCTCAAACCCGATAAAGTTATATTCGGATTTCATCAACCTGGCGTCTGTAAAACTCAGGATCAGGTTACTGATCACTGGATATAGAATAAAAACCCCAATTATAATGATTGTGGGAAGAATGAATAAAAATGCCAATAACTTCCGTTTTGTGTGAAAACTACCCAAGGATCTATTGAACTTTTTTAACGATTGAATAACTGACGTTTCACCATTGACCATGATCAATACCTCTAATGGTTCAATTACCTTTCTTCTGGCACGTATCGGATGCATTGGGAAGTCCCCAAATGCATCCGATAGTGCTGATTTGTACTTATTGAATCACGTTGATGTTTCTACGTCTTATGCGACAGGTGAAAAATTTATTTCCCAATTATACTGAGTTGTTCCTGCAGCATTTCGTCAATATAATCAACTGCTTCCTTTGACGTCCATTGACCAAGAGCAACGCTTTGCATTGCTTCGCCGAAAAAGGTTGTTGCTTCAATTTGTGACGACATCTGGCTTAAGCCGTGTTCCATGCCGTACCAGTACCAATTGCTATTCTCAAATGAATTGGTTATAGTGGTAATTTCATCCTGGAACATTGCAACTGAAGGATCTTGCTTGTAGATGGCGAGCGCAGGATATAGTGACGGGAAAGCGAACATCGGGCGGGAAAGGGCTCGCTCGGCAGCACGTTCAGGGGTGTTAAGTCTCTTGAGGAATTCCTTGGTTAGTTCGATCTTCTCCGGAGTGCCCTGGTTGCTTGCCACAAATGCGTAACCGCTGCCAAAGGATGCATATTTGGTTCCAAATTCACCCGGGAGATCAAATCGGCCAAGTTTTGCGAGCATATCCGGGTTATTTGTATTGGAAAGACCTACCACTGCACCCATATCAAGCGTCATGGCAACAGTGCCTTCAACTAAAGCATTGCGATATTCATTCCATGCCCACTCAGTTGCAGAAGGTGGAGATACTTTCTTATAGAGGTCAATGACATAATCAAGAACTTCAGCTGCTTTCTCTTTCTGTTTTCCAAAGACGTATTCACCCGTGACCGGATCAAAGGTGTAAACGCCAGCGGAATAGAGGAATTCGTAATAAGTCTGGGGAGCGACCTGTACGGGGTTCATTGGCACAGGGAAACCATATACATCAATGTTTCCGTCATTGTTCGTATCGAGGTTTAGTGCCTCCGCTACGGCTTCGAATTCTGCCCAGTCAGTAGGGATTTTCAGACCTTTTTGCTCGAACAGGTCTTTCCGGTACCAAACAGAAGTGTGTAGTGCCCAGTCAGGGACACCCCAGGTTTGGTCATCTGCAGTGAGCACGCGCAGGTATGTCGGGATGAAATCGACACGGCCGATCGAATCGATCACATCATCCATGGGGGAAATCATATCCTGCGCGTGCAGGTAAGCTACGCCGGCAAAATTGGTATGCATGATATCCGGCACATCACCAGATTCCACTGCAGTAGCCAGTTTGGTGTACATATCTTTGAAGGGAACCGCTTCCATGGCAACTTCGATACCCATTTCAGTGGCAATTTCATTGAACTGTTTTGTGAGTACTATTTGCTGGGCTTCTGCGGTCAAATTAGACCAGATTACAAGTTTCTGAGGTGCTGGCGCTTCAGTCGCCGCTTCGGTAGGAGCCTCAGTTGCAGAGGTAACTTCTGTTGCTTCGGCCGGCACAGTTACTTCTGGTACCGGGGTGGTATTTGCACATCCCGGTAGAATAACAAACGTCAACAATGCAGTCAGCAGAAGAGCTATAGTTCGAACCTTTTTCATTTCTTTCTCCTTTTAGTTTTTTTGAATATTTCAAATAATCGCATGCTGATTTCGCAGAGCTTCTTGAAGCATTTTTATATCGACATTGCGTGGCGTGGTGTTCATTTCAACAGCAATTGCGGCTGCCGTTCCAGCTGCTTCACCCATGGCCATGCATTGTGCCATGCATCGAATGCAATTCGCTACATCTGCATCGTAGGAAACGCATCGTCCTGCTACCAAGATTCCTTCTTTACCTTTCGGTAGCATACAGCGGTAGGGAATGCTCATGGATTTGCCCGGATCCAGATCATAGACGACCATGGTTACTCCATCAGGAGTGTGTGTCCCAGCGGGCATGGCTCCTCTGCCAATGCTGTCTTCGAATTCTCTTGCTGCCAGGAAATCATCCAGAGTGACTTTGTAATCTCCGACGATACGCCGGCTTTCCCTGATCCCCAGCAGGCTGGCGATGGAAGACAAATACGCATTTTCAAATCCAGGTACGAACATCTTTAATGCTTCTGCAACATCATATAAACATTTTTGCGATACAACCTCCTGATCTGCTCGGTCTTTAAACCCAGCGATGCTGTGAGATTCAATTGCTCCAGAGCAATTAATCATGAGTTCCCCCGGGTTCGGGGTTGAAGTAAATATGGCTAACCAATTTCGTAGATATTCAAGATGAGCCGGAAGCGCAGCTTTCTCCAACTCATCCTTGAGACCAAAATGCATAAATCCAGGGAATGTTTTAAAGTCGTGCCAGGCGGGGGGAACCGCGGCATCATGAACTGGTGGGTGTTCCTTATAATAATTCTTCAACTTATCCATATTGATTCCAGCCATTTTCCCCATCAGGGTCATCGGCTGGATTTCTTTCTTGGGACGAATTTCATAAGGAGCACCGGCTTTTGCAGCCACAACAGCATCACCGCTGCAATCGACAACGACACTTGCGCGGATTTCCATCTGTTCCATTTCCGAGAGAGCAACCACTCCCGCGACTTTATCACCTTCAGTAATAACGTCCAGGATGATGGTGTTCAGGAAAACAGAAAGGTTTGGTTCTCGATTAACCATCTCATCGAGCACAACTTTGGCAACTTCTGTGTCATACAGGTAGCATACATCTGTCTCGGGATCGTTCTCAACGATCGCATTTCGTTGCTTGAGGATGTTCCGCAGTTCCCAGGCGATTCCTTTCACAATCACTTTTTCTTTATCGCTGAAGCCAACCCAGGCGCCGAGCATTCCAGCAGTATACTGACCTCCAAGGCATCGTTGTTTATCAACGATCAAAGTTTTTGCTCCATTTCGAGCCGCCGCTATCCCGGCGATTACTCCTGCTGTTCCACCACCTGCAATCAAAACATCGACCTTTGTTGATTTCATCTCATTTTCCTAATTGGTAAACATCCTTTAATTATTCTGGTTGTATTATTGATATTCTTACGCGAGGTAACCGTATTCTTTAAGCGTAGCCTTAAGAGCTTTGATGACATCATCGGGCAACTCGGAAATGACTGGTTTACGGCAATACCCGGCATCGACGCCGCGCAATTTCATTCCTTCCTTGATTATCTGAAGCCAGGGTGCTGGCATGCCAGCAGCTGTCGGTTTGGTGAATAATGGCAGATATGGGCGAATCTTTGCAAAATGAAATTTCATCGCCTCATCCATTTTTCTCGCCTTGGCAAGATTGAAGACTTCCGTATTTTCCTTCGGGAACAAATTGCCGGTACCACAGACCCAGCCATCTGCCCAACAGCTTAAGCTTTCAACCGGAGTGATATCGTAGCCATAAAAAATGCCAAATCCATCATCGGTCAAGTATCGGAGATCCTGCTGTCTGAAGACATCCGCCTGGCGCTCTTTTACAGCGTCGATAAAACCCTGGTTATATAGCTTGGCCATGAATTCATCACTCAAAAGGCAGGTTGAATAATAGGGATTGTGATAAAGCATGATGGGGATACGAATGGCTTTGCGGATGGCTTCATAATGCTTCAAGAGTTCGTTTTCGTTTGGCGCCATATACCAGGGAGTGACTGCCATGATTCCATCCGCACCGTCAGCTTCAGCTGCAATGGACATTTCAACAACATCCGTTGTGCGGTATGCACCCGTGGAGGCAATAACCTTGATTCTCCCTGCCGCAGCTTTAATGGTTGCCCGATTTACTTCCATCTGCTCCTGTTTATTTAGTGCGATCATCTCACCAGTACTTCCCGATGGGATCACACCTGTAACGCCATTTTGCACCAGAAAATCGGTGCATTCTTTAATCCCAGTAAAGCTGATCGATTCATCAGCATTGAAGGGTGTAACGATCGGGATGTAGATCCCCTTCAGTTTTTCTTTTGCCATGATAGCTCCTCGTAAAATTGTAATTTAGGAATGGATATTCCGAAAACATAATAGCACTTCGTAAATAAAAATGCAATAGGCAGTTTTTTTGGCAGTAATATAAATCGAATAATATATTACATGATTTTTATGCTGGGATCTTGGGGCTACCTCCCTTTATAAAACAAAATCAAATACAAAAATCTGGTTTTTTATAAGATGTAAAGTAAAGAAAAGAGTTCGCAATTCAAACCTGGAGAAACATATTGACAAAGACAATTAATAACGGTATATATATTATGAATTATTAGTATTACTGGTATCGATTGGCGTGTTTCTGGAATGTGTATTCCAAAAGTAGATGGGTTTCTACGTTTTTTTAATGTCAAAGCATATAAAATGGTTTATAAGAATTTCATGGGAGGAATCTCAATGGAAAAGCAGAATATGCAGAATGGTGAAACGATCAAAATGCTCGAGCATTCTCTAGCTGTGCTTGATTTATTGCGCAGCAAACGTGAACCAGTGGGCGTCAATGAAATTGCCAAAACATGTCAGTTGAACCCTTCGACAACGTTCCGTATTCTGAAGACCCTCGAGCAATCTGGCTGGGTATTTCAATTTAATGATCGTCGATATATTATCGGTCAAAAGATAAGCTTTGTAACAGAAAAGAACAACTTATATCTTGCATTACGCGAAGTTGCGCAGTTCGTAATGGCAGAATATACAGAAAAATACGATCAGGCAATGAATTTGATCGTGCGCGAAGGCAATCATTGCATAATCCTTCAGCAATCTCGCACAAAAAAATTTATCGATTATATTCCTCCACTCTTCTCAACTCTACCAATGTATGCGTCTGCGGGGGGGAAGATTCTACTTTCAGAGTTACCAATTAGTCTGGTGGATCAAATTATTACCTCCACTGATATGAAACCTTTGACAAGTCACACAATCACAGATGTCAAAATCTTTTGGGATACAATATTATCAACTGCCAAGCAAGGTTTTGCCATAGATTTTAAAGAATCAGCAGAAAATGGCTGTTGCATAGGCGTACCAGTTCGTGACCATGAGGGAACGATTATTGCTGCTTTATCTTTCAGTGGTTTTATAGGTATTGAGGATCCGAAGGAATTACAGAAATATTTGCCCGCGCTTCATGAGGCATCCGAAAAGATATCTCATAATCTTTTTACATGCTGGGAACGGTAATTTGGAAAACTGCCTTTTTCAGGGTTAGTAAATATCGGTCAAGAATTTTTGAATAATTTCAACAAAGCCATTATTCCTTAATGCTTATGTTTAGAAAATGCACAAAACATTTTTAGGGTGTAAAAACTCTATAAAAAAGACTGTTTTATTTCGGATGTATATCCAGGATTCAAACACAATCCACTAAAGGCACTAATTTTCACTAATGGGCTTATTAGCGTTCATTAGTGAAATTAGCGGGGAGATTTCAGCCCTACTGCTTCCCCCCATGCGTGAGCCTTGGGTCGAGCGCGTCCCTCAGCCCGTCACCGAGCAGGTTGAAGCCGAGCACCGTGAGCATGATGGCAATGCCGGGGAAAATGACCAAATGAGGCGCACTGAAGATGCTATTCTTTTCCTCGCCGAGCATCAACCCCCACTCAGGTCGCGGAGGCTCCGCCCCCAGCCCGAGGAACGACAGCGCTGCGGCATCCAAAATGGCGGTGGCGATGCCCAGCGTACCCTGCACGATGAGCGGCGTGATGGCGTTGGGCAGGATGCGTTTGAACAGGATGTGCATCGGGCTTGCCCCCAGCGCGCGTGACGCCTGCACGTATTCCAGCTCCTTCACCGTAAGCACAGTTGAGCGGACTAAACGTGCGAAACGCGGGATAGATACAATGCCAATAGCCAAGAGAGCGTTGATCAAGCCTGTGCCCAGCACAGACACAATGGCGATTGCCAGCAGCAGGCTCGGGAATGCCATCAGCACATCCATGATGCGCATCAGGATGTTATCCACCAGCCCGCCGGCGTAAGCCGCGACGGCGCCGATGAGCGTTCCAATGAGGATGGCAAAGGTCATGGTCGCCAGCCCCACCTGCAGTGAAAGGCGCGAGCCGTAAACCACCCGGCTGAACAGGTCACGGCTGTTGCCGTCAATGCCAAAAATGTGCTCCTGCTCATCCGCAGGGCAGCCGAGCAAATGGATGCAGGGGGTATCGCGGCGTTTCTGATCTTTCAATAATTGCGTCGGATCATAAGGCGCGATCACCGGTGCAAAAATGGCAACCAGCACCAAAAATGTGAGGATGAAAATACCCGCCTTGCCTGAGCTGTGTTTCCACAGATTGCGTAGCGCTTCGCGTGTCGGCGAGCGGCGGGTGCTGGTGGGGAGCTTGGCGATCGTAGTTGTATTATCCATGTCAGCCGCCTAGTCCACCCGGATGCGAGGATCGAGATACGCATACGAGATATCCACGATGAGATTAACCAGCACAAAGACGAGGGAGATGACAATGGTAAACCCCTGGATCACCGGGTAATCGCGCGCCAGGATGGCGGCCACCATGGCTGTGCCCATGCCTGGCAGGGTGAACACTGTTTCAGTGAGCACCGCGCCGGAGAGCAGCCCGCCCGTTTCGATGCCGATGATGGTGACGATGGGGATGAGCGCGTTGCGGAAGGCGTGTTTGCGGATCACCTTGTCTTCTGTTAAACCTTTGGCGCGCGCCGTTCGAATGTAGTCCAGCCCGATCACTTCCAGCAGACTGGAGCGCGTCATACGTGCGATGATGGACATGGGGATCGTCCCCACTGCCACTGCCGGCAGGATGAGATGCCTGAGGGAATCCCAAAAGATCTTCCAGTCGCCGGTAATCAGTACATTGATCAACACCGTGTTTGACATTAAGTCCACGATGAATTTTTTCAAACCAGTCAGGTTCGTCAACCCCCAGTAGACGTCCAGGTTCTGCAGTGATACTCCGGCAGAAAAACGCGCGGAGGGGGGCAAAACAAAAGGTGTTCCTTTTAAAAGTAAAGCAAAGACATACGCCAGCAGCAGTCCCAGCCAGAAGACAGGCATAGAAACGCCGATGTTGGCGATGATCATGGTGAGGGTATCGATGATGGTATTGCGCTTGAGCGCAGAGATGACCCCCAGCCCCACCCCCACCACTGTGGAGAACAGCATGGCAAGCATGGTCAGTTCCATTGTCATTGGCAGCCGCTCCGAAAGGAGATCGGTCACCGGGCGGGTGAAACGGATCGAGTCGCCAAAGTCACCCTTGGCAAGGTTGCTGATGTAACGTCCGAACTGTACAAAGATGTTGTCGTTCAAACCGTATCGATCAAGGAATGCCTCGCACTTCGCCGGCGTGGCGCGTTCGCCCAGCATGGTCACGCAGGGGTCGCCCGGGATGAGGCGCACGATGATAAAGGTGACGAGCACCACCCCGAGCAAAACGGGCAACAGCAGGAGCAGACGGCGGCCGATGAATTGAGGCATAGTTCAGGTTTTTCCTTCGGTCAAAAGGTTGGATGGGGCTGGGAACCCAACCCCATCCATTCATTACAAGACTACTTTATGGAACTGTGTAACCGGCTTTGACAAGGAATTCCTTGGCTTTGGCCTGGTCAAAGTCCCACCACATCACAGTCGGGCTGGCGCCAGGTACCACAAAATCGGGTACGAAGCTGTTCGCCACACTGGAACCCGTGGCGTAGAACTGATCCACGATCCTCTGGCGGTCGATGGCGTAGGTGATAGCCTGGCGCACATCGGGATTGTCAAAGGGCGGGATGGTGTTGTTGAAGCCAATGTAGAAGACGTTGAAGCCATCGCGTGGGTAGAGCTTGAGATTGGCATCAGCTTCGATGGTCGCTACATCATCCGGACCGGGGTTGTCGATACCGTTGACAGTGCCAGCCTGGAGTTCAAGCAGGCGCTGAGCGGATTGCTCGGACCAGCGGAAGATGAGGTTCTTGGTGACTGCGGGCGTGCCCCAATAGCCGTCAAAGGCTTCGTAGACAACGCTGTCGCCGCGGTTCCATGCTTTTACAACATAGGGACCGGTTCCGTTGGGTTTCTCGCTCATCGCAACAGAATCACCCTTATTGGCATCCATATAATCCTTATCCTGGATGGCAAAAACGGAGAAAGCGATTTTGGAGATGAAGGCGGGATCTGGGAAGCAAAGGCTGAACTTGACTGTCTTGGCATCCACGGCTTCGATGGATTTGAACTCGCCGCCGTATGCGCAGTCAGGAGCAGTCAAAGAATCCATGCCGTCCTTGGTAACCACCTGGGCAACCTGGGCATCTGCATTGATGAAGGAACCAAAGAAAGCGCCGAAGTACTCGAAGGTACCGGTGCGTCCCATATGGTTCGGGCTCTTGGCATCCCACTGGGCAGCGAACGATGACACTACATCGTTGGCATCCAGGGTTGCACCATTATGGAATTTCACGCCATCGCGCAGGGTGAAGGTCCATTCGGTCAGGTCCGCGTTAACTGTATTGGAGACAGCCAGGGCAGGTTCGGTGGTGCTGCTGCCAACAGCGAAGGCGTACAATGGTTCGTAGACCTGTTCGCAGGCGCGCAGGGTCTCGCCGTCGGTCTCGTCAGAGCACCACAGGGCGGCAGGTTCGCCGTTCTGCATCCAGACCAACTGATCGGTGCCATTGCCCATCACGTAGAAGACCTCGTTGCCGAGCGGGCTGGAGTGAGCGCCGGTCACATTCGCCTGGAAGGCGGTTGAGGAACCACCATGCGCTACGGGGATCATCATCAGGTCGTCCTTGAGCATCTGGTTGATGGTGTCATAGTGCCCCTGGCGTACAGCGGCGTCAGAAGACTGGGCAGCTGCCTGGATTTCTGCGACCATATCGGGGAAGAGCGTGCCAAACTGCTGATTATTGGCATTACCGAAGTGGTAATCGTAGAAGTTGGTGGCATCGGGGTAGTCCGCGTTCCATCCCAGCAGGTAGAAACCTTCCTGCCCGGCGGAAGTGGCGTCAATGAAGGCGGCGGATTCCATTTCCTTGAGGGTAACTTCGATGCCAACCTCGGCTAACTGTGCCTGGATTTCCTGGGCTACTTTGTCAGGATAAGGCAGGTAGGCGCGGTCAACCACGCGGAAGGACAGCGTAACCTTCAGCGGGTTTGCCACGGTCGGCTCCGCGGTTGGGGCTTCGGTAGGTGCCGCAGTCGGGGCTGCGGTCGGGGCTGCGGTGGGTTTGGCACAGGCGGCCAGTACCAGGGTCAGCACCAAAAACAAACTGAATATTCCAAATATCTTACGAGCATTCATTTCTTTTCTCCTTTTTTTGAACACATTGCGAGTTTCATCGTTGAAACTCCTGAAAAACGCTTTCCTAATTATGGGTTGCCTCACCTCCTTAAATTACCAGGATATTTGATCTCTCATTAACGGCATGTGGTCCTTCATGCCAGCCAACAAGCAACAGAATGCCCGGGGGTCTTTTCAATGAACGCCGGTTCTTCCACCGCGCACTGCGCCACCGCGATCGGGCAGCGCGGATGGAAGCGGCAACCTTTGGGCGGGTTCACCGGGCTGGGCACATCCCCCTTGAGGATGATGCGCTCCCGCTTGAGGGTGGGGTCGGGGATGGGGATGGCAGACATCAGCGCGCGCGTGTAGGGGTGCAGCGGGTTGCGGAAGAGTTCATCGCGGTCCGCCAGTTCCACCATCTTGCCCAGGTACATCACCGCCACTCGGTTGGAGATGTGCTCCACCACGCCCAGGTTGTGAGCGATGAACAGGTAGGTTAGTTTGAACTCCGCCTGCAGGTCCTTGAGGATGTTGAGCACCTGCGACTGGATGGAGACATCCAGCGCGGAAACCGGCTCGTCGCACACGATGAAACGCGGGCGCAGGGCAAGCGCACGGGCAATGCCGATTCGCTGGCGCTGACCGCCGGAAAACTCGTGCGGGTAACGCCGGGCGTGGTATTCCTCGAGCCCCACCTTGCGCAGGGTTTCGATGACCAGCTGGAAGCGTTCCTTGCTGTCGCGTCCCACCTTGTGGATCTCCAACCCTTCCATCACAGAGTCGCCAATCTGTACGCGCGGGTCAAGTGAGGAATAAGGATCCTGGAAGATGATCTGCAGATCGCGCCGGGCAGTTTTGAGGTCATTGCCCTTGAGCTTGAACAGATCCTTGCCTTCGAACTCCACGGATCCTGCGGTCGGTTCGGTCAATCGCAGCACGGTGCGCCCAATGGTGGTCTTACCGCAGCCGGATTCCCCGACCAGGCCGAGGGTCTCGCCTTCGCGGACGGTGAAAGAAACATCATCCACTGCCTGCACCCAGGCGGAGACGCGCTGGATCACCCCGGTCTTCACCGGGAAGAATTTCTTCAGGTTTTTCACCACCATCAGGTCAGACCCGATGGCTTGGTTTCCAATGGGTTCAACGACGCTCATGCTACCTCTAACTTTTTCAAAGGCGCAGAATGACCTTCCGCGTCGGTGTACAACCAGCAGCGAACGGTGTGACCGGTTTCGACTTCCACAAGGTCGGGCTTTTTCTGTTCGCAAATGGATAATCCAAATTGTTCACGCAGCTTGCAGCGCGGCGCGAAACGGCAGCCGGCAGGCAGGTCAATGAGGTTCGGCACCAGCCCGGGGATCACTTCCAGACGGTCCACCACCTTTCCCAGCACCGGGATCGAGCCAATGAGTCCCTGGGTATACGGGTGCAGTGGGTGGGCAAAGATTGGTCTAACCTCAGCGTATTCCACGATCTCGCCCGCGTACATCACCGCCACCTGGTCGGCCATCTCTGCGATGATGCCCAGGTCGTGAGTGATGAGAATGACGGCTGTATCCGTCTTCTCGCGCAGCCCCTGGATGAGGCTGAGGATCTGCGCCTGGATGGTTACATCCAAAGCAGTGGTAGGTTCGTCAGCGATAAGCAGCTGGGGAGAAAGCGCCAGTGCCATCGCGATCATCACGCGCTGCGCTTGCCCACCGGACATCTCATGGGGGAAAGCACTCGCCTTTTTCGCAGGGTCGGGGATGCCCACCAGCGTGAGCAACTCCACGGCACGCTTCCAGGCTTCCTTCTTCTTCATCCCCTTGTGGGTCATCAGCACTTCAGCCACCTGGTCACCCACGCGGAAGACCGGGTTAAGGCTGGATTGCGGCTGCTGAAAGATCATCGAAATGCGGTCGCCGCGCATCTTCACCATCTCATCTCTAGAAAGCTTGAGGATATCCCGGCCTTCGAAAAGGATCTCACCGTTGGTGATGCGCCCTGGGGGGCTTACCAGGCGCAGGATGGAGAAGGAACTCACGCTCTTGCCGCAGCCGGATTCGCCTACGAGACCGAGCACTTCACCCTTTTTAACCGAAAAATCCACCCCATCCACGGCTTTGACCACACCGTCCTCCGTGTAGAAGTAGGTTTTCAGATCCTTCACTTCGAGGATCATCTCGTTTGTCTTTGCCCCAGACCCGCTAGTCATCGCTTGCTCCGTTGAGTTAGGTGTGGTTGGTCCTGGTATTAAATTTTTTAATGCTTATTCATTATAGACATTCTGCCTGGTTAAACAAATCCCTTCAGCGAACATCCTGAACTAATAAAATCGGTTTATCGGTAACTCTTGATTGGAAACGGGCAATGCGACTAATGTGTAAATACCCGAGATTTTCATTTGCTAATAAATATAATTGATGATTATACAGATATAGATTAAGAAATACAAGTAGCAATTTTCTATTTTTTCTATTTTTGGAATATTTAAGAAAACAGAAACCCCGTCAC
>CAZAAJ010000061.1:0-17056 GCA_964483135.1 uncultured Anaerolinea sp. | reverse complement strand
CGGAAATTCATTCTCCTCGCAATTATTACTCTCCTGGCAGGAAGTCTCACCTCGCCAGCGATTTTTTACGCCTGGGTGTGGAATGGGCAGGAATTAGTCAGGATTAGAGAGCCTCTCAATCTTGCCCTATATAAATCTTCTCAACCTGATTTAACTTTGAAGAAACTTGATTGCATTGAAATACACAATGAAGAAGTGAAGATCCATCGATGCAGTGATGAGACACAAAGCACGACCTGGATCAGCCCGGTAGATTGGCAGGTTACAGAGGTCGTTCGCGGGGATCTTAACCGCGATGGCGCGGAGGATTTTGGGCTGCTGGTATGGCGACCGTTCAAACCGTGGCCTATCGACAAATTTCTCCCCACTGCCGGCAAAATTGCCACTTTCCATAATGAACAAGGAATGAGTTGTCATTTAATCCTGGTTGGCTGGGATGGTGAAAAATACCGGGAGTTATGGGCAGGCTCTGCTCTCGCCGACCCAATCTCCCAACTCCAGGTGGTAGATATAGACCAGGATGGTTATGAAGAGTTCATAGGTATTGAGGGTAAGTATGATACAACAAAAAGTGGTAACCTGACAATTTGGAAATGGCAGGGATTTGGTTTCACTTTGATGGACAGGGTGGAAGGCATGTTATCGAATTACTCATTGGTTCGTTCAGGGGATAAACTAATTGTGTTAACTGATTAAGAGGAGGATTATATGAATCTACAGAAGAATTGGAAATTGCTTTCACTGTTTTTGCTGCTCGCGATGGTTGGATCGGCGTGTAATTTCTCAGGGCTGCTCTCGACCATCCAAAACCCTACCTCAACTGAGCAGCCAATTGCAGCTACACCAACTGCAGAACCGACGCTGCAATTGCAGGGAGTAACAGGCATTGAGAATATACCTTTTGCCCAATATGCGCAAATACCCTATACGATTGCGGATAAATACACCGGGGGGTATTTACTGCCATTGGATGCAGCCAGTGTAACTGGACTGGATAGCGATACCCTTACCAATTCTCAAATCGCTGCGATGCTTAAGAACGGGTTTGTGGTTGTACCGCCAACGGATAACCCTAACCAGATGTTTATGGAGTTCTACCAGGCATATGAATCCTACCGGTATTCCGAGATCCCGGTGTTCATTACCACCGATTCGATGTTCCATGTATATCACCTGGTATTCGATAAAATGCTGCGTGATCTTGAGACCAAATCTTTCATACCGATCCTCAATGATCTTACTGCTACGATGGTGAAGGCAAGCCTGGACCAATACAACCAGTTAAAAGGTACGGAGTTAGAAAAACTCGCCGCACGCAACCTGGCTTATTTTGCCGTTGCTTCCAATTTACTGGGGACAAGTGTGACCCTGCCAGCTGATATACAACAATTGGTTGATGCCGAGCTGGCGCTGATCAACGAACATACACAGACTACTCCATCGCCGATCTGGTATATGGGTGATGAGGCCCAGGATGAGATTCTGATCGAAGATTACAGCCAGTACACCCCTCGGGGTCATTACACGCGGAGTGAAGAGCTGCAAAAGTACTTTAAGGCTATGATGTGGTACGGACGCATGACCTACCGTTTGAAAAATTCTTCAGAGACTAAACGCGCATTATTAATGATCCAGGCAATGCGGTCTGCGACAACTGCATCAGGAAAATCAGCACTCGAGTTATGGAGCAATATTTATGATCCGACGGTGTTCATCGTTGGGAAGGCTGATGACCTGTCCTTCAAGGAATATGGAGTAATCTCCGACCAGGTGTATGGAGAGAAACCAGAATTGACCAGTTTTGCGGATGCTGCCAAACTGGAGCAGTTCACCGCTATTGCCAAAAAACTTCCTGCTCCACAGGTGAATTCGATGTGGGTGTGGATCTGGCAGGACAGAGAGGAAGCTACCCAGGGATTCCGCTTCATGGGTCAGCGTTTCACCCTGGATGCTTATGTCTTTGGGCAGGTGATGTGGCGCAAGGTGGGGACAATCGACCAACCTCGAGACCTTCCCAAAAGCCTTGATCTGCTGGCCGCCATGGGTTCAGATGAGGCAGCGAAAATACTGACTGACATGGGAGAAAACAAATACCTTAATTTTGATACGCAGAGCGCCAAGGTGAGAACTGAAGTGAGTTCGTTAGGATTGGATTCGTGGACCCAGAACCTTTACTGGTCATGGCTTTATGCTCTGCAGCCATTGTTCATGGTAAAGGGGGAGCAGTATCCGGCTTTTATGCGTACGCAAGCCTGGCAGCACAAGGATATGCACACAGCACTCGCCTCGTGGACAGAGTTGAAACACGATACGATCCTGTATGCCAAGCAGGTGATGGCTGAAATGGGTGGCGGGCCAGATGAAGAACCTCCGAAGGGTTACGTAGAACCGAACCCGGAGGCTTACGCACGGCTGCTGGCACTCGCCCAGATGACAAAATCAGGTTTACAAGACCGGGGTTTGCTGGACGATGTGACGGGTGGAAACCTGGACAACATGATCGAATACCTGCAGTTCCTGTTAAGCATTTCACAAAAAGAGTTGAACGGCGAACAGCTCACTGATGACGAGTACTGGCGAATCAATTATTATGGCGGCTGGCTGGAAGCGACTACGGTGATGGCTGCCGACAAAGATACAAATATGCCGGATTCGAGAGACCTGAATGATCAAAAATCCGCGCTGGTTGCTGATGTTGCCACAGGTGTCGGACGGGTGCTGGAAGAGGGTGTCGGTTACCCGACGTTGATCTTCGTTGTTTCCCCGGAGGCTCCGTATCATTTGACGATAGGGGCCGTTTATACCTATTACGAGTTTCCGATGCCAGTAGATCAGCGTATGACCGATGAACAATGGCGCGCTATGCTTGAAAGCGGGAATGCACCGGATGCCCCGGAATGGACTTCATCTTTCATCGTAAAGTAGGAATTCAAGCGATATTTAAAACAGGAGCGCTGTTGCTGGCGCTCCTGTTCCTGTCTGCCTGTAACCGCCCGGAAAAATATACAGTCACTTTTGGGGGTGACATCATCCTGGCCAGGGCTGGAAAACCAATCACGCCGAACTGGCAGGAGATTAATCTCGCCTTGCCTGAGGGATTCTCAACAAGATACTATGCTGCAGCTTTGGAATCATCTTTGGTTGAAACCCAAGTGAGCAATTCATCCTCAGCATTTGGTGACATGAACTTGTGCGCAAGCGCAAGTGAGCTTTCCATACTTGCCAAAGCGGGGCTGGATGTACTTTCCTTTGTGAATAATCACCAGGATGATTGCTCTATTGGTGGAGCAGCCACGACGCAAAAATTGATCGCAAATGCCGGGTTTTCGTCCTTTGAAGAAACAAATGGTTTCTGGGTAAGCCAAATCCCAGACTCAAAACTTGCTGTCATTTCAATTGAGGATGTCTCAAAACCGGTTGATGAAAATACAGTAGAGAGGCTCATTCAACAGCAAAAAAAGGCAGGTAATTTTGTGGTCATCTCTGCCCATTGGGGTAACGAATACCAGGCTGGTCCGGATGAACATCAAACGGCTCTGGCGCAACAATGGGTGGATGCCGGTGCGGATGTGATCTGGGGACACCATCCACATGTGCTGCAACGAGTTGATTGGTTAACCTCTTCGGTTGATGGGCACAACGCGCTGGTGATGTACAGCCTGGGAAACTTGATGGCGGATCAATTCATGCTGGTGGATGCACAACACACCGCACTTATCCGACTGGAAATCACAGAAGGTAAGATCACAAAGGTGACATTATTGCCAGCATTATTCGATTGGAATTCCAAACACATGAATTTCGAATTGGATAATGAAACCACAGCCTTAATCCTGAGGCGTCTAAATATGAAACCTTCCGGATCGATCAAAGTTGAGGTATTCGCGCCTGAGAATTAAGCAATCGGGAGCAATTTTTCCATGCGCCAGGAAGGTTCCTCAATTGTCTTCCATTCACCCAGGTCATCCGGGAATGTCCAGATACCGGGTTCTTCAGCGACGATCTTAAAACCGAGACGGTGATACAGGCGAATTGCCTGGAGATTGTCGCGAGCGACATTGAGCGTAATCCGTGTATATCCCTTTTCGATGAGAAAGTCTTCGAGAACTTTGATCATTCTGGTGCCGATGCCGATATTCCGGTAATTGGGACGAATTCGAAATGAGTACAGGTAAGCCCTGTTCCAACCGTCAGCCAGTTCCAGGCGGTCGCTGCGCAACTGAAGGAAAACCTGGCCGATCATATAGTCGTAATCATTAACGACCACCCAGGCTTTCGAGATTCCCTTTTGGGTTTTTTCAAAAAGGTCAACAAACACGTTGCGAAAGTGCTTGAATTCCCCTTCCCATTCCAAAGCCGCCAAATCAATTTTAAGCAGTGGGCGGATATGGAGTTTTTCCACTCCATATCCATTATTTACAGAGAAGGAGGTGACCTCATCCATCCGGATCAATCCATTTGTATCAAATAAGAAAGGAGCTGCTTCTCATCTTCGGGTGTCGAAATGGTGCCATCCAGGTAAGCTGCTCTCAACGTAGTGAGGATTCGTTTGTATTGAGGTCCAGGCAGGATGCCAGCGTTACGTAAATCATCTCCAGTGGTGACCGGCTGAATTGCTTTCCATTTCTGTTGATAATTCAGTATCACCTTTTTTATGCCAGGTTTTTTCTCCAGCAGATAGGCAGCAAATAAACTGACTGCTGGAATGCCCTCCAACTGAGAACTTACCACACTAGGTTTTTCATTTTCCAGGTTTTTAAGAACTGGCAGGATGTTCGCGGTAGCTTTTATCGAGGATGCCAGAGGCGCAGGGAATTTAAGTCTTTGGTTGACATCACCCACAGTATCCTTTGGCAGGCTGCCAATCCATACCAACCAGAAAAGAGCATGTTTCGTGGGTATGTTGCCGATATTCTGTGCCAGTTTCCATATCGGGTCTGGTTGCCATGATGCAACTTCGGAAATCGGATCGTCCAACGCTGGATACCAGCCCAGCGAAGGATGGATTGGGGCTAACAGGTCAAGCTCAGACAGGCGTGTAAGAACGCGCGTGGGAGCAGGCTCCTTGAATGCCAGGTCAAACTCGTGGCGCAAGCGGTCGCCGCTCACCTGTCGCAGCATCGGGCGGGCATCGTTCATCAATTGGAGGGTCCGATCTTCAATGCGAAAACCAAAGCGCTGTTCAAACCGCACAGCCCTCAGCATACGGGTGGGATCATCCACGAAGGAGAGGGAGTGCAGGACGCGGATCTTTTTCTGGCGCAGGTCAGCAAGACCGCCAAAATGATCGATCAATTCACCATAGTGAGACCCGTCAAGCCGCAAGGCAAGTGTGTTAATGGTGAAGTCCCGCCTGTGCAAATCAAGTTTAATGCTTGAGTTTTCCACGGTCGGCATGGCGGATGGATGTTCGTAGAATTCAGTACGGGCACTGATCAGGTCAAGGAATTCCGGCAGGTCTTCTGCATCGGATTCAGTTAGCACGAGGTCTTTTGCTAGACTATGGCGGATGTCTTTGATTTGCCATTTTGCGGTACCGAAACGGCGGTGACCCACAACCCTGCCGCCGTATCTATTGGCTAATTGGTTGGCAATCCCAATGGCATCTCCTTCGATCACGATATCCAGGTCATGGCAAGGCTGGTTCAGGAGCATATCCCGAACCACACCACCCACGATAAAGACTGGCAAGTGGTGAGCATTGGATATTTCAATGACCTTACCCAGGAGCGCCAATAATGCAGGAGATAAGGCATTTTCAAGTCTTTGAGAGTAATTATCAGTACTGACTTTTTTGGGCGAGAGTTTATGCAGATTCTTGAGAAGATCAGTGCGGGTGACGATACCAATCACGGAGCCATTGATGCCATCCACTACTGGGATCTGACCCCAACCAGTGTTTGCCATTAATTCCTGCACATCATCCAGGGTTTGGTCCGGAGTGAGGGTGACACAACCTGCGTCCATCAGGCTGCCGGCGGTAAGTTCCAGTTTATGACTGGAGGCTTTATCAACTGCGCGACGGGTGAGCAACCCGACCACGACTGAACCTTCCACCACCGGGTATCCCTCGTAGCCATAACGCTTCATCATGGTTAACGCGTCCTTAATGGAAGTCTCTTTAGTGATCAGTAACGGTTTCTTAGACATGATCCTGGCGACAGTGAGAGATGGCTTGATATTCTTTTGAAGAAAATCGATAATTTCCGATGCTGAATTCTCAAGTGAAGCGGAAGATTTCAGAATTTTCTCATCCGAGTGGATAAGGGCTGCTGCAGCACGAGGATGTCCTCCACCGCCAAAGAGCAAAGCCACCTGGCTCACATCCACATCATCAGTAGTGGAGCGTGCTACCAAGCGTAACCCTTCTTTATTCCGTACCAGCAGAAAAAGTGCATCCGGATCCATCAGATCACGGATTTTATGAGCAATGCTGGAGATTTCCTCGTCCAGCTCCATATTGGTTGCGGTCGAAAGTAGAATTTTCCTTCCTTTAATATTTATAATGCGAGCATTTTTCAACAACTCATCTGCCAGTGCCATTTGACCAGCAGAGAGCGGCGGATTGAGGTAGTCATTGAGGAATTGAAGATCAGCCCCTTTATCGACCAGGAAAGCCGCGGCATAGAGGTCTTTAACCGTTGTGGAGGCATAAGCGAGAGAGCCGGTATCTTCATGGATTCCCAGCAGCATGATGCTTGCCTCGAGTGGCGAGAAATGGGCATCCTTTTCCTTGAGCAAGTGGACAAGGATTGTGGTTGTAGCGCCCAATTTTTCGATGTTCCGCTTCCAGGTCTCGGGTAAGTCCAGTTTTTCAGAATGATGGTCAATGACCAGGACTGCGGCATCCTTGCGAAAATTCTTTAGGGTAACCAGCGATTGCGTATCCACCAGGACAACAGAGTCGACGGGCTCACCTGGTAGGTCTTCAACATCGACCAGACCAAGTTCGTTCTTATATAGATTTAGGAATTTGAGAACGTTTTGATTTTGCCGGCGAGGCAGGACTGGTTTATATGAATCAAAAACCAACCGGGCAGCAATCAAAGCACCCAGGGCATCGAAATCTACCTGTTCATGTGTTAAAATCAAATTCATAACGTGATTGTAACATTAAGGGAAATGTGGTTCTAGAATAATAGAGGATTTCAAGAATGAATGGTGATAAGGTTTTACTGACTGTACTGGCACATCCCGATGACGAAACTTTTGGAACAGGCGGCACCCTGGCGCATTATGCCCGGCAGGGAGTGAAAGTGTACCTGGTATGCGCGACCCGCGGAGAGGTTGGGGATGTTGAGCCGGAATTGCTGGAAGGTTTTGCCAGTGTTGCCGAGCTGAGAGAAAACGAATTAAGGTGTGCAGCACAAACCCTTGGGCTGACCAAGGTATTTTTCCTCAATTACAGAGATTCGGGAATGCCGGGGACGATTGATAATACCCATCCGCAGGCTTTGTTTGCAGCCGAACTTGATAAGGTGACCACGGATGTTGTGCATTACATCCGTATGCTCAAACCGCAGGTGGTAATCACCTTTGATCCCATCGGCGGTTACCGCCACCCTGACCACATTGCAATCCAGAGAGCCACGGAAAAAGCCTTTCATGCTGCCGGGGATGCGAGTTATGCGCCAGGTGATCTGCCTGCGTTTGCACCAAATAAACTTTACTTTCACACCTTTCCGAGGGGTTTCCTGCGATTATCAGTTTTTATCATGCGACTGGTGGGCAAAAATCCCCGCAAATTCGGGAAAAACGGGGATATCGATCTTCAATCCGTTGCGGAGGCAAAATTCCCCATCAACGCGGTCATTGATTACCGCGAGGTAGCGGATATTCGTGACAGGGCGTCCGCTTGTCATGCGAGCCAGGGCGGGGCAAGGATTACCGGGGGGGTGATGGGATTTTTCCGCAAAATCTTTGGAATCAGTGATCAGTACATGCGCGCGTTCCCTCCACCCGAACGGAAAAAAGAAAAAGACCTTTTCCAGGGAATTTAAACTAAAAGGAGGCTATCAGGACTTCTTTTTGTTCAATGAATTTTTTATAGCCTAATTGTTTCACCGCAGAAATCACATTTGATGGTGTCCTGCCCGCGCAGGACCGGTTTGGTAATGGCACCTCCGCAATTGGGGCATTTGGTCGGGGCAGAGCGGGCTTTTTCCACAGCTTCTGAGTCTACTGCCAGAGCTCGTTCACTATTGATATCCCCGGATTTTACCCGATTGATATACTGCTGCCAGAGGTTGCAATCCTGACCGTCCAGGTGTAGTTTGACTTCACGTGCAAAAGAACCGCTGGGAAGTTGGAACTCCAGCCAATCCTCATTCTTGAACATTCCCTGTTTGGTTGCCTTAATGGAATCGATGGAAGCCACCGGGGTTTCAAATTGAAGCTGCTGCACTTTTTCGCGTTCGGTGGTGACGAACAGGACTTTCTTTTTTGCGATTTCCTGGCGCTGCTCAAAGATAAGTCGTTGATCTGTGAGGAATAGGATGCCTTCGGGGTCTTCATTGTCTTCCTTATTATCACGGGTCCAAACCGCTTTTACTGTGGTGAAGACGGATTCCCCTGGTAGAAAACCGAAACTGGCGGATTCACTCTGGTCGAGCGCTTTTTCAATGAGGTCAGCCTGGTGCGAAGTTTTATCAAATTCCTGCTTTAAACTTGAATAGATCTCCTGCAGGGCATCTTCAACCGAGTCAGCCCGTGTTTTGAAAGAGGCTACCTCATTTTGTAAGGTCTTAATTACAAGGGCAGGGGTTGAGCCCAGACTAAGGGCGGCAACTCTCGATTCCAAAGGGCGGAGCTGCGTTTGCAGGTTGTTTGCCTGGATCGTGATCTGACTCTGGATCTGCCCGCGTATGAGGACCCATTGCTTTTGAAATTCACCTGCCTGAGATTCCAGGACTTTGTTGAAGGCATACTTGCGTTCTCGCAGTTTCTGAATACGCAAAGGGAGATTCGCGATCATGATTTCGAGATTGGTAGCTTCATCTCTCACTGAGGAGAAACTGACCTTTTTAATGAGTTCGGGCAGATCACTACGAACAGAATCGATGTCTCTTTTTAGCTGGTCAGCAGCATTGGTATCAGCAGGTTGCATGGCATCTCCCTTTTTGAAAATCCAAAATGTTCTGAAGGATTAATCGAGATGTTTCTTTTCCACTTCCAGTTCGCCTAATTCGCCAGTAGCGACAAAAACAGTCCTTTCGCAGATATTGCTCACGCGATCGGCCATGCGTTCCAGGTTATGGGCTACCCACATGAATAGATTAACTGAATCGATCACCTTGGCTTCTTTCACCATTTCAAGGACGACAGCCTGTTGGACTTTTTTATACAACTCGTCGATCTTGTCATCTTCGGCTGGAATCTTCCGAGCCGTGAGTGGGTCTTCATTGACAAAAGCCGTCAGAGCCCTGTGAAACATGTCGACAGCATGACGGGCCATTTCTTCGATTTCCTTAAGAGGGAGGGGAATTTCCGTATCACCGAGTTTGACCACGACCTTGGCAATTCCTTTTGCATAATCACCCATGCGTTCGATCTCAGCGGATATTTCAAGCAGCGCTGCCAGGAGGCGCAGATCATGCGCCAACGGCTGCTGCGTGGCGATCAGGATCAGGATCGAGTTCTCGATTGCGTACCTTTTCTCATTGATGACAACGTCGGCATTATAAATGGCTTTTGCGCCTTCGACATCCTTTTTCTTTAAGCATTCAACCGATTTGATGGTTGCCTGTTCCACCATGCTCCCCATTAAGAGCAACTCATCCTGGACCTGGTGAATATGTAAAAGCAAATTATCTCTCGACATTTGTTACCCCTTCTGATTATCCAAATCGACCCGAAATGTAATCTTCTGTTGATTTGTTGCGCGGCCGGGTAAAGACCTGGCTTGTCTCACCATACTCCACCATCATTCCAGCGCGGTCGGCATCCATTGTAAAGTATGCGGTGAAATCAGAAGCGCGGCCGGCCTGCTGCATGTTGTGAGTCACGATGATTATTGTATAACTATTTGATAATTCTCGCATTAAATCTTCGATTTTCAAGGTGGCTAATGGATCCAAGGCTGAGCAGGGTTCATCCATCAGGATAATATCCGGCGTGACGGCAAGTGCGCGGGCGATGCAAAGGCGCTGCTGTTGACCGCCGGAAAGGGATAAAGCTGATTTATGAAGCTGGTCCTTAACTTCTTCCCATAATGCTGCTTTTTTAAGGCTGTCTTCTACCAGGTCTGAAAGGTTCCCTGGGTAGCCATTGATCTTTGCTCCCCATGCCACATTATCAAAGATGGATTTAGGGAACGGGTTGGGTTTTTGAAAAACCATGCCAATCCGCTGGCGTACCAGAACGGGATCCACATCTTTATCATAGAGGTTTTTTCCCTGGAAGAGAACCTCTCCGGTGGCATGGGCAGATGGGATGAAATCGTTCATCCTGTTGAATGCGCGAAGTACGGTACTTTTTCCGCAGCCGGAGGGTCCAATGATCGACGTGATCCTTTTAGGTTCAATTTGCAGGTTTACATGCTTGACGGCTCGAAAATCACCATAAAAGATATCCAATTCCTTGGTTTCAATTGCCCATTGTTTTTCCATGAATCAAATCCTGGTTCTTTTTTGAATTCGGTTACGCCAGAAAATGGCGACTGAGTTTAAAGATAACAGTAAAATTAATAAAACAAGTATAGCAGCTGCTGCTGTATTTCGGTATTCAGCCTGCGGTCTTGTTGTCCAATTGTAAATCTGGATGGGTAAAGCCGTAAAGTTGGAAAATAAACTGGTGGGATTTTTAGTTATAAAAGTGGCAGCTCCAACAATGATCAATGGTGCCGTTTCACCGAGACCCCTTGAAACTGCAAGAATACTACCGGTTAAGATTCCTGGTAAAGCCGATGGCAAAACGTGATGCCAGATCGTCTGCCATTGGGTTGCACCCAGCCCATAACTCGCCAGGCGAAGCGAACTAGGAACCGCCCGGATGGCCTCCTGGGAATTGGTGATAAGGATTGGCAGGATGAGCAGCGCCATGGTTAGACCGGCTGATAAAACAGTTCGACCATTTGCGGCTTGTGAGCCGAAAATATTGCCACTGGTGATGGGTCCGAGCGCCCTGACAAAAATCGCCAACCCTAACACGCCATAAAGAATCGATGGTACTCCTGCTAAATTATCAATATTGGTTTGGATTAATCTAGCCAACCTGCTGGATTTCGTAGAATACTCTTCAAGAAAAATTGCTGTACTTACTCCCAGAGGAAAACTAACAAGAATTGCAATTAAGATAATAAATAGAGATCCTAACAGAGCAGTTCGAATTCCTGATTCTTCTGGTTTTTTTGACATTGTATCAGTGATAAATGACCAATTAATCCAGGATCGAAAACTTATCCTTGCACCAGGATAGTCCTGAAGGAACTGGTCTGTTAAAGCTTGTCTGTGAATCAAAGCCTGGAATAAGTTGACACTCTCTACTATGGAGGTTTTAAATACTTCGGATTCGACCAGGTTTCGCAATTCCGAATCATTTCTTTCTGTAAGTGATTTCTCACGGTCAAGTGTTTTTATGCGGTTTGGAGTGAGATTGCTTTCGAGAAGGTTAATCAACTCTGATTTTGGTAAAGATTCGATCGGTTGACTAATTAATTCAGATCGGTCTACCAGGTCTACAGTCGCGACCATGGTAAACGATTGATTGATGATTGTAAGAAGCAAAATGGTTAATGCAAGAATTGCGATTCCGTTTGAGATGCCAAAAATGAATTCGCTTAGACTATCTAATTTTTTCCTGTTGTGCAGAGTGCCTTTGGGAGAATCGACTAACCTGCGGTTGAGGATTGGAAAAAGGTTCATTCGTAAACCTCGCGAAACCGCTGTGATAAGCGGCGACTGACAAAATTAAACACAAGAGTAATCAGGAATAAAAGTAAACCAATTGCAAAGATGCTGTTGTAATCCGGAGTATCGTAACCAAGATCCCCGCCGCTGATACGGGCGATGTATCCGGTCATCGTTTCTGCCGCAGCCAGGGGATTAAAGGTGAACCGGGGTCCTGAACCTGCAGCAATCGCAACGATCATGGTTTCACCGACGGCTCTTGAAATTGCCAGGATGATAGATGAAATTATCCCGGACAACGCAGCTGGAAGCACGATCTGTGTGGAGGTTTCGAGCCGTGTGGCGCCCAGCCCAAATGCGGCATCGCGAAGGGATTGAGGAACCGCGTGCAAAGCATCCTCACTCATGGAACTAACCAGGGGAAGGATCATGATTCCCATGACCAAACCAGCAGAGAGCATGTTGTAAATCTCGACATGATTTTCACCGAATATCAAACGTAAAAATGGCGTCATGAAACTTAATGCAAAATACCCATAAACCACCGTGGGAATTCCTGCAAGAATTTCGAGTACGGGTTTGATGAGTCCGCGAGCTTGTAGGGTTGCATATTCACTGAGATAGATCGCAGCTCCCAATCCTAGTGGAATAGCCACTACCATCGCAAAAAAACTTGTGATCAGGGTGGAAAGCACGAGAGGTAGAATGCCAAATTCGCCGATCGAGGGCTGCCAGCTGGTAGTGGTGAAGAATTCCTTGAAGGTTACTCCGGGAGTGCTAAAAAACAAGATGGATTCTTTACCCAGTTCATATACCAGTCCCAGGGTAGTAAGAATCGAAAGTAAGGCTGCTGCAGTAATTAGGACCCTGATAAGTCCTTCAGACCAGCGTTTCTTTTTCTGGATAATTACCGGTTGGATATTTTCCATTTAACACTCTATTGTGTGGACAAGCGGAATGGCCATCGTGTGACGAGATGGCCATTCCGATCAGAAAGGTATACTTTATTTTAGGGCAGCTTCGAGGGCTGCTTTTGATTCCGCTAAAGCGGCATCACTGGCAGGGAAGTAACCAACCTCACCGATGACATCATTGACACGGGTCAGGTAGAAGTTGATAAAGGCTGCCACCTGGGGTTTGGATTTAATGATGCCTGCGTCTGAGTAGATGAAAAGAGGGCGAGAGAGAAGATAGGATCCATCTTCTGCAGTGTTGAACGTGGGTTCAATTCCGTTGATTAATATTGACTTCAGGCTAGCCTGCTGTTCCTTGAAGTAGGCAAATCCGAAGTATCCGATGGCATAGGGGCTGCCTTCTACACCCTTGACCAGTACGTTATCATCTTCGCTGGTCTGCAGGTTGGAGACTGCAAGGGCTAATGCTTTGGCTTCGTCAAGGGTTGCAAGTTTTAGCGTTTTCTGAATCACAATTTCGTTGAAGAAGTCAAAGGTTCCACTGTCAGTACCCGGGGAAAAACGAAGGATATCTTCGGCAGGCCAGGAAGGATTCACATCAGACCATTTTTTGGCATCACTGGCGAAAATTCTGGCGAGATCTTCAGTGGTAACATCGGTTAGGAAAGTATTACTCTTGCTCACAACCACTGCAATAGCATCAGTACCCACGCGAAAGGCGATCGGAGTTCGATTGATGGCTGTGCAAAGTTCGATTTCCGAATCCTTGATCTTTCGGCTGGCATTGGCGATATCAGTTTCACCGGTTTTACAGAAACGCTCGAAACCTCCGCCGGTTCCCACAGAGGCGATTGTATGTTGACCAGTGAATCCTTCAGATTCAAACAGGGCTTCGATTGCCTCGCTGAGAGGGTAGACGGTGGAACTGCCGGCAGATGCGATATCACCGGTGACATTGGCTGGATCATTTGGATCGAGGGTGGGCGTAGGTACGACTTCGGTTGGCTTTGGGGCTTCCGTAACGGCTTCCGTGGGAACTGCCGTGGGAGCTGCTGTGGGGGTTGCGCAAGCAGTAAAGGCAAACATGGCAACCAGGATTACACTTACAAGCATTATTTTGTTTTTTGTTAACATTCTTCTTCTCCTTATTTTAGAATGTTCAAATATTAACCTAAACATGTTAAGAGAAGAAAAACATGATGTTAACGATTGGTTAAGGATTATTTTTTACGAGTGGGATGGTGAATATGAATTTTGAACCTTTGCCTATTTGAGACTCTGCCCAGATTTTCCCTCCATGGCTTTCCACAATATGCCTGGCGATGGAAAGACCCAAACCAGTACCTCCAGAGGACCGTGCTCGATCGGTTTTGTAAAATCGCTCAAAAATCCTGGGAAGGTCTTCTCGAGATATCCCTACTCCGGTATCCTCAATGGAAAACCGTATAAAATCGAAATCATTAATTACGCTAACGCATATTTTTCCGCCAGGATTTGTAAACTTGATGGCATTGTGAAGCAGGTTGATGATCACCTGCTGCACGCGTTTACTGTCTGCAAAAACAAATGGAAGATCATGGGAAGAATCGATAATTATTTCAATCCCTGCCCTTTGCGCCTGTACTTTCATGCGTTCAAGTGCTGGTTCCAAGAGCAGGTATGGGGCTATGGGTTTGCGCTCCAACGGGACTTTACCGGATTCTATTTTTGAAAGATCAAGCAGTTCCTGAACTATTTGGGTCAGGTTGTCAATTTCAACATCCATTTGCTGAAGAAAATGCTCTACTTCAGCAGGTGATTTTAATGCGCCGTCCAGAAGCGTTTCGACAAGTAATTTCAATGAAGATAGAGGAGTGCGTAATTCATGAGAAACATTGCTCACAAAATCCTGGCGGACCGTCTGCAACCTGCGAACCTGGGTGAGATCGTGAAAGATCAACAAGACTTCACCCATTCTATTCTCCTGAATTGGTGAGGCGATCACCTGTACTGATTCCTGATCCATGGATATTTGCACGAAGGTATTTTGTGTGGTCTGCTTTTCGTAACAGTTTTTCCAAATTTCCATTATCTGGTAATGGCGGACTACTTCGGCCAAAGAACTTCCAAGAGCGGCTTTTTCATCAATCTGAAAGAGCATTTGCGCTGCGGGATTGATCAGCGTCACCATTCCAACCGAATCGACCAGGACGACCCCATCTCTCATGTTAGCAAGGATGGTATTTGTCTTGGAACGTTCCTCCTGGATGGAAGCGAGTTGGAGGGTGATACGATCCACCATTGAATTCACGGAGGAAACGATCGTGCCAATTTCATCCGGAGTTGTTTTCATTTCGATACGATTAAGATTACCCAGCGTCAACTGCTGTACTTTTTCACTAATTCGATAAAGGGGATTAACCCTCTTATTGGATTGGATAATAATGATCACAACACAGAGGACCAGACCAATGAGCGCGGCAAGGAGAATAAACAATCGATAACGCGCCAGTGTATCATCGATCGAAGATACAGGTTTTGCCAACCTGATGACTGCGATTATTTCACCATCCAGGGTTATTGGAACGGCGGCATACAGCAGGCGTGAATGAAGCGTTGTACTTGTGCGGATCACTGTCATCGGTTTTCCAGCCAATGCGGATTGAATTTCAGGACGACTCAAATGATTTTCCAGAGATAATGGATCTTTTTCTGATTCCCCAACTACAGTGCCATCCGGAAGAATAACGGTAATACGGTCTCCCGTTGTTTGAGCGAGTGTTCGCGTCAGCGCTTCAAGTTTTGCAGGTTCTGAAATGGCGTTTGATAATAGTACCTGATCAGCAGCAAGGGCTGTTTCTGTAAGCAGTTCTTTTTTAATACTTTCGAGAGTGTAGTTCTCGAAATACCTTATCGATGATATTGCGATTGCCACCAGGATAATCGTGATTACAATCAAGTATGGAAGTGCGATTTTGATTATGAAGGAGAGTTTTTTCATTTACTCCTCAAATCGATATCCTGAACCGCGGATAGTGACCAATCGTTTGGGCTGCGAAGGATCCAGTTCAATTTTTTGCCTCAGCCACCGTATATGAACATCCACCGTGCGGCTTTCTCCAATGTAGTTCCATCCCCATACCTGTTCAAGGATTCGTTCACGTGGAAGCGCTCTGCCATGATTTTGAGCCATGTAGAGAAGCAGGTCGAATTCTTTTGGCTTGAGGTTAATAATTTGTGCTTCAACCCTGACTTCCCTACGGTCAGGATCAATTACCAAATTTCCGAACTTTAAAGTAGTATCGGGTTGGCCCTCAGGGATAGCGGCTTTCAACTCTTGTCGAAGTAAATCAGTCCTTCTGAGCATGGCTCGCACCCTTGCGATAAGTTCTCTCATAGAAAACGGTTTTCCCATATAATCGTCAGCACCAACTTCAAGACCTACCACGCGGTCAATCTCTTCATCCCGTGCGGTGAGCATAAGAATTGGAACGTTTGATTTTTGCCGGACGCGCCGGCAGACCTCAAAGCCATCAATACCAGGCAGCATAATATCCAGTATCAGGAGATCAAAATCGGAGGACTCGAATACTGCCATGGCTTTCAGTCCATCTTCAGCGGTATCCACTGTGAATCCCTGGGCGGTGAGGTTGTAAGCGAGGGTTTCCCGCAACACTTTTTCATCCTCAATGATCAATAACTTAGCCATTTTTCCTCTCGATCATCTTGATTGCGATCTGCTCAAATTTCCCGGCCAGTGCTGTGCGGTTGAAATGCTCATTTACAAACAATCTACCCCGTTCCCCCATTTCGGTACTTTCAACAGGGTTTTGCTTGATCCACAAGGCTGCATCAGCCAGGCTACGGGGATTGCCGGGTTCAACGAAGATACCTGCATTGGCATTTTCAACGACTTCGCGAATTACTCCGTCAATGGCAAGGAGAACGGGTTTACCGGCAGCCATATAGTCAAATACCTTGTTCGGGTAAGTGGTTTTGTAGAGTTCAAGAGGTTTAAGAATTGCGAGGCACGCATCACTCCCGGCAATTACTTCTGCCATTCCAGATTTCGGAACCGGCGGCAGGAATAAAATGTTGGTGAGATTCTTTTCCTTAACCTGTTGAACTAAATTTGGTTTTTCTTTGCCATCTCCGACCAATACAAACCGGATATCTGGATCATCCTTGAGTTCCTCTGCAGCCGACAAAACAACCGGCAGGTCATTCGAAATGCCGTGCGCGCCGGCGTAGAGGATGACACATTTATTCTCCAGCCCATTTTGGAGACGGAACTCATTCCCTCCAGAGGTCGTCACA
>CAZAAJ010000060.1:0-17545 GCA_964483135.1 uncultured Anaerolinea sp. | reverse complement strand
TTTGAATTTTTTCAAAAATACCGATTCCATCGTCATTTATTACTATTTCAACTTCATCGAAGTATCTGGTAACTTGGATTAACAACTCCTTCCCCTCTGAATGTTCAATTGCGTTATTAACGATTTCTGCAAATCCATATTGGCAGATTCTGCGAATGTTTTCTTTTATGTCACCTAATAAATTAGAGAAATCTTTCCAAACAGTACCTTCTTCGGTTTCCGGATTTATTGGATATACTCTTGTTTTTTCAACGATAGGAAGTGGGTTGTACTCTCTGTTTTTTGTAATGCCAGTTACTTCTAACTTTTTCTCGGCAATTAATCGATTTATATAATTCATAACCGCAGGTTTTGATAAATTAAACTTTTCCTGCGTTAATCTGGTAATATCCTTAGAATGCTCGCGGATGTTTGCCTGAATAAAGGATTCGATATCCCGGCGCTTTTCTGATAAAGTCCCCATTTCCACCTCACTTTTATAAAGTTTTTTGAATTTATTATAAAGTTATTTTTATTTATTGTAAACTTATTTTCCATTATTGTAAAGTCTTTTTTTATTATTGTAACGTTTATTATTTTGCATATTGAATAAAAATGGTGCATAATTAAGTGGGGAGACCTCTTCGCATGAACTCACTTTATTACGGCGATAACCTGAAAGTCCTGCGCGAGCAAGCAACACCCAAAGGCTCCGAGGCGTTCAAGAAAGCCGCCAATTCCGAGAAGTCCGGTCCCAAGCAGGAAGAACTGGGGCTTTGAGCGCTCCTTCCCGCCGGAAAGCAATCCGATTGCCCGGTTTCGATTATTCCACCGAAGGGGCGTATTTTGTCACACTTGTGACGCACGGTCGCGAATGTTTATTCGGGGAAATCATCAACGATGAAATGGTGTTGTCCGAATTCGGCAGGATCGTAGTTGAAGAGTGGAAAAAATCGGCATTAATCCGTACGGAAATCGAACTGGGGCATACGTGGTGATGCCAAACCATTTTCACGGAATCGTGCATATTTTTCAAAACAAAATTGAATCCGTCGTAGGGGCGTATGGCCATACGCCCCTACGCGAAAACAAATTAATAAATTCCAAAAATGAATTTCGATCGCCGCCCCATACGTTGGGGGCAATGATACGCGGTTTCAAATCTTCGGTGACAACCCGCATCAACACCCTGCGGGGAACGCCCGGGGTTCCCGTATGGCAACGCAATTACTACGATCATATAATTCGCTCTGACAGTGCCTATTCTGCAGTGGAAACATACATCCAGGACAATCCCTTGCGCTGGGTAATGGACAAGGAAAACCAATGACAGTTGCTTATTTATGCAAGGATAGGTTAATAATTCACTCCTTCTAATTCCCACCAGATCAGTCCAAATTGCCAAAAATTCAAAAAAGTTGCCAAATTGGCAACTTTTGGCTTAAAAATTCGCCAAAATGGGGGGATACGTTTTTGCGAGTTTTCAGGTAAACTGATTCTACAATCATAGAACATTCATTCTATTATTCAAGGAGGAAAATGACCCGAAAACCCCCGCCTCCCTCCACCCTGGAGGGGCTCGACCGCGAGATCGAGATCCTGCGCCGGCTCATCCACGAAGCCGCCGAAAAGCAGAGCGCCACCCTGACGCTGGATGAGCAGCTCGCCCTGCTCGACAGTGTGGGACGCAACGCCCCGGCGCTGGCGCGCCTGCTCAAATCCCGCCGCGAACTCATCAATAAAGAGTTCGACCCGGCAGCCCTGCTGCGCCAGGCGCTGCTGGAATTGCAGGAAGAATGGCCTGAACTCAAGAAATTCTACGCGCAATTTGACCCGCCGCCCACATCAGAAGAACCCGGAAAGGAGTGAACCATTGAAAACCGCCCGCCTCACCAGCCAGGAACGTGCCACTCTTGAACGCCTGCGTGAATACTTGTGGATCCGCAAGCAAGGGCAGCCCGCCGCCTCAAACAAGGAGCAGCGCGTTGGCTGAATTCCTGCCGGTTTACAAGAAACTTCTGCGCGACCCGGTGACCTTTGTCCGCAGCGCCTCCGGGCTTGCCCTGTGCAAGTACCAGCGCGGTGTCATCGAAGCCATCTTCGATTCCGTGATCAATTCCTATGGCATGGAATTTGTGATCATGTTCCCGCGCCAATCCGGCAAGAACGAACTGCAGGCGCAGCTTGAGGTTTACCTGTTAACCCTTCTCTCCGTTAAACCAGTTGAAATGATCAAGGTCAGCCCCACCCTGCAGCCGCAGGCGCAAAACGCCATGCGCCGGCTGGAAAAGGTGTTGCGGCGTAACTTTTTGCTGGAACAACTGTGGGTGAAAGAAAGCGGCACCTCCTACCGGGTGGATCAGGCGCGCCTCACTTTCCTATCCGGTGCTCCCGAAAGCAGCATTGTCGGCGCCACCGCCAGCGGTCTGCTGGAAGTGGATGAAGCCCAGGACGTGACCATCCTCAAGTTTGACCGCGACATCGCCCCCATGGGCGCCAGCACCTGCGTGACGCGCGTCTTCTGGGGCACTGCCTGGACTAACACCACCCTGCTCTCTCGTGAACTGCACGCCGCGCAGGATGCCGAAAGAAAGGATGGACGCCGGCGCGTTTTCCGCCTTACCGCGGATGAGGTGGCTGCCGAGGTGGCGCCTTACCGCCAACACGTGGATGAGATGGTGGCGCGGCTCGGACGCAATCACCCGCTCATCCGCACCCAGTATTTCAGCGAAGAGATGAGCGACCGCGGCGGCATGTTTCCGCCTGACCGCATCGCGCGTATGCTTTCGCATACCCCGGCTCCCTCCGCTCCCCAGCCCGGGCACGAGTATGCCCTGCTGCTGGATGTTGCCGGTGAGGATGAAGGCGCGCGCGGCATTGACGGCTCGCTCTCGCTTGCCAACCCCAAGCGGGACGCCACCGCCCTCACCATCGTAGAGATCGGGCAAGCCGCGGAGTTATCCACAAATGGGGATAACGTTATCCACACCTCTGTGGAGAACCTGCCGGTATACATCCCCATACTTCGCCGGCAGTGGCTGGGCGAGAATCACACTGCGCTGCACAACCAGCTCCGCGCACTGGCGCTTGAATGGAACGCGCGTGCCGTGGTGGTGGACGCCACCGGGGTGGGCGCCGGGCTGGCTTCTTTTTTGGAGCGTTCCCTGCCCGGGCGGGTGTTCCCCTTCATCTTCAACAGCGTCTCCAAATCACAGCTGGGCTGGGATTTCCTCGGCATCGTGGATTCAGGGCGCTGGCGCGAGCCGAAGCTGCCTGGTTCACCTTCCACCCTCGCGCCAGTTGCACGCCGTCACCAGCAGGAATTCCTGCAGCAGTTAAAGGGCTGCACCTTCGAGGTGCTGGAAGGCGCTGAACAGCGCATGCGCTGGGGGGTGCCGGACGGCGCCCGCGACCCGGAGACCGGCGAAATCCTCCACGATGACTGGGTCCTCTCCGCCGCGCTTTGTGCCCGCCTGGAGAAATTGGATTGGACAACCCACGGCGAGACCCTCATCATCCAGGCGAAAGATCCGCTCAAAGGGATGGAGGGGAAGTATTGACCCATAGGGATTTGTACTTAGGCGCTCAGGGATCGGGAAAACCTATTCCCGTTTACATGTACTAATTACTGATCACTAATCCCTGAGCATCTGATGGTTTTTCAAAGAAAGGAAATAAACATGATCTATGGCATTGACGTCAGTCACCACAACGAGTGGATCGACTGGCCAAAAGTGAAACAGGCCGGGGTGCGCTTCGCCATCCTCAAGGCTTCTGAAGGTAACGGCTACATTGACCCGCTTTACGAAGAAAATCTCAAAGGCGCGCTCAAAGCGGGTATCCTGCCCGGCTCGTACCACTTCTTCCTGCCGCGCATCGACGCGCTGGCGCAGGCGCGCCATTACGTACGCGTGCTGCAGGAGAACGCTGTGGATGCCTCCACCCTGCCGCCCTGCCTCGACCTGGAAACCGCAGGCCTGACTAAAGCTGCCCTCAACCAGGCGGTGAAGACCTTCCTCGCAGAAGTGCAGAATCTCACCGGACGCAGGGGGATCATTTATGTCAGCCCGGGATTCTGGGGCACCTACCTGCCCGTGCCGGTGATGTCAGGATACAAGCTCACTGGCGGCGACGTGGATTGGGCGGGCGCTCACCCGCTGTGGTTGGCGCACTACACCAGCAACTGGCCGTACCAGGTTTACCCGTGGGTGGGATGGCGCTTCTGGCAATATTCCAGCCTCGGCAAGATCAGCGGTGTGGTCACCAAGGTGGACCTCAACCTGTTCAACGGCAGCGAAGCGGAGCTTGCCGCATTGGGGTCAGTATGAAGGCAGCTGGTGTACTGAACCGCATGCTGCAGCCGCTGGTCGACCGTCGTGTGCGTCAGGCGTTGGCACAGATGGAAGATGACAACTCCTTCGCGGTCGGCAGCCGGTCCGGCGCGAGTGTATATGATCGGTTTGCGTATGACCGCGAAGAGCTGCTGCAGCAGGCACTGGAAGCCTGGCGGGTGAACCCGATCGCCCGGCGCATTGTTGGCTTGACCTCGCAATATGTGGTCGGCGGGGGCATCAGCCTCAACTGCGCCCACCCTGCCACGGCAGTTTTCCTGCATGCCTTCTGGGACCATCCGCTCAACCGCCTGCCCGTGCGGCTGTACGAATGGTGCGATGAACTCACCCGCAGCGGCAACCTCTTTTTACTGCTCACTACCGACTCCGCCGGCATGAGTTATATCCGCGCTGTGCCTGCCAGCCAGGTGAAGGAGATCACCTCCCGCTCCAATGACATCGACCAGGAAGTGCGATACGAGATGCAACCAAACTGGAGTGAAGATACAACTGTTGCCGAATGGAAGGCGTATGACCCGCGCTCCGACCAGCGTGATGCCGGTGGGGCTTTCAAGCCGGTGATGCTGCACTATGCCATCAACCGCCCTGCCGGCGCGCAATGGGGAGAATCCGACCTGGCTCCCATCCTGCGCTGGCTCAGCCGCTATGCCGCCTGGCTGGAAGACCGCGCCCGCCTCAATCATTTCCGCACCGCCTTCCTTTATGTCGTGCGCGCGCGTTTCACCTCCGAAGCGGAGAGACGTTCACGGCAATCAGCACTCAATACCACTCCGCCTTCGCCTGGCTCCATTTTAGTCACCGATGAGAATGAAGCCTGGGAAACCCTCCATCCGCGTCTGGAATCGGATGACAGCGGGCAGGATGGTCTTGCAATGAAGAAGATGATCGCCGCCGGGGCGGGCATCCCGCTGCACTTTCTGGCGGAGCCGGAGGGCTCTACCCGCACCACCGCCGAGGCGGCTGGCGGACCTACATACCGCCATTTTGAACAGCGGCAGCGCTTCTTCCTGTGGCTGCTCGCGGATATGCTGAGAGCCGTGGTCTACCGACGTTCCCTGGTGGATGCCCACATCTCGCGCCGGGCTGAAGTGAGTCTCAACGGGGCGGACATTTCAGCGCG
This sequence comes from uncultured Anaerolinea sp., assembly GCA_964483135.1. GTDB lineage: Bacteria > Chloroflexota > Anaerolineae > Anaerolineales > Anaerolineaceae > UBA6107. The sequence continues at coordinate 12,094 of CAZAAJ010000060.1, read as the reverse complement.
TGATAACGTATCTCTTTCTCTGGCTGCCAGCAACATCAACTCCGTGCTCCAAACTGCCCGCGACCGCACTCTTATCGATGATGCTGAGTTCCTGCGCCTGCTCTACCGCTTTTGCGGCGAGAGCGTGGACGTACCGGAGATGCTGGCACGCGGCAAAGCCGCCGGCCTGCCGGCGGTAAGTGCAGTTCAGTCCCCCGGCAGAACCAATAAATCCCAACCAATCAAAGTGGATGCTGATTCCGGCGAGGAGAAAACAGGAGAAGCCAATGAGTGACAAACCACAATCACACCGCGAACGCTTCAGCGTTGGGTATTCCCCCGCAGCCGGTAAACCGCTCGAAATCCTCGCCATCACCGCCGGTGACGGCAATGGCTGGCTTTTCAGCCCTCAGGTGCTGCAGGCATCACTGCCCTTGTGGGACGGCGTGGAGACCTTCGTCGACCATGCTCGTTCGCCGCGCTCCATCCGTGACCTGGCGGGCACCTGTTCCGCACCGCGCTGGGATAAGCCTTCACAGGGCATCCGGTTGACACTGACCCCGTGCGGACCGGCTGCCGTGCTCATCGAGAACCTGGCACATGCCCTGGACCAGATGGAGGATCCCCTGCCCAAGATCGGTTTTTCCGCGGACCTGCTATTCAGCGCCAGTGGCGATAACGTTACCCATATTGAAAAAGCCTTTTCAGTGGACCTGGTCACTTACCCGGCGCGTGGAGGAGCGTTCACGGCAACCCAGGTTGAAGCGTACAAATTACCCGAAGAAAAGGAGAATGCAACTATGCAAGAAGAGAAACTGCAAGCCCCAACCGCGGTTGAAATGCCCAAGGCGGTAAAACCCGTGGAGGAACCCGCCCAGGCGGATATTTACGCCAGCCTGCTTGACACCACCCTTTCCGGCGCGAATTTTCCCCCGTTCCTGGAAGCGAAATTACGTTCGCGTTTCGGCGGTAGGGTTTTTGATCCGTAGGAATTGACGACCGCTCTGGCAGATACCCGCCAGTTGATCAGCGACCTGACTGCCAGTGTCCTGGTGCAGAGCGGCGGACGCATCAGCGAGGTGGTCAGCCCGGGAGAGCAGATCAACGCTGCCCTGCACGACCTTTTAGGTGCCGGCAGACCGCGGGAACTGGAAAAGGTCAAGCCCGCTAAATTGAGCGGCATCCGCGAGTTCTACACCCTGATGACCGGCGATACCGAATTCACGGGAGGGTACAACCGCAGCCGTGCCCAGTTCGCCGCCAGCGAGGATCTGCCGGGTGTGCTGAAGAACGCCATGAACAAACTCATCCTTAATCAGTGGGAAGAGCTCGGCCGCTCCGGCTACCGTTGGTGGGAACCGGTGGTGCAGGTGGAGCATTTCAACAGCCTGCAGGAGATCACCGGTGTGCTGGTGGGAGAAGTGACCGTACTGCCCTCAGTCAGTGAAGGCGCTGCCTACACCGAACTGGATGTTGCCGACAGCGATGAGACCGGCACCTGGGGTAAATACGGCGGCTATGTTGGGCTCACCCTTGAGATGTTCGAGCGTGATGAAACCCACAAGCTGCGCCAGTACCCGCGGAAACTGGCTTCAGCAGCCCTGAGGCGCATCTCCGCACTGGTGGGGGCAGTCTTCACCGCTAACAGCGGCGTGGGTCAGGTAATGGCGGACACCTACAATGTTTTCAATGCCGCGCATCACAACAACCTGGGCATTACTGCGCTGGCTTCAGCTTCCTGGGAGGCTGCCGGCAAGGCTATCTACACGCAACCGATGGCTGTTGCCAGCGGCGGCTCCGCCCCCATACTGGCGCTGGACGCACGCTATTTGCTCGTCCCGCGCGACTTGCGCCTGACCGCCATGAACCTGCTCTACCCCTCGTTTGCGCATGAGAGCAGCATTTTTTCAGAGAATATGCAGCGCGGTCAGATGGGTGATGTCATCACCTGCCCCGAGTTCACCGACGCCAACGATTGGGCGGCCCTGGCTGACCCGCGCCTCGCGCCTGGCATCATCCTCGGCGAACGCTTCGGTGTGCTGCCTGAGATCATCATCGCCGACGGTGAGACCAACGGCGCACTCTTCACCAACGATGAGATCCGCATGAAAGTGCGCCACTGGGTGAGCGTCTTCGTCGCTGACTACCGCCCGCTTTATAAGGCGAATGTGGCGTAACGATCATTATTCACTGGGGCGGGTTTCCCCATGACGCTGGTGCGTCAAGATGCAAAAAAAGCGGAACCCGCCCCTAAACCAGATAATATGATCTTCTTTTCGTGATTTTTGCGTGGTGCGGTTTATGCACCCCTCGTGTTTTTTGCACCCCGTTTTTCAGGGGCGAGCGGTTTTTGCGAGTGGGGTTCGTGGTTAATGATTTGGTTTTTGCTCTTCACCTTTTCTGTGTGTTCTGTATATTCTGTGGTTATAAAAGGAGAAAAATGACTTTTCTTGAACAGCTTCAAAAGATCCTGCGTTCGCGTAAATTCTGGGTACTCATCGCTGCCCTGCTCGCCACCCTGGCGGCCTTCGTCACCCATGAGATCAGCGTCTGGCAGGCACTGCAAATGGCAGTGGCAGCCCTGGCAGTCTATTCTACAGGTGTGGCAATCGAAGGTAACAGCTATGGAAGCCAAAAGTAACCTGGATGCGCGCCTGGCGGCTGAACTGGCACAGCCGTTCGTTCCTGCAGGAAAACCGCTTTCTTACCGTGCCCTGCCGGATGGGGGCATGGTGGTCATCGCCTCCGATGGGCGCAAGCTCTGGTTCACCTGCCGCGAAGTGAACGTGGTGCGCCTGAAATTGAGGAGCCCGGTCGTAAAACCAAGCGCAGCCAATGACGGTCTGATCGATGAAGACCTCTCGAAGCCGGGACGTTACGACCTGAAAGCCCGCCGGCGGGAAGGCGAATCGGATATGATCGTGCTCCCGCCTGACCTGAAACACCTTGAAAGGATCGACCATGACCAAGCTGACATCCCTGGCCGCCCGCGTACGCCTGCTGCTAAATGATCCTGACGCTGCCCGCTTTCCGGAGGCTCTGCTTACCAGCGCCATCCGCCAGGCATTGGAATGGATCGACACCTGCGTGCCGCAGGTGCTGGTCGCGGAGACCACTATCGAAACGGGGGGTAGGAATCAATTGTTAAGCAGCCTAAGCGGCTGCCTCTACCTGGTCAAACTGGTTATTCCTGCACCGGATACCGCCCGTGAACTGGAGCCTGATACAAACTTCACCTATCAGATGGATGCCGGTGTCCCTGCTCTCCACTTTTCAGGTGAGTACATCCCGGCAGCCGGGACGACCCTGCGGGTGCATTACACCTCCGCATACACCATCGAAGGCCTTGACGAAGCTGCATCGACCTCCCTGCCTGAGCTGTGCGAGCCGGCACTGGTGAACGGCGCCGCCGGCTGCGCCTATGCCCTGCGCTCTGCCTGCCTGATGGAGAGTTACGGAACAAGGGCTGAGGATGCCAGCCGCTTGATGGAGACCAGCCGTGTTTTCATGGAACACTTCGACCAGATGCTGAAAGGGCTCACGCTTCTTCAGGAGTTTGGTTACCCGCCAGGTTTTGCGCTGGACGCATGGGATTCCAATGGGAGGAAACATGCCGACCCTCGGTGAGGACTGCCACCTAATCCTGCAGCATGATGATGTCAACGGAGGGGAGCCCTACGGATTTTTATGCCCCAAGGATAACTCCCACCGCGAATTGGGTGTCCAGGTGACCCGCGAAGTCACCTCAGACAGCGTAGACGCAACCAACTCCACCACCGGCACCCAACTCTGGCTAAACTTTGACCTCATCCTTGCCGATAACCTGATCGACCCCAACGGACAACCACACCCCAAATCCCGCGCCGCTGATTATGCCGTCCTGCTGCTCTTCCTTGCCATGCCGGCAGGGATTCAGCTCATCACTCCGATCGGAGCGTACGCTAACCTCGGAGCCCTCGGTTGGAGCGCAGACGAACGCCACATGCCGAAGCACTCCATTATCAAATGCGGTTTCAATAACGTGGGGTATTACTTCCCCCCGGTAAACCCCGACCTTTTGGCTCTTTCAATGTGGGACGGCACTTTAACCTGGGAAACATCCTTTTGGCGTTGAAAATTTCGAAAGGTGATCAATGACTTATCCAAACTCTTCTGATGTCGCTGCCGGTCAGCCTACTGCTTCTGCGCACTATAATAATTTGCGCAAAGACGCGCTGTACTTCGGGCAGCTGCCCGCCGATAGTAAAGCCCTGGGTGATGCTCTTGCCCGCTATGCTGCAAATCTTTCACTCACTTACCTTGCCACCAACAGATTGAGGATCACTTACTCAGTCTACAATCCCCCTGTGATTGTCATAGGTGGCTGTCTGCTCATGGCAGGTGCCAACATTGAACTTGCTTCGGGTGCTTTCAGTGGTGGTGCCGCCACCTGGTACGTTCACGCCGTGAGAGGTGCAGGCTCGACCACGTTCACCCTCATGGTCAGCACCACACCCACCGATAACGACACCACCCGCCCAATCGGCTCTGTGTACTATGATGGTTCGACCATCAGCACAATTACCTCATGGTACGGTAATCTCTTGGGGTTCCCGCCACCCAGTTACGATTCCGGTTGGTTCGCTTGCGCAGGCGGCATCACTTACACAAAAACCCATGGTTTGGGGTCAGTCCCCAAGTCTTTCATACTTCTACACTCCACCGCCAGTGATGGCACAGGTGAGAATGTGGTCGTATTGAGTGTGAATCATACGTCCATTCCCCGCGCACCCATCGGGTTTGATTCTGCCAATGCCTACATTCAAACCGGAACCAACACAGGCGAGAGCACATGCTACTCAACTCATAGATTTTCAGCGTCCGGTTATTACCGACTTCTCGTATGGTCATAGGAGTGAAATGATTTCGATACTACGCAATTCAGATGGCACGATCAAAACCTATTCCGAGATCCTCGACCCTGCCACCGTGTTAGAACCAGGGGAAAGTCTTGAGCAATTGAACGTGGGATTCGTTGAGTATTCTAAAAGGCTCGTGTTATCCCACGCCGGTAGGTCAGGGGAAACTATCCGCGTCCCCCAATCCTCTGGTGACCTGGTGGTTGAGGTGCGCTGCCCAGGAGAAACCGCGATTTCCGTGGATATCAACGGCACGATTGAAATGCTTCCCCTTATCGAAGGACAGGCTGCGATCCTGCTCGGTACCGATGAGCCGGGAACATACGTCATCCAACCGGTAGATACCCGTAAATACTGCCCTGCCGGTCAATCCCTGCTGGTCATCGAGGTGGTGTGAGATGAATGGGGTAATCAAATCCAAAGGGAAATTCAACCTCGTGCCTGACCCAGCCTATAAAGCCCGAAAAGATTCCTCACGAGATCGCGATTCGCTGGCAAAGGATATGACCGAAACGGAATTACGCAGCCTTCTGGTTAAAATACTAATGCGTCTTGAAAAACTGGAACAGCGTTAGTTTCACCGGCAGCCCAGGCTGCCGGTTCTTTTTAAGTTACAATTGAGCAGCAAATTCAACCTATGGATTCATTCAATGCCATTTAAGCTTATCATTCCCGCCAGCGCCATCCTTGAACAAAAAGACGGAATCCTCCGGCTGGATCACCCCGATCGGTGTTCACGTTGCGATCGCACCCGGGCGGACTTCATTGAGAGCCATCGCTTGAAACTGCGCGCGGGTCTCAAACATAACCCGCTGCCTGGCAAACGCTACAAAATGGAGCGAAATTACCAGCTCAAACTCAGGGTTTGCGAGCGCTGCTACCAAATGAATTACCTGCAGGCACCTGAGACGCTGGCGGAAGACGCCAACCCGCTTGGTAGGGTCGCGCAAATGCAAAACTTCCTGCGCATGCTGGGCGGGATCATCGCCGGATTGGGATTGCTGTTCCTCACTCCTTTTATCCCTGCTACCGCTGCCTTGATTCCAATCAAAACGCGCTGGTGGATCCCGTTGAGCGCCGGGGTGGGACTGGTGCTTTTGGGGCTGGGCAGCCAGGTTTCAGCGCAGATGAAGTTGCGCCGCCAGCTGGAATCTGCGGGAGAATTCGACCCGGCTCTCGAACGCGCTGAAGTGCGTACTCCCCTTTACGCAGATCCTTCAGATGAGAACCAGGTGGCACTCGAAGTTAAGCTCGAAAACGAAGCCTGGTCGAAGGAGTGCGCCGCTTTTTATCATTACCATCTTGAGGAATTCAAGGAATAACCATCCCTTTTCGGAGAAAGAAGACTAAATGAAAGCGATCATGGTGGAAGATGTTGTTAAAGTAACCAGTGAACCAACTGCAGAAGCACTCTCGATTTTTTCTCTTAAAAAAGGAGATATTGTTGATACCGGCAAAGTGATTCGCAAGAAAAAGGATTCCTGGGTGGAAGTGACCCTCCCCGGCAGGCAAAAAGGATACATCTCCGGAAATACGCGTATCTTTGTGGTGCGGCAGATCGAAATAAGAAGTGAAACGGAGCTGGTGGCAGCACCGGTTGAAAACCCGACGGTGATAAAAGCACTCCCCAAGGGCAGCGTGGTGACCGCGGTGGGCGTGGAAAAGAACGACGCCGGCAGCTGGTACAACGTGAAGGATGCTGAGGGTGTTGAGGGATTCATCACCAGCCGCGCCAAATACCGCGTTTACCAAGAGCCAACTAAATCCGGCGGCACACGCCTGATGATCACCGGCGCCATCTTCGCAGTCATGGGGATTGTTTTCCTGGTCACTTCATTCCAGCAAGCGAACACCTCAAGCACCATGTTCCTCACCATCGGGCTGATCGGGCTGGGCGCTGTTCAACTGGTGCAGGGATTCATACAGTGGCGCAAGGCAAAAGCGAAAAAACTTTAAGTATGCATAAAAAAAAGAGCAGTTCACAAAACCGAACTGCTCTTTTTTTATTAGGCAAATAACTCTAGATAAAGATGATCTGGGCGCCGTCGGTCATATCCATGAAATCACCAGCGCTGACGATATCTTTCACGCAGGGCAGGAAATCTTCCTTCTTAAGCTTGAACATATCCACTGACATCTTGCAGGCGAACATATTCGCGCCGGCATCGGAGAGCATTTCCAGGTATTCGCGTACAGTTGGCACACCTAAATTCTTCATTTTGCTCTTCATCAGGGCGCTGGCAAAGGCGGTCATGCCGGGGATGACGCCCATGATCTGCGGGATTCCAACATAACCTGGTACACCCATCATATTCATCTTCATGCTGGTGTTCGCCAGGGGGGGAACTTCGAGGTGATCGACACGATGTTTGTTGATCATATCCAACCCCCAGAAGGTGAAAAAGATAGTCACATCAATGCCGTTGCCGATTGCCGCCCAGCCCATGATTAGGGCGGGGTAAACCATGTCGATATTGCCTTTGGAACAGATAAATGCTATCTTGCGCGGTTGATCAGTCATTTTTCATTTTCCTTTTTATCAATTTTTTCCCGGGAATACTCCCGCAGGTGAATAAGGCTTAGACACAGCCTTCCGGTTTACCTAATCCGGAGATCTTGGCAACTTTCTTGGCGGGTCCCTTGGGGAACAACGCGAAGAGGTCTTTGGTGGTCACATTAGCGCCATTCGTTATTGTACGCAGGGTAGGCGCTTTGCCGTTTCCGGCAGCTGTGGCGCGGCAGAAATCGATCACTGCCCAGTGTGCGGGAGTAAGTTCAGCAATGCCTTCTTCCTTTGCCAGTTCAACTGCAATTTCTTTGGTCCATTCAGCCGGGTTGGTCATGAATCCTTCATCGTTGACTTGTACTTCTTTTCCTGCAATTTTCTTTACTGCCATATCAAATACCTCCTGAACGATTTTGATTGATTGAATTTACTTCTTAACCTTCCCGGCCATGCTAAACTTGCTTGGCAATGGAACCGGGATACCTTTTAACATCATGTCGTAATACATGAAACGAAAACCGAGCTTGCCCCAATGATTGAAAACTGTCTCCTTCAACAGGGAAAGCGGACCCACCACCGGAAATGGATAAGTGCCAAATATGGGTTCCTGTTCATAGGAAAAGTCGATCATCACAGCCTTGTTGTAGCCGCTTTCGATGAAGCACAGCGAGTGACCATCGAACTTGTGGGTCATTTCCTTGCCGGCGATATGCGCCAGAATGTTCCCCACTGCGGTTTCCATTTCAAAGTGGATCACCGCGCCTGCTTTCGAAGCAGGGATGTTGGCTGCGTCACCCAGCACCCACACGTTTTGCCATTGGTCTGACTGCAGGGTTTCCTTGTTGGTGGGTACAAAATTGAGGTTATCACCCATGCCCGACCGCTTGATCACCGGCGCGCCCATGTTTGTGGGGATGCTCACCAGCAGGTCATAAGGAATTTCGCGTTCGTCGTAGGAGATTAATTTGTTGTTGGTTGAATCCACCGATCCGGCATAAAAATCAGTTTCCATCATTATGCCGCGTTTTTCCAATAGCACTCCCAATGCTTTGGCGGAGGTGGGTTTGGTGAAGGCTTCAGAAAGCGGCGTGGCATAGACCAGCTCGACCTTGCTGCGTATACCGCGTTTGGCAAAATACCAATCCGCCAGAAGCAGGAACTCAAGCGGGGCAACCGGGCATTTGATAGGATTCTCAACCACGTTAACCACCAGCCGGCCTCCGTCCCATTTTTTCATGAATTCGTTGAGAGCAGAAGCACCGTCAGCAGTATAAAAATCGAAAATGTTTTGGCGCCAGCCGCCATTCTTGAGTCCCTCGGTTTCCTCGGGATGAATATCCGCTCCTGTGGCAACCACCAGGTAATCGTATTGAATAACTTTTTTATCCTTTGACAGGGTAACCCGGTTTTGGTCCGGCTCGATGAGTTCAATATCCGAAATTATGAAATCGACGTTGCGGGGGATGAAATTGTGCTTGGGCTTAACCACATCCTTTGGCTTGTAAATGCCAAAAGGCAGGAACAGATAACCCGGCTGGTACCAGTGGTTATCGTCCTTGTCGACCATAATGATTTTCCACTCATTCAAATCCAGCTTACGGGACATCTCCCGTGCTATCAATGAACCAGCCGTGCCTGCCCCAAGGATAAGGAATGTCTTCATTGATTGTTACCTCCGGAAATTGGTGTGATATCGACTTGTTCTGCCAGGCTCGCCTGGTAAGTTAGATTATCTGCAAGAACTGACCTGAGCAGGTCCAGTGCCTGGATGATGCGTTTATCAGCAAGGGAATAGATCACGTTCTGCCCATCCCGGGTGGCTATCACCATTCGCCGGTCACGCAGATTCTGCAGGTGCTTGGAAACCGTCGGCTGGCTTACACCAACCGCCTTCACCAGGTCACCCACCGATTGCGGCTGTTCTGCAATGCTGTATAACAACAGGATGCGTGTGGGATCTGCCAGAGCAGCGCACACCTGGGCGTGCATACGCATCACCTCATCACGAAGTTGAGGATCTATCATCTTTATCCATCAATCTATATATGCCGATATAAGAATATATCTATATTTTATACATATTTGGCAAAAAAGCAAGATTAAACATGAAACTTGTTATGCGAGGGTTCGACCTCTCACCCAACCCGGTTTTTGGTTTAGATTTTTTTATTTCTGTGTATTCTGTGTATCGCTGTTTTTGCGAATGGGGTCCTTGGTTAAAACAAAAGTGAGCGCGAAGGGGCTCGAACCCTTAACCAACGGCTTAAAAGGCCGCTGCTCTACCATTGAGCTACGCGCCCATCTCTGGGACGGCATGATTTTATCACGCCCCTGCACTCGCGTCAATAAAAACACCGGCAGGAATCTCTCACCACCGGTGCTTTATACTAATCTCTACTCTCTGTTCTCAGTTCTCTGCTTTTATCCCTGCTTGATGTACTCATCCATCGCGGCCAGCAGCATTTCCACGTCGCTCATCTGGGTTTCGCCCATGGTGGCGATGCGATAGCTGATGTCCTTGAGTTTGCCATACCCATTGGCAATGCGCATCCCCTTAGTTTGAAGGAATTTATTGAGTGCGCTGATATCCCAGTTGAGACTGTTGCGCATGGTCACCACGGTCTTGGAGCGGTAAGCGGCCTTGGCGACGGGTTCCATCCCATGTTTTGCGCCCCAATCCTGTACCTTTTTTGACATGGCAGCATGGCGGGCAAAGCGTTTTTCGAGTCCCTCGGCAAAAATGCGGTCAAGCTGGAAATCCAGTGCATAGATCAGCGGCATTGCCGGGGTCATGGGGGTACTGTCCTTGAGGCGGTGTTTCTCCATCAGCAGCAGGTCAAAATACCAGCCGCGGTTAATAACTGATTCGGCATATTTCATGGCGCGGTCTGAAGCGGCAGCCAGGGCTAAACCGGGCGGGAGCGCCAGACATTTCTGCGAGGAGGTGAGCAAAAAGTCCAAACCGAGCGCGTCAAATTCGATCTTCACGCCGCCCAGGGAGGATACTGCATCCACCAGGATGAGCGTATCCGGGCTGGTCTCCTGGCATACTTTCACCAGGTCAGCGAGGGGATTTTCAACGCCGGTTGAGGTTTCATTATGCACGATCGTGACGGCTTCATAGTGTTTCATCTTCAAAGCATCACGCAGCATGTCGGGGGTGATAGCCTCACCCATTTCAACTTCCAGTTTATCTGCCTGTTTGCCATTGGCAACGGCGACATCATACCAGCGTTGGGCAAATGATCCATTTACACAGGAAAGCACGCTCTCCTGGACAAAATTACGGATGCCCGCTTCCTGCATGCCGGAACCTGAACTGGCTGCCTGGAAGATGCGAGTTTTGGTGTAGAACAGGTCTTTGGCTTTGGCTTCGGAGCGTTGGAAAATAGCTTCAAAATCCTTGCTGCGATGTGGGAGCATCGGTTTAGTTTGCGCTGTCAGTACTTCTGGCGCCACATCAACCGGACCCGGGACAAACATATGGGACATGACACTCTCCTTTAGTAAGAAATGTTTTATAACCCCGGAGCATTCCCCCCGGGAACCTTTACCTTAGGAAGAACGAAAGCACCACCAGGATCACAAAGAACGAGCCGGCAAGGATACCGATGCGTTTGAGGTCCTGTTTTACATATGAGTAATCCGGCTTGAATTCAGCAGTGCCGCTGCGGCCGTGCGCGCGTGCAACGGTTGCTTTTTCGAGCGGGGTAACGGTGGAACTTACTGAGCGTTTTTGTTTTTTGTTTGCCATGCGAAATCTCCTCGGGGCAATTGTAATCCAAGTTTTAAGAATTGGTGTCTAAAACAGCCGTAACAACTATACGTTTATTGTCTTTGCGGTACGGGTAACACGAGATCATGGTCAGGGTGGCGTTCTCGGTTTGATCCATCACCTGCACATCGGTCGGGTTGACGATCTGAGTGCCGGTGACAATGTAGGTGTACGAGCGGTCCTGGGTGATGACGATCACTTCGTCACCGGGCTCAAGCTTGTCCAGGTCTCTGAACAACTCTCCAAAAATGTCGTTGTGTGCAGAGACCACCATGTTTCCGTTCTGTCCCGGGCTGGCGGTATTCAAATGCTGACCGATACCTTTTTTCAACTGCTCCCAGTTATCCCCCATCACAACGGGTGCGTTGAGGCTGATCCTGGGGATCTGCATCTGGCGCGCTGATTGCGGTCCGGGGGTGGGGATGGGCAGGTTTTCATAGGACTGCATGATCGCCTGCAGGTGTTCAGGAATTTCTGATGTGTTAGGCCGGACTTCCACCCCCTCGATCGGAGGGGTGTGACCGCTTGGCAGCACCACCGCGGTGATGAGAGCTGTCGGAGTCAGGTCACCGGGGTTGAGCGCAGCAGAGAACTCTTTGTTCAGATTTGTCAGCAGCCTGGCTCCGTTGAACAGGATGAAGAATAACCCTAATATCGCCACAATCTCCACGCCGTAAAGGAGTTTATCCAGGGTGTTCCTTCGCCTGGCATTTGCCCGTTTACGCAGGTCAGTAGGGGCATGCGCTTCATCCTCTTCCAGGTCAATGAGGGTTGGTGAAGGAGTCGCCTCACCCTCCACACGGATCACCCGTCCGGATTTGCGGTAGGCATCCAGGCGTGCTTCGCGTTCTGCGCGGCGCTTTTCAACCAGCAGTTGGCGCAATTCATCAGAGGTGAGTTCTTCAAGTGTCTTCTTGCGCGGCATCCGTATTCCTG
>CAZAAJ010000059.1:0-18636 GCA_964483135.1 uncultured Anaerolinea sp. | reverse complement strand
CTATCTTACTATTTTTCGCAGCAAGCTGCGGGGAAATGCCCTCTTTTGATTATAGATCCTGTGATCGAGGCTTTAACAAGCTCCAACAAGCCTTTTTTGATCGCAAACAATGTAATTATCAATTCCGCAGCGTTTCCAAGGGTCGCATTTATCAGACCCCCTATTTTTGGACCGGTATGTGCAGCCAGGTTTTCCGTTGCCTGTCCTATCAAACCTGCAAGGGGGATAACACCAATCGCCGATAATATAAAGACCCAACTCTCGCCCCAATTGAAGGCTTTTGCTGCGACTGCAAAAGGAAATGCAATGAGTAAAAAATTGATTGGCTGTTTTTTAAGATAGTCAAAAATTTTTTTCATGGGAAAATTATAATCGAAACCTCCCCATAGTCGGATGATATAATCACCACATGGTTGTGACTGATCTCAAAGGCCGCGTCTTGAACAACCGCTACTACCTGAAACATTCTATTGGTCAGGGCGGAATGGCTCTTGTTTTTGAAGCACATGACAATTTACTTCAACGCGATATCGCGATAAAACTCCTTCGCAAAGATTATTCAGGAATCCCTGGATTTAGAGACCGCTTCTTGCAAGAGGCGCGCTCAGCAGCCAATTTGAGTCATCCTAATATCGTAACTGTCTACGACTTTGGAATTGATAGTGGTGAAATTTACATAGTAATGGAACTAGCCACTGGAGCGGACCTTAAAACAGTCATCCAATCAGGCCAAGTTTTTTCCTTAAGTGAAAGTTTAGATCTTGGAATTCAGGTCTGTAACGGTTTGGGATATGCCCATCGTGCTGGCATCGTTCATTGTGATGTCAAACCTCAGAATATAATCATCACCAGGGACAAAGTGGCTAAAATTACTGATTTTGGTATAGCTCGAGCGATGTCTGCTTCATCCGATACAGAACTCAATGACATGGTTTGGGGCTCGCCTCAATATATGGCTCCTGAAATAATCAAGGGAGCGATCCCAACTCCCCAGGCTGATGTGTATTCCATTGGAGCAGTACTCTATGAACTCTTTGTTGGAAATCCTCCTTTTGACGGAAATGATGTCAATGAGATTTTAGACAACCAGAAATTTTTATTACCAACACCAATTCGCTCCAAAATACCAGATTTTCCTGAGGAGCTGGATCTGGTCATCATGAAAGTGCTGTCGAAAGAACCTTCTCAGCGATATCGATCCGCTGACCAGCTTGGAAACGTACTGTCAATGGTAAAAAACCATTTAGGGTTTTCCTCATTTGAGAATCTCAATGGCAAAACACCTCCCCTTCCGCCAATTCCAACTCCAGCGACTATTTCCTATGAAGATTCTCCCGCTAAAAATCAAAAAGGGACTTTCGATTGGTCGATAATAAGCTTGGAATTGTTGTGCCTCTTAATGGTAGGTGGATTAATCCCATTTTGGTTATTTGTTTATTACTTCATTAGACCATTGCTAAAATAAAATGACGATAAAAATTTCTGCCTCCATCCTTTCAGCTGATTTTGGTAAATTGGAAGACCAACTCCATCAATGCGAACGCGCAAAAGTAGACTGGATCCACATTGATGTAATGGATGGGCATTTCGTGCCAAATTTGACGATGGGACCTTTTATCGTTGAAACCTGTAAACGGATTACGAATCTTCCCCTTGATTGTCATTTAATGGTTGAAAATCCGGATCGCTTGATCGATGCGTTCATCAATGCAGGTGCAAACAACATCACGATTCATCCAGAAGATAATCCCCAAGTGGGTGAGACACTTAAATACATAAAAAGCCGCAATATTCAAGCTGGATTGGCAATCAATCCTGGTACATCTTTAGGATCGGTAAAGTCATTGTTCAATTTTGTTGATATGATCCTGATCATGACTGTAAATCCAGGGTATTCAGGTCAGGAATTTATGGTTGAAGTTGTTAAGAAAATTGCAGAAACAAAAAAAATAATGGCAGATTTTCCATATATCAAGTATTTACAGGTAGACGGTGGAATAAACCGGTCGACCATCGCAGAAGTTGTTAACGCTGGGGCTAATTGTTGTGTTGCAGCAACAGCGATTTTCAAGGATCCCCTCGGTATAATTAATGCTGTTAATGGATTGAGATCAATAGTAAATTAAAACAAAAATTACGGAATAACCCGTAATTTATTGTCAGGCAACCTTTCAAATTCTTAATGACTTTTAACCAGGGTGCGGAGGCATCTGGTACAAACTGTATATTGCACCGGTCGCCCGTTTTCCATGATCGTCGTCTTCTGTAAATTTGGTTTGAATGTCCTGTTTGTTGATCGCAGAGAAAAACTGCGATTATGACCAAAAGTTGTCGATTTTCCACAGAATGAACACTTTGCCATCTTGCTTCCTTTCCTTACCAATCCAGCAATAATTAGGTACAATACTTGCTAAAGATTACAAACCGGCTCAAATTTTATCACAGAACGTATCTTTTTTCAATGTGAATTGTTATAGCTTTGAAGGATAATCTACCATGACTTCTGCGACAGTTTTCGGAAAGATCTTTATCTCACATCAGGCAATCAGTTCGATTGCCAGTGAAGCAGCCTTGTCATCTTACGGAGTGGTTGGTCTGTCAGCCAGGAATTTTGCCGAATCATTATCACAAGTGCTAACAAAGGATCCAAACCGTGGGGTTGATATTGCCATTAATGATAACCAGGTGAATCTTGACGTGTTTATTGTTGTAGAATATGGAACTCGCATTAAATCTGTTGCAGTCAGCGTTGCTGAAAATATTAAATATAAGATTGAAAAAGCAACAGGCTTGATTGTAAATGCTGTGAACATCCATGTTCGTGGTCTACGCATTAGCAACACAGATTAATCGCATGAATAACATCACAACTCAATCAACAAAGACAAGTGAATCTATGACCGACTCTTCTCCTCAGGTATATTCAATAAATGGCCAGGAACTCAAACACCTGGTCGAAGCTTCATTGATGTGGATAAAAACGAATCAGCAATTGATTAACAGCTTAAACGTTTTTCCAGTACCTGATGGCGACACTGGTACAAATATGCTGTTAACGATGCAAGCAGCTTACAATGAAATTCTCAATTCCTCTGAGACAAATATCGGAAAAATGGCAAAAGATATCGCCCAGGGTGCATTAATGGGCGCCCGTGGAAATTCCGGGGTAATCCTGTCTCAGATCTGGCGTGGATTCGCCCGGGCGCTCGATTCTTTTCCCGAAATGGACGCGCAACTTTTTTCCAGAGCATTAATTGAAAGCAAAAATACCGCCTATAAAGGGGTTGTCAGACCTGTCGAGGGAACAATCCTTACAGTCATAAAAGACGTAGCCACCGCCATCGAAAATTCAGTAAATAAAACCAACAATTTACGCGAACTGCTCACTGAGGCAGTTCAAGCTGCCGATGTTTCAGTTAAATACACTCCGGAACTTCTTCCAATTCTAAAAACAGCCGGCGTAGTTGATTCTGGTGGAAAAGGCTTGTTCATCCTCCTGGAGGGTATGTTGCGAAAATTAACCAATGAATCCCTCGATTCCTCTTCTGTGGTCCTTCAGGATATTTCCTCTATGAATCTGGCGGAGACGATGGAGGCGGTAGAAGAAGGACAAGACGTTGAAGTCGTAATCGATTTCAACCCACGTGGCACATTTGATCTGGATTCATTTTATAACGATCTATCGAAGATCGGTACGTCGATACAAGTCGGTGAAGGCGATGGCATCTACAGGATGCATATCCATGTTGAGGTTGCCAAACAAAACCAGCCCCTTGAATACATTTCAACGATTGGGTCTTGGTCAAAAGTGGCCATGGAAAATCTGAAATTGCAAATGGAATCATCCGGAAAAAGTAATACCGGGTACACACTTAATGAATTCAAACCTGGATCGATCGCCGTTGTCACGGTGTCCCCTGGCTTGGGTATTTCAAGGATATTTGCCAGCCTGGGGATTGCTGCCATAATTGAAGGCGGTCAGACAATGAATCCTAGTACCGAAGAGATCCTCAATGCATTCGAGAATCTGCCTACTGACCAGGTAATCATCCTCCCAAATAACAAGAATATTGTCCTGGCTGCTGAGAATGCAATGAACCTCAGCGTAAAGAATGTGAGGGTTGTCCCATCTGTCAATATCCCTCAAGGATTATCCGCGCTTCTCCGGCTTGACCCTGATGGCAACCTGGATGAAATTTATGATGAAATGGTTTCTGCTTTGAATGATGTCGACGCAGGAGAGATTACCAATGCCACCCGGACAGTTGAAATAGATGGAATAGAAGTTAAGACCGGTCAATACATTGGTTTATTGAATGGAAAACTCGTAGTAAGTGGAGACAATCCATCAGATGCTACTATGGCTTTGCTTGAAAAAGCAGATATGACGACCAAAGAACGGGTAACTTTGTATACTGGAAATAATATCGAAGATGAAGAAGTTAATACGACTTGTCAAAGAATCCAGGAACAATACCCAAAACATGAATTAGAAGTCCATAAAGGTGATCAACCTCATTATCAATTCCTGATCTCTTTGGAATAATAATGCCAAGCTTCGCCATTATCACTGATGATGCCGTTCAAGGAATCTCTTCTTATTCTCGCAGTTTAATTGATCTCTATTCAATTGCATATGAATATCAGTTTTTCTCGGGTTTAGTCACATCATCCTTTCAAGAAAATAACACTTCTCTTTCGCCAAAAAGTTCAGCCCCCATGTCCTTACCAACTTTTGATTCCGTAAGGCAGTTGATCATTACAACAAATTCAATTTATGACGAGATTTTTTGCATCTTATCAGCAGGAAATATAACTCGGCTATATTCCGTAATTGACGATATTGTGGAAAAAAATAAAAGCAAAGCAAATTTTCATCTGATAGATTCGCAAACCTTATCTGGCGGACAGGGTTACCTGGTAAACAAGGCGATCCAGATGATTGAAAAGAATATTTCTCCAAAAAAGATTGACGCAACGCTTCGAGAAATTATCCCAAACATCTATACCCTCCTCGGTTCTACAAATCTTACCTTTTTGCATGCGTCTGGTTTTTTAGATGCCGGGCAGATGATCATTGGTGAACAACACGCAATCATTCCATTGTTTTCATTGGAAAATGGAAAACTGAATTCACTCGAGAAATTCAAAAACCTCCACGGTATTTCTGAATATCTACTCGAGTTTCTTGAGGAATTTGAAAAAATTGAGCAGTTGATTTTCATCCACCCGATGACTTTAAAAATGCAATTGTTTCATGAGATCAAGCAGTTTACACATGAAAACCATGAAATTAATTCATACAGTGAATATTCCTCAAACGAATTCCTTTCGAATCTGATCGGACCTGAGGGGTTTGGAATGATCCTGATCGAATAACATTTTTATTTTTCCAGTTACGGTAAAATTAATTCATGTTCAAATCGATTGAAAAAATCTGTAAAATTTTGGAAGTCGAGAGCCAAGCACAATACCGCGATAAGGTGATCATCGGTGGTTTTGGCAGGTATTTACCGAATGTTCTTCCACTCTTGCAATCAGAAAACGTTCCATTTAATCTTATCAAAGAAATTAGTAAAACTTTCGAGGACTATGGATCCAAAACACCTATAGAAAGAGAAAGTAGCCTTATTACTTTGTCAGAAATTATTTCCAAGGAAACCGGTCAAAAGGTCAACCTGAAAAAATTAACAGTCCTCACTCATGAGAAATCGCCGTTAAAAACACCCTCACAAAATCCTGCACCAATTAGTGCTAAAAAAGATAGTCCGGTAGTTGCCCCGAACCTGAAATCATACCTCGAGTCAAATCAGGTATTACAGTCAAGTATTACTACACTTGGCGGTATCGGTCCGGTAAAAAAAGGACTCTTTGCTCAACTTGGAGTTCGTTCAATTGGTGATTTGTTATATTTATTTCCACGAAGGTATGATGATTACTCAAAACTAAAACCGATAAATCGGCTTGAATATGGGGATGTTTTAACAATTATCGCGACCGTTCAGAGCGTAATCTCGACAAAGATGCGAAATCGTGATCAATCACGCGTTGAGGTTGTGGTAAGTGACGGCACCGGGTTTTTACGGTTGGTGTTTTTCAGAGGGACTAAATATCTTCGATCTTTTGAAACTCAGTTTCCACATGGCCGGCAATTAGTAATATCCGGCAAAATCCAGATGTATCTTGGACGGCTTCAAATGGATAACCCCAGCTATGAAGACCTTGACCAGGCACATTTGAATACCAATGGAATTATTCCAGTCTATCCACTTACTGCTGGATTGAGCCAAAAAATAGTACGAACTTTTACCAGCCAGGCAATCAATCATTGTGCAAACCGGATACATGATTATTTGCCCGATTCTGTCAAAAGACAAACAGGGTTACTCGACCTCTCCGTCGCTTTACACCAAATACATTATCCACAATCAACCGAACTGAAGCAACAGTCCCAAAACCGTTTGGCTTTTGATGAAATTTTTCTTTTACAACTTGGAGTTCTCCAGCAAAAGAAAAATTGGGTTTCGCAACCTGCTGAAAAATACCCAATATCAGAGAACACTCTTCAATCCTTCTCAAATTCGCTCCCGTTCACGTTGACCAATGCACAAAAAAAGGTAATTGCGCAGGTCTCGACAGACCTCTCCTCGGGATCACCTATGAACCGGTTACTTCAAGGCGATGTAGGCTCAGGAAAGACAGTAATCGCTGCCTTTGCCATTCTGGCAGTAACCAACCAGAAAGCGCAGGCTGCTTTCATGGCGCCGACAGGTATTCTGGCTGAGCAGCATTATCGATCGCTTACTTCACTCTTAACCAACATCGCAGATCCTGCATTGGCTTTACAACCTGATGAAATTAAACTATTGACTGGCGACTCATCACAACTTGAACGGGATGAAATAAAAAAGGGATTATTGGATGGGCACGTAAAACTCTTAATTGGCACCCACGCTTTGTTGGAAGATCCCATCCAATTCAACAATCTTCAATTTGTTGTCATCGATGAGCAACACCGCTTTGGGGTAAATCAAAGGGCTATATTGAGGCAAAAAGGACACAACCCGCATCTTTTGGTAATGAGCGCCACACCAATCCCACGATCCCTGGCACTTACGTTGTACGGGGATCTTGAATTGTCGTTGATGGATGAAATGCCGGTAGGCAGAAAACCAGTTGAAACGCATATTCTAAGTCCCATTGAAAGGGAAAGAGCTTACCAGATCATTCGATCTCACATCAAGCAGGGACATCAGGCTTTCATCGTTTATCCTTTAATCGAAGGTGATGAGAGTGGTGAGGTCAAGGCTGTTGTTGATGATTATGATATTCTTAAGGACGAAATTTTCCCGGACTTAGAAATTGGATTGCTCCATGGTCGGATGCCAGCTGAAGAAAAAGAAAAAGTGATGATGGCTTTTCATGAAAAGAAATATCCTTTGCTGGTATCAACAACAGTCATCGAAGTTGGCGTTGATGTTCCAAATGCGACAGTGATGATGATCGAAGGGGCTAACCGTTTTGGACTTGCCCAACTTCACCAATTACGTGGAAGAGTCGGACGCAACCAGGAACAATCCGTATGTTTGTTGATTCCAGAAAACGAAGACTCTGCTGAAAATGAACGCCTGATGGCAATGGTAGATACAAATGATGGATTTATCCTCGCCGAAAAGGATTTACAACAACGTGGACCTGGCGATTTTATTGGTTTTCGACAATCAGGTTTTGCCGATCTTAAAATGGCAAAAATAACGGATGTGCGTTTAATCGAAAAGGCACGTGAAACCGCTGAGGCTTTGTTCGCAGATGACCCATTGCTAGAAAAACCAGAAAATGCGATATTATTACAGAAGGTCAAATCGTTCTGGCAATCAGATGCAGTTGATATTAGTTAGGGAGAAAGATGATTAAAGCAGTTTTTCCAGGTTCCTTCGACCCAATTCATAATGGTCATATTGATATTGCCACACGTGCTGCAAAAGTTGTAGATGAACTAGTAGTAGCCGTCTACGACAAACCCCTCAAGAGTTTTCTTTTTTCTCCGGAAGTTCGTATGGCGATGGTAAAGGAAGTGTTTAAGGACAATCACAAGATTACTGTGTGCGGATACAGCGGGTTGACCGTTAAATTCTGTGAGAAAATCGGCGCACAGGTGATGATTCGAGGACTAAGAGTTTTTTCTGATTTTGAATACGAATTCCGTATGGCGCTTGCAAATCATCGTCTCTCCCCGGCAGTAGAAGTGATGGCATTAATTACCAGCGAAGAGCATACATTTCTCTCCTCGTCAACCGTACGTGAGATTGCCATGTTAGGCGGTGATGTGTCCACAATGGTTCCACCAAATGTTGCTGTGATCCTAAAAAAAGAATTTGAGCAATTTGGGGATGACCATTTGATCATTTCAACACAAAATGTTCGTGATTAAGTTGGCCCAATGCTTGCATCTATTTTCATTAAATTTGTATAATTAAAGCAGGAGTGGTCAAATGGACATCTTACATCTGGTTGATCGATTGGAAGAGTTATTTAACGAAAGTCGCCCGGTTTGGTTTACGCATAGTGTAATAGTTGACGAAGACCGTTTGCTCGATTTGATCGACCAGATGCGCATCACAATTCCTGAAGAAATTAAGAAATCTCAACAACTTCTCTCCCAAAGGGATCGAGTTTTAGCTCAAGCCCAGGAAGAAGCAAATCGAACTATTGCGCTGGCACGCGAAAAAAGCGATAAACTCGTTGAAAAAGATTCGGTAACCCAGGCAGCCCAGGTTCGCGCTGAGCAACTGGTAGCCCAAGCAAAAAACGAATGTGCGCAAACTAAAAAAGATGCTGATGAATATGTTCTCCAAACCCTTGCCAATTTGCAAATAGAACTTGAAAAATCGTTATCGCAAGTGAAAAACGGGATCCTTGCTTTACAAACAGAGAAACAAAAGGACACCCCCCAACAACCTCAACCTTGATTGATAAAACAGACACCTTGAATCTTCAAGGTGTCTCTTCTTTATTTCTTATGTTCCTGTTTGTCTTTTTGCAAAAGATTCTTTACTTTTTTAATCGTCGGATTCTCTGTCCCGCTATCTCCATGTAACGCATACTTGACCACTTCGTCCATGTGCCTGACATAGATAATTTTTAAGTCTTCAAGCACCTTTTTAGGAACTTCAATTAAATCTTTTTTATTTTTTTCCGGGAGTAATATCGTTTTTAAACCTGCCCGGTGAGCTGCAAGAATTTTTTCCCTTACACCGCCAATGGGTAAAACATTCCCGCGCAGGGTAATTTCACCTGTCATGCCAATTTCCTTGTTAACCTTTCGGTCCGAAATTGCTGAGAATAAGGCTGTCGCGATGGTAATCCCTGCGCTCGGACCATCTTTGGGTATTGCGCCCTCAGGTATGTGAATGTGGATATCAATACTTTCAAAGACCTCTGGGTCAATATTGATCGAAGTCGATCTTGATTTTAGGTAAGACAAAGCAGCCTGGGCAGATTCCTGCATCACATCCCCGATCTGACCGGTAACTTGCAGATTACCCTTTCCTTCCAGGATCAGAACCTCAACTGGCATGATTTCACCGCCATTTTCAGTCCAGGCAATTGCTGTGGCAACTCCCACTTCATCCTGGCGTTCTGCTTCCGTCATAAAAAATTGTGGCGGACCAAGGAATTTTTCGACCATCCGTGGGGTGATTATTTTAGTAATCCGCTTTTTTTCCGCTTTTTGGCGTGCTTCTTTGCGAAGGATTTGACCAATTTCACGTTCTAAATTCCGTACACCAGCTTCATAGGTATATTCGCGAATAATTTTTTGAAGAGAAAGTTCCTCAAATTCAACATCTGAAGATGTGAAACCATTTTCATCCATTTGTTTGGTAATAAGGAATTTTCGAGCAATTTCAACCTTTTCCTCTTCAATATATCCGGGAAACTCGATGATTTCCATCCGGTCTAATAAAGCTGGTGGAATTGAACCCAGGCTGTTTGAGGTGGTTATGAACATCACTTTACTCAGGTCAAATGGCAATTCCAAGTAATGATCTGAAAAAGCATGGTTTTGTTCTGGATCCAGAACTTCCAACAATGCGGAGGAGGGATCACCACGGAAGTCCGAACCAAGTTTATCAATTTCATCCAACATAAATAGAGGATTGGAAGTCCCTGCTCGTCTCATAGTTTGAAGGATTCGGCCTGGCATTGCGCCAATGTAGGTACGGCGATGACCGCGAATTTCAGCTTCATCTCTGACCCCACCAAGCGAGAGGCGCACAAATTTCCTGCCTAATGCCGTTGCAATGGATTGCCCAAGTGATGTTTTTCCTGTTCCCGGAGGTCCAGTAAAGCAAAGGATGGGCTGCCTTTCTTTTTTTGGATTCATCGCCCTTACAGCGATATATTCCAGGATACGGTCTTTCGCTTTTCCCAAACCGTAATGGTTATCATCAAGTATTTTCGCCGCGTGTTTAACATCAAGATTATCGGTGGTCTTGGTGTCCCAGGGGAGATCGATGATCCAATCCAGGTAAGTCCGGATGATCCCGACTTCAGGAGCCATTGCCGGCATCTGGGTTAATCGCTCGATTTCTTTCTTTGCCTGTTTTTTAGCCTCCTCAGGCATGACTGTATCGTCAACTTTCTTCCTGACTTCGTTGATTTCCCGGGTCCAAACATCCCCTTCTCCAAGTTCATTTTGTATTGCTTTAAGCTGTTCTCTCAAAAAGAACTCGCGTTGAGAACGATCCACTTCACTTTGCACACGGTTTTGTATCTCGTCTTCAAGCTGCAATACATCCAATTCCTGCGCCAGAAGCCAATTAACTTTTTTCAACCGATCCTTGGGCTCAAGAATGCGTAGGAGTTCCAATCTCTCTGCAAAAGGCAAAGAAATCGCTGTCGCAATCATATCGGCAAGCCAACCAGGTTCGGATATATTTACAGAAAACAAATGCGCTTCGTCTGGCAGGCTGCGATCCAATTGCACACATTTTTCAAAAAGGTCGCGCGATGTCCGCATTAATGCTTCAATTTGTCTGTCCGATATGGGGCTCTCGCTGATTATAAATCCCCGAACCCAGTTGAATTGTTCACTTTCAACGATCTCTGTTATCCGAATTCGCCTTCTACCCTGAACAAGGGCTGAAGCATTTCCATCTTGTAATGAAAGCAGCCTTCCGACCGCAATTTCGACGCCAACATCCACGAAATCGCCTGGTTTTGGCTTTTCAATCTCCCCGTCTTTAAGCACCAGAGCAATCATTGTCCCACCGTGCTTTTGCACGTAGTTGATCGCTTCCATATTTGCGCCAGGTGAAATGAATATTGGCGATACCATGCGCGGAAAAACGACAATATCCCGCATGATCAAGAGAGGACAATAGATCAATCCATTTTCATCCGGGGTGGCATCACTTACCTGGTACAACTCATCTGTCCTCTGATAGAGTGCAGTCGTATATTCTTCGGGATTATCTAAACGCTTCTTCCAATCGTCTTTCATCATTTATCCTGGTTTTTTTGAATGATTTCTTTTGCTGCAGCTGCAACAAAAAGGCTTCCTGTAACTACAATCACATTATTATTCTTCAACTTTCGAGCCGTCATCAAGGCTTCTTCGATAGTTTCACATACAAAAGCGCTCCGACTATACTCTTCTGCTGCCAACTTTAATTGTTGTGGACTCATGGCACGAGGATGGATGCTTTTCGTCATAATAATAACATCAGAAATTGGTAAAAGAAAATCCAACATTCCTTTCACATCTTTGTCTTCAGAAACCCCAAAAATTAGGGTAACTTTTTTTGCGCCAAGGTATTCCCTTATAGCGTTGCTCAATTTTTGCGCACTGTCTGAATTATGGGCGGAGTCGATGATGGTCAACGGTGATTTGGAAACAACTTCAAATCTGCACGGCCAGTATGTTTTTTCGAAACCTTCACATATCTGATTATTATCAATTTTAAATCCAAGCTGTTTTAATTCATTCAATGCACAAAAAGCTGTCGCGGCATTTTCAACCTGGTGGTAACCTAATAATTGAAGGGAGAGTTTAAGCGATTCATCAGGATGACCATTTCTTTGAATTGTCAACTCCTGTCCGCTTAGTGAGTGGGTCTCCGATAAATAGTTATAAATTTCCTCAACTTTTAACACTTTTGATTGGTGCAGATCAGCTAGTTGTTCAATAACAGGATAGACCTGTTTGTATACCTGCGGAGCAATGACGACCGGTCGATTGTCTTTGATGATCCCAGCTTTCTCTGCTGCGATTTTTTCTATCGTATCCCCCAATATATTCATATGATCATAGGATAACGAGGTTATAACTGAAATAACTGGATCAACGATATTGGTTGCATCCAGCCTTCCACCTAACCCGACTTCGACAACAGCAACATCGATCTTATTTTCAGCAAAAAAACGAAATGCAATTGCCGTGGTTATTTCGAAAGTGGTGATCTCCGGAACTTCCGGTAGAAGCTTTTTGATAAATTCCACCTCGTTTACGAGACTATCATGACTGATTGGAATCCGGTTAATTTGGATCCTTTCTGTATAATCATGCAGATGGGGTGATGTGTACAGACCAACCTTGTACCCTGCAGTTTGTAAAACGGAATCAATAAACGCTGCTGTACTCCCCTTTCCTTTCGTCCCCGCCACATGGATAACTGGATAGGTAGATTGTGGATTTCCCAACAAATCCATCAGTTTTTTTATTCGATCGAGATTGAATTTTTCCTCTGAATAGCGTAATTGCCGTGTCAGGCTGTAATCCACGAAACTGTATAAATAATCTAAAGCAGCGTTGTAGGCATTTTCCATGTTGGCTATACTCATAAAGTCTATTCTATATTATATTAATGGTGCGATTGTAATTGAGCGGAATTCATATGGCAAGAGCCACTTCACAAAGAGAGAGAAAAATTATGGTTTCCCTGCTAACGATTAAATTTTCGATTCCCGGATGCCAGTCACTTAAAGAAAAAAGATCAGCAATTCAACCGCTTATCTCCAGGGTGCGTAAGGAATTCAATGTATCTTTATCAGAAGTTGGTTTGCAGGATATCTGGCAGAGCGCCTGGATTGGCATTGTTAGTGTCTCGAACGATTCAACCCATAATAATCAAGTTTTACAGGAAGTGCTTGTTTATTGTGAAACCAATTTTCCCAATCTTGAGATCGTCGAACACCACATCGAAAATTACTAATACACAAATTACTGTTAGTAGACAACCGTTTCTAGGAGTTTTTCAATTTGCCTTCCCCTACTGAGATTAGAAAAAAACTTGATAGTTTTTTATTGTCTGTTCAAAAACCTGGGCGCTATGTGGGTGGAGAATACGGACAGGTTGTTAAGGATTGGGAAAAAGTACAGACGCGTTTTGCAATGGTTTTTCCTGACCTTTATGATATTGGCGTCCCCAACCTTGGGGTCACAATTCTATATGATCTCATTAATGCACGACCAGATGCATTATGTGAGAGGGCTTACCTTCCATGGCTGGATATGGAAGCACAGATGAAAGAATATGATATCCCCCTCTACTCTTTAGAAACTTTTCATCCTCTGGCAGATTTTGATATTATCGGGTTCACACTGCCGTATGAGACCCTATACGCGAACGTTTTGAATGTTTTATCCCTTTCCAATATCCCCCTTCATGCCCGGGAGAGGAATGAATCGCATCCTTTGGTCATTGCTGGTGGTCATTCCGCATTTAACCCTGAGCCAATGTCTGATTTCATCGATGCCTTTGTTATCGGCGAAGGAGAAGAAATCATCCTTGAAATATTGGATATCTATGTAAAATGCAAACTGAGGAATACATCCCGTCTGGATTTATTATCGGCGTTACAGGAAATAAGCGGGATGTATGTACCCTCTTTATATAAAGTAAGCTATAACATTGATTTTTCGATAAAGGCAACCACCCCATTAACAGAAAATTATCCGAAGCAAATCAAGAAGCGCTTCGTTGCTAAATTACCAGATCCACCATCCCGATTCCTGGTTCCATCCATCGACGTTGTACATAATCGCATCGCCATGGAAATCATGCGTGGATGTACCCGCAGCTGTCGATTTTGCCATGCAGGAATAATTAACCGCCCCGTAAGGGAGCGAACAGTTAAGCAAATCGTGGATGGTATCGAAAAAGCGCTTATCCAAACCGGTTATGAAGAAATTGCCCTGTTGTCATTATCTTCTAGTGACTATACGCATTTGCCTGAATTAGTGGATACCCTAACTGAAAAATTCGCCAACCGTAACTTGAATGTTTCCTTACCTTCTCTTCGTATCGAATCTTTTTCAATTAATGTGATGGAAAAGCTTCGCGCCTCTCGCCAGGGAGGCTTTACCCTGGCTCCGGAAGCAGCTTCCGATGAGATGCGTAACCGGATCAATAAACCAATTTCAAGGGATTTGTTGATTTCGACCACAAATGCGATTTACCAGTCTGGTTGGACCAGTATTAAGCTTTATTTTATGATCGGGCAACCAGGAGAAACACTTGAAGATGTTCAAGCCATTGCAGATCTATGTAAAGATGTTTTGCACGAAGGTTATAAAATAATCGGGAAAAAAGCCAATTTACACGCAGGTATCAGCACATTTGTCCCTAAACCTCACACTCCGTTTCAATGGGCTCCGTTGGATGCATTGCCATCCGTCCTTCAAAAACAAAACATGCTTAAAGACCAGTTGCGCGGACCTGGTTTACGAATGACATGGTCCAATCCGAGAGAAACGATTCTAGAAGCCGCTTTATCTCGAGGAGACCGTCGTTTGGGAGCTGTAATCGAAGCTGCCTGGAGACGGGGTGCGAAGTTTGACGCCTGGCAGGATCAGTTCAATTTCAATGCCTGGATGGATGCATTCGATGAAATCGGGATTTCTCATGAGTTCTATACAACCCGCCAGCATACGTTGGACGAGGTCTTACCCTGGGATCACATTTCTCCAGGGGTTAGCCGTAAATTCCTCGAACTTGAGTATCTAAAATCTCTAAAAGGAGAACTAACCGCAGATTGCCGTGACAATTGTTATTCATGCGGGATATTACCAACCTACATCGACGTAAGGCGTCAAAACCCTGGTGATTTCTGGTTATGCCCGGAGATTCGGCTATGATGCGTATCAGGCTGGTATATAAAAAGGGGGAAACCCTAAAATATACGGGGCATCTTGATCTTCATAAGGTGTGGGAACGGTCAATTCGAAGGTCCCAGCTCCCACTGGTTTATTCTCAAGGGTTTCACCCCCAACCTCGTATCCAGCAAGCCTGCCCCTTGCCGCTTGGGTTTACCAGCAACTGTGAAATGATCGATTTGTGGCTGAGAGATGATTTAACTCTTGATTTGATCAATCAATCGTTGACCCAAGCTTTGCCTCCTGGTATTGAATTGACTGGGATTAAACCTATACCTTTCAGTGATCCGCCTCTGCAAACGATCGTCTGTGCCTCTGAGTACCTTGCATTACCGGAGAACAACTTCGATCCGAGCAAAATTGAGATAAATATTCAGGAAATATTATCTTCAGAATCAATCCTTCGAGAACGGCGGGGAAAACCTTATGATTTACGGATATTAATCCATCATTTGAGGATCGTGCAATCTCCCGAACCAGGAATTTTTATGCAGCTGTCTGCCTTGCCAGGGGCAACCGGCCGCCCTGAAGAAGTATTAGACTGCCTTGGGATTTCACCGGATCAGTTTCACGTGGTTCGAACGAAATTGATCTTTAAAAGTGTATAGTATCCATAGTAGAATATGAAACCCTCGCCACTTTTTCAAATGTACGAGTGCCAAAATAATGATTGCCGTTTAAGATTCCCATCAAACCTGTCTATCGCACATTTTACCAGGTGCCCAATATGCGGAAGTCCGGTAATCCAAAGCGGAGAACCTTTTTCTAACGCAAAAAACAGAAAAGGAGAATCATTACAAGCGGGCAGAACCATACATGTCTTGTTGGATAATCTACGCAGCACTCTCAATGTTGGATCTATTTTCCGTACTGCAAATTGCACTGCCATTGAACATATCTATTGCTGCGGCACAACCCCAACTCCTTCCCATCCCAAGTTCGGAAAATCAGGATTGAACTCAGAACAAACTGTTGCCTGGAGTTATCACCGTAATGCTTTGGATTGCATCTCAAAGACGAAAGAGTCTGGTTTCGATGTGATCTCTCTGGAAGTTACCTCAAAATCATCATCGATTTTTAGAAAAGTTCTTACTCAGAACACCAATTCACTGCTTATCGTTGTAGGAAATGAGATTTCTGGAATCGACCCTGCGATTCTTGACCTGTCTGATTCAATCGTGTATATTCCAATGTTGGGAAGTAAAGACTCGCTCAATGTTGCAATTGCTGCAGCCATTTCCTTATACATCTACCGTTTTTCATTGGTAGAAGAAAATTAGGATTTCAGGAAAATTTTATGCCCATATATGAATATCGGTGTCAGGATTGTGAATTGATTTTCGAAGCATTAAGGTCCATAAAGGATTCCGATTTAACTATAAACTGTACAAAGTGTCAATCGACTCATACTCATCGAGTTCAGTCTGCTTGTTTCTCAAAAGTCTCAGGCAGCAGTCCATCTGTCGGCTCAAGTGGATGCGCTGGTTGTAATGGCGGCTCCTGCTCCGGGTGTTCCCATTAGTGTTTTTGGAGGATAAATGAATTTCTTTACGGGTAAGATGGCACTTGTTACTGGTGGTTCAAGCGGTATTGGTTTGGCTATCGCAAAACAAATTGTCCGGAACCAGGGTAATGTAGCAATTCTTGCAAGGCACCCAGAATTGTTGAATTCAGCCCTTGTTGAAATCGAAAAAGTTCGTTGTACTCAAGATCAAATAATCCTCGCACTCCAGGGAGATGTCACGCAATTTGAAAGTCTAAAGATTGCGCTTGAAGATTTTTCTAAACAGCATGGCACCCCGGATATTATTATCAATTCAGCAGGCGTGGCGCATCCGGGAAATTTTTCCAACCTTGCGATTGATATTTTCCATTGGATGATGGATGTTAATTATTTCGGAACAGTAAACGTTCTCAAAATCCTTGTGCCGGCAATGCAAAAAAGGCGTTCAGGGACAATTGTTAATATTAGTTCCATCGCCGGATTCATCGGGGTTTATGGCTACACTGCGTACGGTGCCTCGAAATATGCGGTTGCCGGTTTTTCTGAAGCATTGCGCTCAGAATTAAATCCGTATAATATCAAGGTTTCAGTTGTATTCCCGCCAGATACCGACACCCCTCAACTTGAGTATGAAAAGCAATATAAACCATTTATCACCAAAGAAATTGCCGGCTCAGCCAAATTAATGAGCGCTGATGACGTAGCCAGGGAAATCGTTCACAAAGTGGCTGGTGGTAAATACATCATCTTGCCAGGTGGTGAAGGCAAATTGCTTTATTTCGCTCATCATTTTCTCGGGCGGACCCTTTATCCAATCATGGATTTAATGGTCCGATCCTCAATTCAGAAATTGAAATTTAAAAAATAATTGCCATTACTGGTCGTCATAAATAATCGTAAATGAGTCATATGTTATACTCTAAAAACTAAACCTCCCTGAAAAAAGGAATATTTATGAAAAAAGATTTTATAGCCATTTCAGATTATTCTGCTGCTGAATTACAAGAAATGCTTGATCTTGCGGTGCAATTAAAAAAAGAGCATTTTTCCAAAGGGAATCAACCGATATTCAAAGGGAAGGTTCTCGCGATGCTGTTTCAAAAACCGAGTTTACGTACCCGCATGAGTTTTGATATGGCGATGCGCCACCTGGGTGGGGATGCGCTTTATATTTCACCTAATGAAATTGGTCTTGGGCAAAGGGAATCGATTGCCGATGTATCCCGTGTAATTTCTGGTTATGTCAGTGCCATTATGGCACGTGTTTTTGAACACCAGCACGTTTTGGAATTAGCCAAATGGTCCTCAATTCCTGTGATAAACGGTCTGAGTGATTATAACCATCCCTGCCAGGGCATGGCGGATGCTCTCACAATCATTGAAAAATTTGGAAATCTAAAAGGTTTAAATGTAACTTATGTCGGCGATGGGAATAACGTTGCTGTTTCGCTGATGCATATTTGCGCCAAACTAGGGGCCAATTTCACGATTGCTAACCCGGTAGATTATGATATTGTGCCAAAAGCCATTGAAACTGCAAAAATGTTTGCCAGTGAGTCAGGTAGTGAATTGAAGTTTTTGAGAGATCCACATGCAGCCGTAAAAGGTGCGCACGTGATCTATACTGACACCTGGACCAGCATGGGTCAGGAAGCAGAAACTGAAAAGCGAAAACTGGTGTTCCCTCCTTACCAGGTCAACCAGAAACTTGTCTCTGAAGCAGATAAAGATGTGATCGTGATGCATTGTCTGCCAGCCCATCGTGGACAGGAATTGACCGACGATGTCGCCGATGGCCCCCATTCAGTGATATTCCCGCAAGCCCATAACCGTCTGCACGCACAAAAAGCTATCCTGGTAAAGTTACTCGCATAAACAGTTATTAAACAAATTCTTTGGCAGTGCCGGTCTGTGGGCACTCGTAATGACTCAAAAGAAAATGTTACTTTAGGGTAAACGTTGCCTCAAATAAGAA
>CAZAAJ010000058.1:0-18771 GCA_964483135.1 uncultured Anaerolinea sp. | reverse complement strand
AAAGTCCCCACGATCGGTAAGTATTGGATTCGATCTTGGTGGAGAACCTGGGACCCTCGATCGTGATCATTGCCCCACCTTTATGCGCGGTTGCCCCTACGGAAGTGAGGGTTTGATGTAATTTCGTTGATAAGTTAGGGCAAAACGGATCCGCTACGCTTATATGGGCTACTATACCGCCTTCAAAGAAAGACCGTTTTCGTAAATGAGTGTAATCGAACAACTGTGACGGGACAATGATATTCCCTGGAGCGAAATCTTCACGTAATGAACCACATGCGCTAATACTGATGATTTGCTCGACTCCAAGTGATTTAAGTGCATAGATATTGGCGCGGTAATTTACTTCACTGGGATTTAACACATGACCAATGCCATGCCGGGCAAGAAAGACCACTTTTTTTCCGTTGATTTCGCCCTGAAGGATGGGTGCGCTTGGATTTCCAAAGGGAGTTGTAACTTCCACACTTTCCTTGTTCTCGAGTGCTGGAAAATCATATAATCCTGAGCCGCCGATAATTGCCAAAACTGGTTTGTTTACCATAATCTCTCCAATATTACCTGGTTTCTGAAATCCGAACCTCGAAGAATTGATTCCCAATATGAAGGTCATCTCCTGAGATTAAGATAGTTGGTGTAACGACTTTCTCATCATTCAGAAATGTTCCATTCGTCGACAACAGGTCCTCGATCCACCAATGACCATTTCGATAATTGAGGAAGGCATGCCGATTCGAAACAGTTTCATCATCGATACTTATTGAATTACCTGGTTCCCTCCCGATGGTTACTTCTGCGATTGAAAATGTATTTTCTTTATTCTCGACAACCCCACTTCGATCAATCAAAGTAATCGTTGGAACTTTTTGAAGCTGTATTGAAAGACTTTTAAAACGCAGGTCTTTCCATAGTGTATAGATCGTCCAACCCAGGAAACTGTAGAGGAGTAGAACCAATAAAATTCGGAGGATTAATACAATTATGGCTGCTAACAAGGTCAATTTCCTCTCGAATTCGTATCGCGTTGATAGGGTGTCGTTGAATCTTTGAGATTTTCCTGCAAGAAAATAAACCGATATCCGCCAAGAGAGATCACATCGCCTGTCTTTAATAGTTGTTGCGAGATTCGCGCACTATTAACGAATGTACCACCAGTTGAACCTGTATCAAATATCATATACCCATCCGGTACCATCCTGATTTGAGCATGCAGTCGAGAAATGCGCATGTCATCGATCACGATATCGTTTGTATTACGACGACCAATGGAGATCACCGATGAGGAAATCCGGATTTCTTTATTGTGACCAAAAAGCAGGATGGGGTAGTTTTGTGGAGAAGGGACTTTATTCGCTTTTAAGACACTGACTGAGCTCGTACGATCCTTGGGAGAATTGCTTTGAATCCCTTCTATCAAGACTTCATCATCTGCCAAAGAGTTCTTGACTACGAGGGTAAAAACCGGAGAAAAATCCTGTTTGATCCCGTATTCCGTCAAGATAGCGTCGTAGGCATTTCTCAAGTCTTGAGCCCACGATTCTTTTGCCTGCCAGATCTTCGCGTTCTTCGAATTCATTTTAACTGTATACGTCCGTGGAAAATTTTCACCAGTTGTGGAATTTTCCAGAACATTGCTTTGAACATTTGCGATCAAGAGAGACATGAGCTCAACATTCTTATCAGCCCAGGGAAAGAACACTGTACTTTTTTGAATCAGTGATTTGATGCGGTTTTCAACTAAATCAAATTTATTCATGATAGGGAATTATAACGAAATTCGACGTACTGAATAATTAAAGAAATAAATGCTTTAATACCATTCATTTCGTGCAGAATATCGGATTGCTATAAATCCAACCTCTCTTCTTTCCTAAAAAGTCAATTTTACATTGGATGCGGTAATACCCTTTTTCAGTAACCGTTTTAACTAGCGAAGTGGATTTTTCACTTTGCGAGAATATTTTTCCATTATGAATGATTTCAATATCTGCTTCGGAAGGAGTATGTACCCGTAGTGTTCCTCCACGAATCAATTGAACCGATTCACCGATTTGAGCAACCTCGTCATCTGTTTCAAGCGAGAAAGTAAATCCTCTTGTTGGAGATGGAAGGTCATATCCGACGAATGAGTGTCCAGTTTTTAAGGCATGAATTACCTGGCGGCGGTCCAGGTCCACCTCCCCCGATAAATCATTCTCAAGAAGAAGATGGTTATTAATTGCAGAAAAATGAAAATCATATGGAAAAATTGTCTTTTGAAAAAAACTTTTACGAAAATCAAGGGCGTGGGAATCAGATCCGCCCACAGCGAAGATCTTTTCACCATAGGTTAGCAATTCATCCCATTTTTGTACAGTTGATGGGTGGGGGGAATGGGCGATAAACTCCGGGAAAAAAGCATAGAATAGTGCTTTTGGAAAACTCCGCGCATAAGTCTTAAATTCACTAAACCCATTCCAAAGTTCAATTCCTGTAAATCCTTTAACTTCCCAGGAAGTCCACGAGATATCCGGTTCATGGAACATGGGAAGGTCGTATTCATGAGGGTGTGCCAGGAAAGTAAGCCCGTTATTTGCTGTCACTTGATCGATCAGCACCTGTGGATCGTAGGCAAATCCAGCCATTTCATGGGGTGGGCCAATCACAAGGGTATGGTTTTTTTGAGGACGGCGATTTTGATCATGTACTTCTTCTGCAGTCAATAATAAGGTGCGTTTGTTATTACTATCATAGTATTTGTTTATGCCCTGAACGAGGATATTATGGTCGGTGATGATCACCACGTCTACTCCTTGCCTTAGAGCAGCGTTAGCGATTTCACGGTAATTTCCCGTACCATCAGAGTAAGTGGAATGAATATGCAGGTTACAAATAAGTTCTTTCATCAGGTTGACTTTTTTATGGATTGGACGGTATAATTTCACCTGTTCGAATTTTGAGGAGGATCAAGTGAAAATTTACCTGGATATTGCCCTAATTATAACT
Organism: uncultured Anaerolinea sp.; assembly: GCA_964483135.1. GTDB lineage: Bacteria > Chloroflexota > Anaerolineae > Anaerolineales > Anaerolineaceae > UBA6107. The sequence continues at coordinate 15,786 of CAZAAJ010000058.1, read as the reverse complement.
TCTTTAGCACTCATCACCAGCGTCATCCTGCAGAACAAGGGAGTGGGATTAGGTGGTTTGACCGGTGACAATAGCGGGGGTGTTTTCTCAGCGCGCCGGGGAATAGAAAAAACGTTATTCTGGATTACAATCGTTTTAAGCGTTATTTTCTTCGCTCTTACATTCCTTACTGTTTTGTTTGAAGGTTAACTATAATAAAACCAATAATCCATTAACCCAAATCATTCGAGGGCGACTATCCTTGATAAAGGGGTAGTCGCTTTTTGGATAAAAAAAATGAAAAAATTCAGATGGCAATTGCTCATTCTCTTTTTGGCAGGATTAATAGTCGGTACCTTATTGATCCTCGAAAGACGTGGTGGGCTTGGACAGACCGGAACTCCTCAACCTGTTGAGGGAGGAGTTTATACTGAAGCTATTATCGGGCAATTGTTGAGGCTTAATCCGCTGCTTGATTCGAATAACCAGGCTGACCGGGATATTGATAGTTTGTTGTTTTCCGGGCTAGTGAGATTTGATTCCAATGGTATCCCGCAACCTGACCTTGCACAAGCTATTTCACCTTCGCAGGATGGGCTGCTCTATAACATTAAGCTAAAAGAAAACCTCACCTGGCATGATGGAAAACCGGTCACAACCAGCGACGTAGTCTTTACGCTAGACCTGATAAAAAATGGTGATGGATATATTTCCGCTGACCTAATCGCTTTATGGAAATCTGTAGAAGTAATCAAACTTGACGATCTAAATCTTCAACTCAGATTAACGGAAGCTTACGCGCCATTCCAGGATTACCTGGCATTCGGACTTCTTCCGGAACACCTTTTATCGGGATTGACCCTTGAACAGATCGCCGGCTCCCAGTTTAATTTGGAACCTGTGGGCACTGGTCCTTACAAGTTCAACTCTCTAACAGTTGAAAACTCAGTGATTACCGGGTTAACATTAACTTCCTTCGAGGACTACCAACCTCACGCACCATACATTCAGGAAATCAATTTTCGGTATTATTCCGATCCCGAGACTTCTCTGCAGGCTTTCAAGGATGGATACGTTCAAGGAATCAGCCAAATTCCAAATCACCTGATCAACCAGGCATTATCAGAAAAGGATCTGTCAATTTACACAGGCCGACTACCGCAAATAGGATTGGTTCTCTTAAATTTGAATGACCCGGAAATTCCATTCCTGCAAGAAAAAACCATTCGGGAAGCATTACTACTGGGGATAAACAGGCAGAAGATCATTAATGATTTTCTCAATGGGCAAGGGATCGTTGCCAATGGGGTTATTTTACCTGGAACCTGGGCATACCTTGAAAATGTCGCAACCTACGATTTTGATCCGGAAAAAGCCGCATTACTGTTGAAGAGTGCTGGTTATGTTGTCACCGGGCAGGATAATCCCATCAGAAAAAAGGACGAAACTGTTTTAAAACTTGTATTATCCTACCCAGATGATGATCTCCATAAGAAAATTGCCGAAAGTATCCAAAAGGATTGGCGGCAGTTGTCAATTGATATCATTTTGGAACCTGTTCCGCCTGATAAGTTTCTCAGCGAAAAACTTCAACCACGAGCATACCAAGCGGCATTGGTAGATATGAATTTTAACCGTACTCCAGACCCAGACCCTTACCCATTCTGGGATCTTGGTCAGGCTGCAGCCGGTCAGAATTATACCCAGTGGAATAACCGTATTGCGAGCGATACGATTGAGCAGGCACGAATTACCATCGACCTGGCTGAAAGAACCCGGTTATATCATAATTTCCAGTCCATCTTTGCAAGCGAATTACCGGCTTTACCGCTCTATTACCCGGTATACAATTACGGGGTAACCGATCAGATCCTGGGCGTTTCCATGGGACCACTAATCGATACCAGCAGCCGCTTCTTCACAATTGCAGACTGGTATATGTCAGCAAAAAATGTCCAGGTTACACCTGACACCTCAGGGAATTGACCTGAAATGAAATGGCAGGAAGAAGACATAAGCTTCCTTAATTCAGCCGCAACTGAGCTTTCAGACTACATCAACTCGACCGTTTTTGACTGGCCAATGCGTAATTCCAGGATCTCGCTTACTCCGGGCAGAGTATTAATCTCAATGGTTCGGTTATCTTCTATTAAGGATTTGGATCAAAACACTCTTGCGTTGATGATAACGATAAAAGAGATACTCCTTCAAAAAAATAAGTTATGGCATCGAAAAATTGAGCAGGAATTTCCCCGTCGTCTTAAAATTTGGGAAAATCTTATCAGTGATTATTCTGAAGAAGGTTTTGACAAAACCCTTTCGGTCCAAATCATAAATCGGGTAATATTGAGGCTTCTTGAAGTGGAATCCCCAATTTCAGGGGGCAGGTATACGAGGCGCGTCAATGCTGTTGACGCAATTTACAGGCAATTGGTCAGCGCGGGGAATTTTATTTGGGATGCACAATTGGAATCTGTGTTTCCAAAAAACGATTTTTGGTTTTTGTATTGTAAACCAGAGAAAGGATGACTTCATGAAGAAGTTTTTTACCGGCACGGGAGATGATGGTACAACCGGTCTCTTAGGGGAAGGCAGGGTAAAAAAGAATGACCTTCGCATGGAGACACTTGGTTCTTTAGATGAATTGTCGGCTTTCCTTGGACTTGCCAGAAGTTTGGATCAAACTGCTTTTAATGGATTTATCAAACAAATTCAAATCCAGATTTACGGAATGATGGCTGAAATAGCAGCAACGAAAGAAAATCAGCTGGCTTATCGAAAAATCGATGAAAACTCCATCACAAAACTTGAAAATAAAATCACGGAGATTTCAAGTGGACTGAAAAATCCAAATGGCTTCATCCTGCCTGGAGACACTCAACTTTCGGCAACATACTCGATTGCCCGCACGGTTTGCCGGCGGTGTGAGCGGCGCGTTGTTGAGTTATTCGATAAAAACGATTTTAGTAACGAGAACATTAAAAAGTATCTGAACCGTTTGTCGTCATTGTTGTATGTGATGGAGGTATTCGAAGCTTCTAGAAGTCAAGGCTCACCAACCCCGGCAAAGGAAAAAGAATAATGCTGGGTACGCTGATAAATTTTGGAGCAATAATAATTGGCGGGTTGATCGGGATGATCCTTGGTGGAAGGATTTCTGAACGCATCAAGAATTCGATTATTTCGGGACTGGGGATTTTTACTTTACTTTATGCAATTTCGTTATTCATTAAAACGAATAACTCCCTGATTGTTTTGGGAAGTATCCTCATTGGAGTCTTGATCGGAGAATGGCTTCATATCCAAGAAGGCGTTGAGAAGATGGGAGTTTGGCTGGAAGCGCGCTTTTCAAACAGTGACGAGCTCTCTGAGCGAAATAAATTCATACGTGGTTTTCTGACAACGACTTTGGTTTTTTGCATCGGACCCATGGCAATCATGGGAGCTTTGGAAGATGGCATTTCCGGGAATATACAAACACTGGTGATCAAATCAGTTATGGATGGATTTGCCGCCTTGGCTTTTGCTTCCACTCTTGGTGTAGGAGTGGTTTTCTCATCGGTGATGGTGCTGGTTTACCAGGGAGCGATTTCGCTGCTGGCCACCCAGATACAGGGGGTGATGACTGAAGCGATGATCCTCGAATTGACCGCGACAGGGGGAGTGGTTCTGGCTGGTATCGCCATTTCTAACCTTCTCGAGTTGAGGAAGATCCGAACCGCCAGTTATATCCCGGCTCTATTGATTGCGCCAATCATTGTTTACATTATTGACTTAATTAAATAAAAAACACCTGCAATTTTGCAGGTGTTTTTGGAAAACTTACTATTTGCTAAGTGCTGCGTCAAGCGAAGAAATTAGCGTATCCATTCCAACAATATTTCCGTCAACCAGGAAAGATGGAGTAAATGTAGCCCCGTAATCACTGGCTGCCTGGGTTGAGGCGGTAACCTCTGCATTATGAGTCCCGTCATTGAGGCATTGTTTAAAGGTTTTCATGTCCAGGTTAATTGCTTCAGCAAACGCTAATAATTTTGCTTCGCTGAAAGCACCCTGGTTTTCACCTTTTTGGTTCGCAAAAAGCATTGAGCGATAATCCCAGAATTTCCCCTGGTCATTGGCGCAATACGCTGCTTCCGAAGATTTTACAGATTCATCCCATGAACCGCCACCGAGGAATGAAAATGGGTGATAAACGTAAAAGATTTTCCCCGTGTCCACGTAATCTTTGATTATTTGCGGTTCAAGTTGTTTCCAGTAAACGCCGCAATAAGGGCATTGAAAATCTGCAAACTCGATCACTTTAACCTTGGCATTGGGATCTCCCATGGTCAAGCCATCAGTTACGTTTGCCTTTACGAACTCCGGTACAACCATATCACTTTTAGCGGACGAGTTTGTGGAGATTTGTGAGATGATCACGATCGCTAACACAACAATAACCAAACCCCCAATAATAAAGAATGGAACCAGATCGTTTTGTTTTTGTTTTTTCTTTTTCCTTGCTGCTATCTCTTTGCGGGTTGCCATATAGTCTTCCTCCAATTAGAAGAATTCTCTCATAAAGGATATTTTTTGTCCAGTAATTACTTACACAGTGTTACTTACACAGTGTTAAACTTACACTGAAAGTCTATAAACTGGAAATTGGTCTCCAGTTGTTTTAAATCCGATCTTTTTATACAAATGTAGTGAAGCATGGTTCGTGCTTTGAGTATTCACGGAGATCGTCGAGATTCCTCCCCGCAAGAAGGATTCGATCATCTCCTCGACCAATTGACAGCCAATGTGTTCATGTTGAAATTGAGGCAGCACTGCAACCCGAGCCAGGTGGGCAGAGAAATTGTTGGCAGTTGAGAGCTCATAACCGACAATTACTCCATCCATTTCAGCGACTGAAGCGTGGGCGGATTGAAAAAAAGCAGCTTCAAGATCCTTAGTTGAAATCGTCCAAATTGGCTCAAAGGATTGACGATCTACTGCAGCGACTAATTCAATATCATTTAACTCCATGGGTCGTAAGAACGCTTTTCTAGTTTGGCTTTTTTGAAAAGTATTTTGAACGAGAGAAAGAACGACTACGTCCTGGAATTTAATAAACCCGGCATGATCAAGAATTTTTATAAACCAATCCTGTAGCCCCAAGGCATAAAAATAATCTACCTGGTTCAAAAGCAATTTGCGAGCCTGGATAAGAAGTGAACCAAAAATTTCATTGACTTTATCTGGAGTATTGCAGGCAAAGCACTTAATCCAGGAGACATTGACAGGGTCCTGGGGGCAGACGAGAATTCCATGCAGGCGGTCATCCTCGATGTATTGTAGAAATGGAGGGGTTTCAATCCAATCAAGTAATGGCGTCCAATCCAGATGACGTTGAATGAGACTGGCATGGTCCAGAAATTGGGCTACCTTACTCGTGTCAGATGACTTCGCCTGGCTTATATGAGTCACAAGTAAAAATCCATTGAAAAATTATTTAATAAATTTCTGGAAAATTTTACCTAATGCCGAACCGAGGATTTTCTCTTTAAATGTTTTGCTCTCTTTTTGATCATAGCTGGCTTGCATTGAAGCAATCGCTTGAAGAGGTTTCCCTGTGGTAAGTTGCAGGTCAGATATCTTTTTAAGAATTGTTGCCCTCAATAACTTTTCACCTGTCTCTTTGAATAAATCGGAAGATCTTTCAAAAGAAATCAGAGCATCTTCTTTACGGCCTAACGCCTGTAATGCTGTGCCGATATTTGCCAATGCCATTGCCTGGCTTTTTTTATCGCCTAATCTTTCAAAGACTTCTGCCGTACCGGAAATAACGTCGTATGCCTGTTGAGGTTCATGCAACTCAATCAGTGCGACACTGAGATTATTCTTCATTTCGGCGAGATCTTGTTCCGAACCGCTGTTTGAGAGCAAATCAATACATTTTCGGAAACCATCACTGGCATCCTGGTATTTTTTCTTATGGAAATCCTTGAACGCCTGAGCTGAAATCTTGCTTAAGTCATCATTCATCATTAGAGAGTAATCTCCAGGAGGCTCTCCGCGATATCGCGTAGTTTCTTGGCGTCCATGTGGCTTAATTTCATGGCCAATTCAAGAAATGGGAGATTTGAAGGCTTATTAATGAAATCGCGTAGCTCATTGGATAAACCAGGAAGTACATTTTCATCGGTGGGGACTGGGGTGGTTTCTATTGCAGGTTCGGTCAAAAATTCAGGCACAGGCGGTGCTACTTGTTCTTCCTGTTCCACAATGGATTCATTTGTGCGCTCTTTTACAATTGGGGGGATTTCTGTTGGCACGGTTTCAGTTTTGGGTTGGAGTTCGTACGGAAGGTGCAGGTATTCACTTATCTTCATTAAAACCGGGAACGGAATTAATTTTTGTCCAGATTCGTAGGATTCAATATCAGTTGTCTTGACATCGGTTACCTGGGCAAGCTGATCTTCTGAAAGATTTTGTTGAATGCGATTCTTTTTTATTTGGATTCCGAGCATACGGTTACGAATATCATAATATTTGGGTAAGGCAGAAATTTCCAATCCCGCAGGGATTGGCGCAAGGGCAAAGGTATTAATCAAATCATCGAGGGGCATTTGGATAATAGAGGCAATGTATTGTAATTGCGGAAGTGACGGGCATGATATTCCCTTCTCCATTTGAGAAAGAACGGCAGGTTCTATGCCTACCTGACTGGAGAGGTCCTCAATGTTGAGACCGACCTTCTGTCTTGCCATCGTCAGTTTCAATCCGATTTTTTTTGCCCGAATCTGGTAGAGTTGGGAATCCATAGGTTTTATCCTTACTCAGGTTTATGCAGATAAAAAATTATAGCATCAAAATCATAATGAAGTTTAACTCTGAAGCAATGGCATCTGGTAACCCAAACCTGTGCGAGTGACAATATGGACAGGAGTATGGGGATCATCCTCAAGTTTTTGACGTAAGCGCGCGATGCTGACCCATAAAATTTCTTTTTCTTCTTTATAAGATGGACCCCAGGTTGCCGATAAAAGCTCTTCAGCAGTTAATACTTTTCCTAATTGATGAGCGAAATGGATTAAAAGTTTGTATTCCGTTGCTGATAAATATACCTGCTTATCATTTTTCCAAACTTCGGCTTTGGCGATATCAATTTTTAAATTGCCATGAACAAAAAGACGCGATTCTGATGAATCCTTTTGACCCTGGGTTCTGCGAAGCACGGCTCTTACCCGCGCCAGGAGCTCAGTGGCAGAAAAAGGTTTTACTACATAATCATCTGCACCGATATTGAGACCATTTACCCTGTCTTGTTCTTCGCCTAAAGCTGTTAATAAAATTATTGGGACGTTAGAAAATTGGCGAATGCGGTTACAGGTGGCAATACCGTCCAGCTTGGGCATCATCACATCCATAATGATGAGGTCGGGAATTTCCTGAGAGATCATTTCAAGTGCTTCTTCACCGTTGTGGGCAGAAATGATCTCGTATCCTTCTGACTCGAGATTCACTTTTAACAATCGCAGGTACAAAGGTTCATCATCAACCAGTAATATTCGAACTGTCATTTTTCCCCCTCTTCTACTAATATATTTTTTTGCAATGGTAAGATGATGGTGAATTCGGTTCCATTTTCGTTTGAATCAACAGAGATCGTCCCATTGTGCAACTCGATTATTTGTTTGCAAATTGATAATCCCAACCCGGATCCGTGTTCCTGAAGTGAGTTTTCCGGGACTCTAAAAAACCTGGTGAAAATCCTGGAGAGGTAGACCTTTGGAATACCAGGACCATTATCTGAAAAATTGATTTTCATTTCCTGAGCGTCATGAGTAACTTCTATTTCAATTTTTGAATCAGGTGCGTATTTTCGGGCATTAGAAAGCAGGTTATCAAAAACCTGAGCCAGGCGGCGGGCATCCCCAACAATTGTGGGTACTTCACTGTCGCATACAAGTTCAATCACTTGTTCAGGCTTTGTGAGGATTGCACGATTAATTTCATCCCTTAAAAGCGAATCGATACGGACAACCTGAAAATTGAATTTCATTAACCCGCTTTGTAATCTGGAAGAATCAAGAAGGTTATCAATTAATTCGGTCAGATTATTGGCTTCACGTTCAATGATTTGCAGGAAATCAACCTGAGTGCTTCGATCCCATTGAGCGTCATCCCTGAGCAGCGTAGTGGCATATCCCTTGATAAACCCTAAAGGGCTGCGTAATTCATGAGAAATCGTATTTATGAAATCGAATTGCAATCTTGACGTTTTTTTTTCTGTCTCCAACATTTCTGATAATTCCGCAAGATATTTTTGTCTTAAGATTGATGACACCAGATCTGAAAGAAAAGAGGCGGTCTCCTGATCCTGGTTGGAAAATTCTGGACCCCCGTACCTGATGAAAACCAGCGCACAAACCAATCCCTCTGTCACAAATACAGGCATACCCAGGACAAAAGGGTGCTGCAACCGGTCTTTTTGATCATAGTTTTTGGGGATTTCGATGACAACTTTTTTCTCTGTAAGAACCCTGCTGACGATGGAAGCTCCCCAGGCAACTTCGGCTTCTGCAGATTTTCCTCGACCAATTGATCGCGCATAAATCACATCAGCGGGATTCGTTTCTGATCCCGACCAATAGATGACCAGGTTATCAAAAATAAAGGATTTCCTGGCCTGGTTAAAAAACTTATCGAGCCTGGGTTTCCACGGTCCGCACTCTGCTGCTATCTTGCTTAACAAAAAATCATCCATTGTTCCCTACCCCTCAACGATACCAATGGTTTCTAATAGTAAATTATACGATATCCGGCTATTGTTGAAGCAAAAAACTAAAAGTGCTACCTTGCCCTAATGCGGATGAGACTTCAATTCTGGATCCGAGCGCCTCAATTATTTTTCTGGCGAGTGAAAGACCCAATCCTGTACCGCCTTGATGCCTTGTAGTTGATTCGTCCAGTTGATGGAAAGGTTCAAATATTTCTTCGATCCTATCTTCAGGTATCCCCAGCCCGGTATCAATAACTGAAATTCTCACGGTATTGTTTTGTTGAGGAGTAATTCTAATAGTCACTTTTCCAAATTGAGCAGTAAATTTTATGGCATTGTCTACCAGTTGATTAATGACCCACCTTACTTTTTGAAGGTCCGAATTTACAATAACCTGTCCATCCGGATGATCATAAAGCAGCGAAATGTTTTTTGCCTGTGCTTGAGACTGTTGGAGTTCAATAACTGAATCAATCATCGAAACAACGTTAAATTTGTCATTATTTATCTGGAGAGAATTCCTGTCAGCGGTGGAAAATAATATCAGGTCTTCGATCAACCTGGTTAAACGCTCCGATGCCTTATTTATAGTCAATAATGCATATTGCTGGTCGGGTTTAAATGTGTCAAAATCATTTTCTACAAGTAAAGTTACATACCCTTTGATATGGGTGAGAGGAGTACGCAGTTCATGGGAAATGTTAGCCAGGAAATTTGATTTCAGGGTCGCCAATTCACTTAACCTGGCATACGCCAATTCAAGTTCGGCTGTCCTATCTTTTACACGCTGCTCAAGGGTTGCATTGGCTTCACGCAATGCGGTATGCAATTGGAGGATCTGGTGCAGCAGGGTCTGGGAGAGTACTTCTTGCGAAATATAACCGTGTTCAACAAGAATTTGACCAATTAGAATTGAATTACCTTTGGCACGCTCCTGGCTTTGAATGAGCAGTGCATCTTTTAATTGTTCGTTTGTCAGTAATTTTTGTTCAACCAGGACCTCTCCGATCCTGGGAACAAGCGTCTCAGGCGTCTGCATATTTAACCTCCCTAATCAATTCTTTACCTCTCGAAAACACAAATCCCATCCACCACTACTTTCTCCGGCAAAAGTGTATAAATTTCGGATTTATCGATTGTCTCTGGGTTACCTTGCAGAACGATAAAATCAGCAGCCATATTTGCTTTTAAACAGCCAAAGTGGTTTTGATACCCGCTTATAGATGCGGGCATCTCAGTGTATGCTATTTTTGCTTGATTAACCGAAATCTTCTCTGAAGGATACCAGCCATCTTTTCTTGTTTCATCATTTGGACGTTTTCTTGTTACAGCAGCGCCAATGCCGATGAAGGGATTAGGCGATTCAACCGGTGCATCAGATCCGAAGATTATTTTCGTTCCATTGTTCAATAATGATGCGAAGGCATATGCCCCTCGAGCGCGTTTGCCCCAGTGTTTGTCCGCTGTGTCCATATCTGAAAGGATATGGATAGGCTGCATGGATGCGATGACTCCAGTATCCCTGGCTTTGGAAAAATTGTCCGGATGGAGCAATTGAAGATGTTCGATGCGGTGGTTCTTCTGAGGAATCTGGTTGGAAATTTCAAACTGGCGCACCATGGCCAGTCCATTTAGAACTTCATTGGTGGCTTTATCTCCGATGGCGTGGATAGCCAGGCTCCAACCGTGGGAAGTGGCTTTCATGCCAAGTTCAAAAATATCATCCGCCCGGAGGAGTAAAGTTCCAAATTTGTCTATGGTACCTTCATAAGGCAGCAGCATGGCAGCGGATTGCGGACCAAGAGCGCCATCAGCAAACAGCTTCACCGAACCCAGGTGAAGATGGGCGTCGCCAAACTCGGATTGCAAACCGATCGAAATCGCATGGTCAAGGTGGTCGATTGGAATGCTTTTTGTGACCCTTAAAGTTAATTCGCCAGATTTTTGCAATTCCTGGAGGGCGTAGAAACATTCCATCCTGTCAAAATCATGAATAGCGGTAAGCCCCAGGCTGTGCAGGGATTTTTGTGCCTCACGCATATACTCTAGACGCTTTGTTCTACTAATCGGTGGGATAAGTTTTTCAACCAAATTTACTGCATTCTCAAACAGAATCCCCGTTGCATTCCCTTTGGAATCCCGCTGTATCTCCCCTCCGTCGGGGTCTGGCGTATTTTTGTCTATGCGGGCTATAGCCAATGCTGCTGAGTTGACCCAGGCAGCATGAATGGATTTATCTGCAAGGAATACCAGACAACCTCCACTGACAGCATCCAATTCGATAGCTGTTCCAAATTTTCCCCATATGTTCTGGTTCCAGCCCTGGCCGATGATCCACTCGTCCGGTGGGGTCGATTTCGATTTCGCTCTAACCAACTCAAGGCATTCTTCGACCGTGCTGGTCTCACACTTCACCTGGGCAAGGCTTTGCGAGTACATGTCGAAATGTAAATGCGAATCGATCAAACCCGGCCAGACGGTTTTTCCCTCCAGATTATATTTCTTAGATTCTGGTCTTTCCAATGAGAGGATTTCCGCATCACTGCCAATCGCGGCTATTTTTCCTTCCACCACAGCCATGGCTGAAGCGTGAGATAGACCAGAATCAATGATCCCGTTGAAATAGAGATCCACTTTAATCCTTAAGGATGATCTTTAAGATCTGGGTGAGCTCTTCGTTGGAATAATAATGGATGGTAAGTGTTCCCCCCTTATCACCATGTTTCAGAGATACTTTTGTGCCCAATTTGCCGCGGAGCTGCTCTTCAATTTCTTTTAACACCGGGTCCACCTGGACTTCGGTCTGACGGGGAGGTTTAACCCCGGACAATTTACGAACCAGGTCTTCGGTCTGGCGTACATTAAGACCATTGGACAATATCGTTTGAAGGGCAGCCAATTGTCCCTGTTCAGTTTGAAGACCGAGAATTGCGCGGGCATGTCCTTCGGTGATCTCACCGCCAGCAAGCGCGGCTTTTACTTTCGGCGGCAGGGACAACAAGCGGAGGGTGTTGGTTACAGAAACACGGCTTTTCCCAACCCGGCTGGCAATCTCCTCATGGGATAAGTTAAATTCATTTGAAAGTTTGTGATAAGCGGCACCAGTCTCGAGTGGAGAAAGGTCAGCACGCTGGACGTTTTCGATCAAGGCAAGTTCAAGGCGCTCCTGGTCATTGGCTGTGCGTACGATTACGGGGACTTTTTCGAGACCGACCATGTTCGCTGCGCGTAAACGCCGTTCGCCGGCGATGAGGGTGTAAATGCCGGTGTGGGATTCAAGGGTGACGATGAGAGGCTGGATAATGCCATGTTCACGAATCGAATTCGCCAGGTCCTGGAGATCCTCATTGTTCATAGATTCCCGGGGCTGGTTCGGATTGGGAACGATCATCGTGATGGGTACATAAGTTTCAGCCGGAGTGACGGGATTATTGAAATCCGTCGGAATCAGTGCTTCCAGCCCCTTGCCTAATCCACTTTTTTTTGCCATTTTAGCCTTCCTCTACTTTCACCGCATCCAATTTCACTCCATCCTGGGTAAGCAATTCACGCGCAAGCGAAGCATAGGCTTTTGCTGCCGTTGCTTCAGGAGCATAATTTGAGATCGGCAGCCCGTAAGATGGAGCCTCCGCCAACCGTATCGAGCGGGGGATGATCGAATTCATCACCTGGCTTGGGAAGAATTTTCGCACCTCGCGCACCACATCGCTGGACAAATTCGTTCTGCCATCGTACATGGTCAGGATCACTCCCCGAATCTTCATCTCAGGGAATAATGTAGTCCGAATCTTGCCCAAAGTTTGTGTAAGCTGCCCGATCCCTTCAAGCGCCAGGTATTCACACTGGACGGGGATGAGGACGCCGTCCCTGGCAGCGATCAGCCCATTGACTGTCAGGAGGCTAAGCGAAGGCGGGCAATCGATGAGGATATAGTCGAAACGATCAATTACCGGGTGAATGGCATGGCGAAGTTTGAATTCACGCTCGGGAAGATCGATCAATTCAATCTCCGCGCCAGCCAGAGCAGGCGAAGAGGGGAGCAGTGAGATTTTCAGTTTGGGGTTATGCAGGATGGATGGATTTATCGGCTGCGCGCCAATCAATACTTCATATGTGCCATTTTTTACATTGTATTTATTTATACCAAGGGAAGATGTGGCGTTCGCCTGGGGATCAAGATCGATCAGAAGCACGCGCTGGTCAAATTGAGCCAGGTACGCTCCCAGGTTGATGGCGGTAGTTGTTTTACCGACACCGCCTTTTTGATTCACGAGGGTATAGATACGCGTCATAATACCTTGTGGCTGATGATCTCAGTTAAATAATGCCTGATTTCATCCGGGGTGGGAACCCCTTCGATCGTCTTCCGGGTGACCGAGTTGGCTGCCACCAGGGTGGCGAACCTGGCGGATTCCCATGGGTCTTTGGTGGCATTAAGCCTGATAAAAAACGAGGTGGCGAAGATATCACCCGCGCCTACCGGATCCACTTCTTTTTCCTGCGGCGGCCGGAAGTTTCGCACATCACCATGCCAGTATACCCGGCAGCCTTTTGCTCCTTCGGTAACCACCAGAATGGGCAGAATGGCTGCGAATTCGGCGACCACTTCCTCATCTCCCCGCACATCTTCAATCGACATAACCGCTGTATCAGCATGGGAAAGGACACTTTCGGCGTCAGGCCAGTTGCAAAAGGTAACAGTCCCTTCCTCATCCCACTCCCGCAGCCACCCCTGGGGGGTGATGCCCAGTAACGCGTTGGGAAAAGCCTCAGCGATTTCAGGTGATATTTCACGGGCAATGGGTCCCAGGTGGACAATGGGAGCATTCCTCCAGGATGAGGGGATATCGTTAAGAGTGATCTGTTCCGCGACGTGATGAACATGCTGGATCCGTCCGGAAGGGGTGTAGATATTTTCGAAGGTTGAGGTAAATTCAGATGGTTTACGGATGATCCGGATCCCATCCAGCTGGTGCAGGTCCAAATCCTGCCGGCAGGCAGTGACAATGCCCACTTTTATTCCAAAGGCTTTCGCGGTCAGGCTGGCATAGGATGCAGTGCCGCCTATCACCAACCCGCCGGGAGTGATATCCTGTGTGATGTGACCGATTATTAAATAATCAACTGGCTCTATGGACAATAATTCATTCATTTATTTTGATTTCCAGCCTAGGGTTGGGATAAAAAATCATCATCCAACGGGAGTTGTTCTTCGGTGGGTGAGATTACCTGTTCTTTTTGGGTTCCATCTACCGGGGTGGCGCAATAGGGGCATAAATTCCAGGGAAGGGCGATGACCTTGCCGCAGGTCTTGCATTTCTTTTTGAGCAGGGTATGGCAATTCGGGCAAGCCAGCCAGGTGGATTCGATCCTGCGGTTGCACCCGGGGCAGATGGAGGCATCTTCGATGGTCTGCAACAACGCTTCTTCTTCGAGGGATTGCTGATACTCCTCTTCCAGGGTTCGCGAGGGGCGGAGGATGAGGTAGATGAGAATGCCGGGCAGGAACAATACCGCCACAATGATGACCGCCAGAATCCGCATGAATGGATCACGCGAGCGCTTGCGGATATCACGGAATGCCCAGAAAATGAGGCTCAGCCATAAAGCTGCAACGAAAGCCACCGAAAAACCGGTGGCAAAAAGCGAAAGTTGTTTGAGGACAGTCGGGTCCAGGCTCATGATTTCTCTCCCACGATGGATTATAGCATGGATGAAAAAAGGAGTTGAGGCAGAATGCGAACTTATGCGATAATTAGCCTGCTGGAATCGATCATCGAATAAGATTGAGAAAAACAATTTAGCCTTAGGTCAGTCATCGAGGGAAAATGGTCAAGGAAACACAATCAACTTACCGTATTACAGACCTGGACGCGGACGAACGTCCGCGCGAGCGATTGGAAAAGAAAGGTGCCAACGCGCTCAGCACCGCAGAGCTGCTCGCCATCCTGCTGAGGGTGGGCGTGGAGGGGGAAAACGCGGTGCAGCTGGGGGCGCGCCTGCTGGATCAATTCGGCGGGCTGACGGGACTGCAGCGGGCGGATTTCTATGATGTATGCTCGGTTCATGGATTGGGTCCAGCCAAAGCAGCGCAGATCAAGGCGGCGATTGAATTGGGATACCGGCTGCTCAAAGAGAATCCTGACCTGCAGGACAGCATCAGTTCACCCACGGACGCAGCGGATCTGATCCGGTACAAGATGCAGGCTTTGAACCAGGAGGAATTGTGGGTGATCCTGCTGGACACACGCAACCGGTTGATCCACATTGAGGAAGTCTACAAGGGATCGCTTAACTCTTCGCAGGTGCGGGTGGCGGAATTGTTCAGGGCAGCCATTGTGAGGAACGCGGCGTCGATCATTCTCGCGCATAACCATCCCAGCGGAGACCCGAACCCGAGCCCCGAGGACGCTGCGTTGACAAGAGCAGTGGTAGAGATTGGGAATAAGCTGGATATCGCGGTGCTGGATCACCTGGTGATCGGGCGCGGGACTTATGTTTCAATGAAAGAGCGCGGGATGGGCTTCGCGTAGCCAATTATTGAAGTGAATTTATTGACAAAAGAAGACGGTTAAAGTATACTTGCGGGCGTTGGCGAGGTAGCTCAACGGTGGAGCAGTGGACTCATAAGCCATTGGATGTGGGTTCAAATCCCACCCTCGCCACTTTTTGTTTTAAAAAAACAACTTGCTCTTTTTTGGGGTGTTTATCCGGCGTAAATAGACCGACATAGATTAATCCATTGAATGAAAAAAGGTTAATAATATTTATGAATATCCGGTAAGAGATGAGTCCACTTATCTATTAGCGAGCTTCTTTGAAAATCCAATTCAATAACCGAAACGCCACAAAGGATTTACGAAATTAAATTAGCAAGAAGGTATTTTTGTAAAATTATTTTTAGATAATCACAATTATTTCCTGACGCTCTAAGATTATTAAAAAATGAAAAATCTCCTGAGTTATCTCCTATAAATGAAACAATAACGCTTAATTGAGAATTTTTGCAAAATCCGCTCCATGCCGCACAGTGATTCCGGAGTATGTCGCACAGT
>CAZAAJ010000057.1:0-18914 GCA_964483135.1 uncultured Anaerolinea sp. | reverse complement strand
AAAATGCTTGCTTTTCCAGAAAAAGTGGTATAATTTGCGGTTGCATGAATTTTAAGGGCTCTTCTCCTTATATTTGACCGGCGCAGGAGAATCTTCCGCGCTGTTTATCGTTTAAACGCATCAGGGTTCCCATCCAGGAGGCAGTTTAGTGGAAACAAAAAGTTTAGTAGCTCTCCGAATTAATCTTGCATCACCAGAAACAATTCGAAGTTGGTCCTACGGTGAAGTTTTAAAACCTGAAACGATCAACTATCGCCGCCTTCGCCCCGAAAAAGATGGTCTTTTCTGCGAGGCAATTTTTGGACCAACCCGCGATTATCAGTGTTATTGCGGTAAATACAAGAATCCGCGTTACAAGGGTATTATTTGCGATAAATGCGGTGTCGAAGTGACTCGCTCGCTGGTACGCCGCGAACGTATGGGGCATATTGACCTGGCTACCCCGGTGGCGCATATTTGGTATACCCGCCGTACTCCATCCTATTTGGGCTTACTTCTTGATATAACCCGCCGCAACCTGGATAGAGTCTTATATTTTGCCCAGTATATTGTCACTTATGTTGATGAAGATTCACGTCAAAAAGCCTTACGCCGGTTGGAAGATGAGATCAATAATTCCGAACGCGCCCAGGCAACTGAGATCAATGCCCGCATCCTTGATGTGAAATCTGGTCGTGACAGGAAGATCGCTGAGTTGCAGCAGCGCAAGGTGGATATCGAATCCAAAGCTGATGAGCAAATTGCTTCCAAACTAGCACCCGTTATTGAAGAGGGACAATCTCTTGAGCGCATGTTAACCGAAAAGAATGGGACAGTGCTTAAAAAGAAAGTACTTTTTGAAAAAGCCTCTCTGTTGATTGCCGAAGCAGGGGAGACCGTTGGACCGAAACATCTTGCCAGCGTTCAAAAGGCAGTAAAAGAGTCCCTGGAAGAAATTGAGAGCAGCTTCAAGAATGAATTAAAACGCGATCTTGAACAAATCAAGATGAGCATAGACCAAATTAAGGCGGAAGCGGATGAAACCATGGAATCCCTCCGCAATGAATTGGAAGATCAGTCTTCGGTTTCGCAGGATCAAAATGCTCACCTGCGCGATGAATTGCAGGAGCTGCATCCATTCACCTTCCTGACAGAATCCCGCTACCGCGAATTGAAATCACGCTGGGGGCAGGTATTCCGGGCGGATATGGGTGCGGAAGCGTTTTACGATATCCTGCGCCGCCTTGACCTGGATAAACTTTCGGAAGACCTTTGGGTTGAAGTAAAGACATCCAAGAGCAAGCAAAAGCGCAAGAAGGCGACTACCCGGTTAAAGGTGGTGGAATCTTTCCGCCGATCCGGTAACCGCCCCGAGTGGATGATCCTGACAGTTCTCCCGGTAATCCCACCCGACTTACGCCCGATGGTTCCATTGGATGGTGGACGGTTTGCCACATCTGATATGAACGATCTTTACCGGCGTGTGATCAACCGCAACAATCGTCTAAAGAGGTTGCTCGAGTTAGGTGCACCGGATGTAATCGTCCGCAATGAAAAACGCATGCTCCAGGAAGCAGTTGATTCCCTCATCGATAACTCGCAGCGCGGGAAAGCCCTTTCACGCCGTGGACGTCGTGAACTGAAATCCTTAAGCGATATGCTCAAGGGTAAAAAAGGCCGCTTCCGCCGTAACCTGTTAGGTAAACGCGTCGATTATTCAGGTCGTTCAGTAATCGTGGTTGGACCTCAACTCAAGCTATACCAGTGCGGTCTGCCTAAATCAATGGCATTGGAATTATTCCGCCCATTCGTTATCAGCCGTTTGAATAAACGGTCTTACACAAATAATGTTAAAGGTGCACGCCGCCTTATCGAACGTAATAAACCCGAGGTCTATGAAGTACTGGAAGAGGTAATCAAGGAACGCCCTGTTCTGTTGAATCGTGCCCCAACGCTGCACCGCCTTGGTATCCAGGCTTTTGAACCGATCCTGATTGAGGGCAGTGCAATCCAACTTCATCCATTGGTCACAACAGCCTTTAATGCTGACTTCGATGGAGACCAAATGGCTGTGCATGTGCCGCTTTCTGAAAAAGCTGTTAAAGAAGCGCGCACATTAATGCTTTCATCGAAAAACCTGTTGAAACCAGCCGATGGTGAACCAATCATCAGCCCATCGAAAGACATGGTGCTGGGGGTTTATTACCTGACCATGGAAGATAACCGACTTCATAAAGGTGATGGCCGCAATTTCGCAGATATGGACGAAGTGGAATTGGCTTACGAATTGGGTCAGGTAGAGTTGCACACGGATGTCAATATTCGGGTGAAGACCTGGTTCGACGAGAAACATGACCGTCTCCCTGCGCCAGAACAAAAGTTCATCAAAACAACAGTAGGACGGGTATTGTTTAATCGTATTCTTCCTGAAGAAGTCCAGTTTGACAACCGTGTGTTGGAGAAGACAGGCGTCAAGAACCTGATCGCTGATGTGTATGATATTTGCGGTGAAACAGTTACAACTGAAGTCGCCGACCATATCAAGGATATCGGTTTCCAATATGCGATGAAATCGGGAACTACTATCGCAGTTGCTGACATCACGGTCCCGGAAGAGAAGACTAAGATCCTTGAGGAAGCCTACAAGGAAGTTGACAAGTTAAATTATTACGTTCAATATGGATTTTCGACTGACCTAGAACGAAACGAAAAGGTCATTAACCTTTGGCAGGAAACCACCAAGAAAGTGGGAGAAGCGGTCAAAAATCACATGGATCCCAATGGGAACCTGGCAGTGATGGCCAGTTCAGGCGCTACAAAAGGTGGGTTTGGTCCTATCGCTCAGCTGGCCGGTATGCGCGGTTTGATGGCTGACCCTGCTGGTCGTATCATTCGCCTTCCAATTACCTCCAACTTCCGCGAGGGGTTGACTGCACTGGAATACTTTATTTCTACACATGGCGCACGTAAAGGTCTTGCAGATACTGCTTTGCGTACTGCAGATGCAGGATACCTGACCCGGCGTCTTGTGGATATCGCTCAGGATATCATCATCAACGAATTAGATTGTGGTACCGAAGATGGTATCTGGATTCGCAAGGAAGACGATGTTGCCGGACAGAAACTGAGTGAACGTTTATTCGGTCGTACCGTCCAGGCTCGGATCATCGATCCTAACACAGGTGAAATCCTGGTGGAGCGGGGTGAGCTGCTTGATCATGATTCAATCAGGAAAGTTACTCAGGCTAAGGTAGAAAAAGTATTTGTCCGCTCTCCAATGACTTGTTCACTCATCCACGGTATCTGCGCCTCCTGCTACGGCATGGATTTGGGTCGTGGAAAACTTGTGGAACTTGGATCAGCAGTCGGAGTTGTTGCAGCTCAATCCATTGGTGAACCTGGTACCCAGTTGACCCTGCGTACTTTCCACATGGGTGGTGTTGCTGTTAGTGGTGATATTACAACAGGTCTCCCCAGGGTTGAAGAGCTCTTCGAAGCGCGTCGTGAACCGAAAGGCGAGGCTGTAATCACAGGTATCCAGGGATACGCAAGCATATTCCAGGGAGAACGATCTGGTGAGCAGCGTATGATCCGCGTTGAACATGCTGAGATGGTTACCGATGACTACGAAATCCCTGTGGAATGGGCAATCAAGGTCAAACCACAGGATACTGTATCCGTTGGAGACGTGATCGCTGATTTTGGTGAAGCTCAAATGACCGCACAGCATGCCGGGTTGATTCGCGTTGATGGACGAAAAGTCAGCGTGGCGTATGAGCAGAAGGAAACTGAGGATTACGAAATTCCCAGTACTTCCCGCATCATTATCCAGGATGGACAAAAAGTTGAGGCTGGTCAGGCTCTGACGGAGGGTTCGATCAATCCGCATACGATCCTGAAGATCAAAGGACGTGAAGCAGCTCAAATTTATATAATGACCGAAGTACAAAAGGTTTACCGTGCCCAGGGTCAGAATATCAATGACAAGCACTTTGAGGTGATCATTCGCAAGATGGTGGGTAAAGTACAGATACTAAGACCTGGTGACTCAAAGTTCCTGCCAATGGATATGGTCGATCGCCTTGAATTGAAGGCTGAGAATGAACGACTTGTGGCAGCCGGGAAACAACCTGCGCGGTTTGTTGAAATCCTGTTAGGTGTAACAAAAGCTTCATTAAGCACAGATTCCTTCCTGTCAGCTTCTTCCTTCCAGCACACGATTAAAGTACTGGCTGGAGCGGCAATCGCTTCAACAGAAGATCCTCTATACGGTTTGAAAGAGAATGTCATCATCGGTAAACTGATCCCTGCAGGGACAGGCTTTGTTCATGGCCGGTTTACCCCGGTTGTGGAAGCCGTGGCTGAAATTCCAGTGAGTGAAGTGCCAGGTGAAACACCTGAATTACTCGACAGTGTGGATTCTCTACCAACGGAGTAAGAAATATCTTTCAAAAACAAGACCTCAAAGCTGAGGTCTTGTTTTTTTGTTAGAGTGCTGGTGTACACTTATCGAGAAACCAGATTTTAGGAGAAGAGATATGGACATGGGACTGATCAAAAAAGTAGATATCGATCATGAAATGCAGCAATCATTCCTTGATTATTCGATGAGCGTCATCGTTTCGCGTGCGCTGCCAGATGCCAGAGATGGGCTCAAACCGGTGCAAAGGCGGTTGCTTTATGCCATGTATGATATGGGAATCCGCCCGGACTCCGCCTATAAAAAATCTGCCAGGATCGTTGGAGAAGTATTAGGCAAGTACCATCCACACGGCGACCAGGCGGTTTACGAAGCAATGGCGCGTATGGCGCAGGATTTTTCCATGCGCTACCCTGTGGTCGACGGGCAGGGGAATTTTGGGTCTGTCGATGGGGATCCCCCGGCTGCAATGCGCTACACCGAAGGACGAATTACACCCTTCGCGCTCGATATTATCAATCAATTAGACCGGCAAACGGTCGATTTTACTCCCAATTTCGATGACACCCTGAAAGAACCGGTTGTATTGCCCTCTGCCATACCAAACCTGTTGGTGAATGGAGCAATAGGGATTGCCGTCGGGATGGCAACCAACATCCCACCGCATAATTTAGGAGAGGTGGTTGACGCTTTAATTTTCCTCCTCGAACACTGGACAAAACTCGATGAAGTGACCGTTGGCGACCTGATGAAATTCATCCAGGGACCTGATTTCCCAACTGGCGGCATCATTTTACAGGAACACGAACAAAACGACATCCTAGCATCTTATGCTACTGGAAAGGGAAAGATCACTTTACGAGGCAAAGTTCAGACTGAAGAGATGGCACGGGGAAAGAACCGTATCATCATCACAGAATTGCCTTACATGGTGAATAAATCAGCGCTGATCGAGCGGATTGCGCAGCTTTCGAGGGATGGGGGATTGGAAGGACTTGCTGACCTCCGAGATGAATCTGACCGGCACGGGATGCGCATAGTCATAGAGTTGGGCAAAACCGGGGAGATAGAAAAAGTTTTAACGGGTTTGTTCAAGAAAACTCCACTCCAGGTGACCTACAGCATTAATTTGCTGGCACTTGTGAACGGAGAACCGCGGCTGCTCACTCTCAAACACGCATTAAAAGCCTACATAGAACACCGACTGGAGGTGGTAAAACGCAGAAGTGAATACGACCTGACAAAAGCCCAGGAACGATTGCATATATTGGAGGGTTTAAGAGTTGCCCTTAAGAATATTGATGAAATAATTGCATTGATAAGGGCATCCGCAGACAGTGACCAGGCGAAGATCAAGTTGATGAAAAGATACAAACTTTCGACGATCCAGGCTCAAGCCATTCTTGATCTGCCACTTAAGAGGCTGGCCTCGCTGGAACGAAAGAAAATTGAAATGGAATACAAAGAACTGACGGAACAAATTAAAGGACTCCAGGGGATCCTTAAATCAGAGCTGAAAAGAATAAAAGTTGTTGAAGAAGAACTGGTGGAGATTAAAACGAAGTACGCTGACCGGAGACGTACGCAAATTGTCAAACTCAAAAAAGGAAAGGCAGTTACTGAAATTCCGGTATTGAAAGACGTGATGCCAACCGAAAAAGTATGGTTGACCATTTCAAAAGATAACCAGGTGCGGAAATTCCGCGAATCAAATGTTCCACGCATGGGCGGAAAAGAAGCACCTAAAATCCTCGTTTCAGCGAATTCGAGCCAAACACTCTATCTCGCCAACAGCGAAGGAAAATGTGCAGCGATCAATATCCAGGCAATTCCATTTAGTGAGGACGCGGAAACAAGTATCCCGCTGATGAAAGTCTCAGCATTTTCGGAAAAAGATTCCATCATTTCGGCTTTTTGTTTGACACACTCAAAAAGATATTCAGAAAATGCAACTATATTAACCATTACAAAACAGGGATTAATCAAACGCTCACTGGTGAGTGATCTGCCAGGACCTTCTGCTGACTTATTTATTTTAGTGAAAGTGAACGAAGGTGATGAACAATTGGATGCAAGGGTCATCATTGGTGAACCTGAATTGATGGTCATCACGGAATCCGGGATGGGCATTCGTTTTGAGAGCCAGGAGGTGAGAACCATGGGGTTTATCGCTGCGGGGGTGAATGCGTTGAAATTAGCTGGCGGCGATAAGGTTGTGTCAATCCATCCCTTGACAGGCAAGGGTGAATTGCTGGCAGTGGCGAGTGACGGATCTGGCTGGAGGGTTGAAGAGAGTTCATTCCCCAAGCAGGCAAGGTATGGCGCCGGTGTCATCGGGTTCAAGATGAATCCGAAAGCTCATATTGTCGGCGTTGGTTATGGAAAAAAGAACCATCAGATTTCGATTCATATGGAAATATCTGCTGCAAAAGTGATCCGGATAGATGAAATCCCCGCCGGAAAACGTGCATCAGCGGGGAAGAAACTGATCGAAGTTAAACCCAAGGATAATTTAACTGCGGTGGTTGCAAGCCGTGACTTCTCTGAAGTAGATGAGTCATTGAGGCAACCGCCAGCAAAAAGAACGCCTAAGAAGAAGTGAAATGTGAGTAGTGGTATACGATCTTTCCATCTTTTAATCCGATCGTGTCACTGCCATCATTCACTTTTGCCCGCCAGGAATCACAAGTCCATGTGAAATGCCGGGTATTTTCAGAACTTTGAACGCTGGTTACTTTAAACACACCATCATTCAATCTGTTGGTTAGCAATTGCCCATAATAACTGCGGATATTTGTATTTCCCTGGACGGTTTTTTCTGAGGTGACGAGCACAGCATTCTCAGAGTAGATATCCAGAACCATTTCATAAGTTCGATTATTGAGAACATAGAATACTTTATCAAGAATATCAGTCGGTCCGGGTGCGACCACATCCCCAGGCCAGCTGTAACTCAAGATCGTATTCCATTGAGCGGGCAGCGGACCCTTGCAATCATCCCAGGAGTAATAGTTGCATCCTGCCAACCCCAGGCTTTTGGCTGTATCGGAAAATACCCGCAGGTCATCCGAAGTAGGTGTCCATCCTGATTCAGAAAAGGCTGCACCGGTGGGGATCAAAGGGCGGTATGGGGAAATGGCTTTAAACTCGTTGTAGGATTTGGTCAGGTCGTATGCTGGATTATGCGCTTGCATCCAGTAAACCTGGGGCATGTTATAGTCACTTTTTTCGAGGAACGCGACGTAGGGAAAAGTCTTGTGATAGGAAGGCCAGCGGTAGGTGCTGAGCGCAATGGGTGTGTTGGGGAGCCCTGAACGAACCGAGGACATAAATGACCGGGCTACCGCTTCGCGCCCGGCTTGCTGGTATTCAATCTCCGCGTCCACCACGTACCCATCGAGGTTGTATTTTTTGACCTGTGAAATGGCGATGGCTGCTTCACCACTCGGGTTGTACCCGTAAACGTAATGCCATCCCCAAACCTGTAGTCCTTTGGCACGAATGGCGTCCACAACCGAAGGGATCAGGTCTTTACCAGTGGTTTTGTCGATGTTATATGCACTGGCTGCATCAGCAATTTTGATCAGCACATGAGAAAAACCGGCATTCGCTGCAATCGAGGCAATGGAATTGGCATTCCCCCCTTCACATTGCAGGATTTTCCAGATCCAAATCCCCTTTCCTTTGAGTGACATGCGTTCCTCCTAATTCACTACTTTGAATTAGGAAGTTGCAATTACTGTGCCTACAAGTCCCAACTGGGGAGCAATTTCCCGCATCGCCAGGATGACGTTCTGACAATGTTCCCAAAGTGGAATACCGAAATCACAAGCACCTTTTTCAATTGCCTCGCGGTCTGCTCCGGCTGCAAATGCTTTATCTTTCCACTTTTTCTTTACAGAACTTGCTTCAAGATCATAAAGCGACCGGGAGGGCCGTACGAGAGCAACTGCTGTGATCAACCCGGTGATTTCGTCACAGGCATAAAGCCCTTTTTCTAATAGTGATTCCCTGGGATAACTGGCATGGTCGCCATGAGTAAGGATGGCGTGAATAATCTCTTCCGGGATTCTAAACTCGCGCAGAATTGGCGCACCCTCTGAAGGGTGTTGCTCTTTGGTCGGGTGAATTTCCCAATCGAAATCATGTAACAAACCTGTCAGCATCCAGGTTTCAACGGGTTGGTTGAATTTGCGGGCATAAAAACCCATGGCTGCTTCGACTGCGAGCATGTGATTGATAAGGTGTTCATTCTTTACATACTGTTTGACAATTGAAAACGCAAATTCACGATCAACCATTGAGTCCTCCCTAATCAAATATTATTGGTTCAGGATCTCCCATGACCGGGAGCGGATGACTGATCCAAACCTGCCATAACGCCACCAGTGTCGCGGGAATTTCTCTTAAGGTCCAATAGGTAAGGCTGTGGGGATGATAGGTTCGCATATCCGCAGGAATGCCAACTGCTTGCAAACCGATGCCGTTGCAGGTGAATAACGCCCGTGACAGGTGATACTGTTGTGTTACCAGGATCGCCTGGTTCAATCCAAAAATATTTTTTGCACGATAACAGGTGTCATAGGTTCGACGACCAGCGAAATCCATCACAATTGCCTCATCAGGAACACCCAGTTCAAGCGCATACGCCCGCATTGAAGCAGGTTCGTTGTAATCTACATAACGGTTGTCGCCACTCATTAACAGTTTTTGGACCTTGCCAGCAAAATATAACTGGGCTGCTGTGGAGACCCGATCTTTCAGAATAGGAGAAGGAGTTCCATCACGGAGTAGACCAGCACCAAATACGATAGCGGCGTCTTCTTCAGCAACAGTAGCCACTGATTTGACCTTATTGACTGAGGAAATTGCTGTAACCAGGCGCGGTACACCCAAAATAAAAATCCCGGAAATGATGAGTATTAAAACAAGTCTTAAAATCATAAAAAGTATTTTTTTCAACATGAACAGAATTGTACCAGTGCGAACCGGTAAATTTTCGATTCGAGTTTTTCTTATAATCTTAATGTCCAGGCAGGTGAACTATATTTAGAGTTTTCCAATTCGTTTGCGAAATCAATCTCCTCTTTTGTAGGCTCGGAAACCGTGAATGAGATATCTAATGATTTCGAAAACCCTTCAATAAAAGCTTCTTGTGCCTGTTCAATGGAAATTTGAAGCCCTGTAAGCGAGGCGATTGTTCCTGCGTGGGAAAGTAATGCGGCTTTACTGTTTTTTCTTTTCTCCTCATTCTCATAATTTAATACACGGGTGATCCTGGTAAGATCACCGAATAGAGGTAGAGAACCGTGTTGAAGAACCCTATTATTTTTCCGTGCCTGCGCTGAGCCGATGAGTTTTTTACCAGCGACCGTTATTTCATAATTGGAAGGGACTTCAAAACAGACCGGTTCCTTTCCGGCAGAGGTAACCTGGATTGGATAGACGCTATCCGCATTGGCGTTAATACCTAGAATCGAAAGCGCTAACAACAATGCGGTCGAGATCCTTTGGTAGCTTTCCAATAATGATCCGGCCATCAAAGGCTCATCTACTGAAGTTGTGACAGAATAAGTCAGTTCGTCCGTGTGAAGGATTGCCCTGCCTCCAGTGGGACGCCTGACCAACCCCCAACCCAATTGTTCAAGTGCATTTAAATCTACATCCTCGCAACTTTGTGCATACCCCAATGAAAACGTTGGGACATTCCATGAGTACAAACGCAATGTTGACGGTTTGCTTTTTAATGCCGTGGAAAGTAACAAACTTTCGTCCAATGCCATATTCTTGGCACCAGATAGTGGAGGAGAGAGAATTAAACGCCAATTTTTGGGCATGATAGTTACCGATAATTAATTTCCTAATTATAACAATTACTCTCGAAGAGTCTTAATTGTATATACTTTATCCACTTACTTGACTTTTGGTATGGTAAGTAATATGATAGGTACAATTGCCAGTAAAACGGTTCATTAGCACTTGATAACCTGAATTGGATTTCGCGACTAATGAATTTTGGCTGAACGTGAGGAGGTGGGCTGAGAAAAATAATAGCGTATTCAAAAAGGTTTTGGAAATAAAATTATTTTTAAAATACTAAAGAGGAGAAAGAAAATGTCTAAAAAGTTACTACCCGTGATCAGCATTTTGATGGTCGTTGTGTTTGTCCTAGCGGCATGCGCACAACCGACTGCTGCCCCGACCGCAGCGCCGACCGAAGCCCCAGTTGTAACTGAAGCACCGACTGAAGCTCCGACTGCAGCCCCTGCTCCTGTTGAAGTTACCTTCTGGCATGCCTATGGCACCGGTTCCGCTGAGGAAATTGCCCTGGCAAAGAATCTTGCCCAGGCTGCAATTGATATGCCTGACATCAAGATCAATGTCCTCCAGGTTCCCTTCAATGACATCTACAACAAATATCGCACCGATGTTGCTGCCGGTGGTGGACCAGATATGTTCATTGCCCCGAATGACTCCCTTGGTGATGATGCCCGCGCTGGACTTGTAGCTGACATTACCGCACTTGCCGCTGGCAAGTTCGATGGCGTCAACCAGCTTGGTATCGATGGCATGACTGTTGATGGTGTTCTTTATGGTGTACCTGAATCCTTGAAGGCTGTCGCACTCTGGTATAACAAGGATCTTCTTCCCACACCTCCTGCCACCACTGATGAGTTGAAAGCCCTCATGGATGGTGGTACACAGGTTGCCATTAGCTTTGGCTGCTACCATGATTTTGGTTTCTTTGGCGCCTTCGGCGGCAAAATCTTCGATGATAGCTGGAAGGTTATTGCTGACCAGGGTACCGGCGTCGTTGATGCCATGACCTATTTGAATGACCTGTATCAGATCGCCAAGACTAATTCCTGGACCAAGAATGATAGCGATGGTTTGGCTGTCTTCCAGGAAGGAAAAGCCGCCCTCATTACCAATGGTAACTGGGCAATGGGCGATTACAAGACCGCTCTCGGTGACAAACTCGCTGTGACTGCTCTTCCGGCTGGTCCTGTTGGCCCCGCCACCCCGTTCCTTGGTGTTGATGGCTTCTATCTCAACCCGAACAGCCAGGTCCAGGAAGCTGCCCTCAAGGTTGCTTTATACCTGTCCAATGCTTCTTCCCAGACTGTTATGATGAACGAAGCTGGTCACGTTCCTGTGCGCACTGATGTCACCATCACCGATCCCCTGATCCAGGGTCTCGTAGATGCCTTCAATAAGGGCGCAACCATCCGACCGCAGGTCCCGCAGTTAGGCCTTTACTGGTCTAATTTCTGCAACGATGCTGATGTGTATGAAAAAGGCATTGCTCCTGCCGATTGGGTGAAAGCCGCTACCGAAGCCGCAAACAAGTAACATTTTATGTCTTGGGTGATGAATACCTTATTCGTCTAACCAGGATAAACGGTCAAAGCAAGTGGGAGAAATCCCATTTGCTTTGACCTTTTTCGTTTTTTACCCGGACCATTAGCGAGGGATTATGGCTACGTTATCAGTTCCAGTAAAAAAGAAAACAAACTTCAAAAGGGCATTCTTACCTTACCTGTACTTGTTACCCGCTTTTATAGTCTTGGGTGTGATCACATTCTATCCACTCGTATATCAAGTAATTATTTCGTTCACAGACTTTCAAACGAAAGATTTACTGCTGGGGTTAAACTCTCCCAAGTTGCTACATATTGGACTAAAGAATTATATTGACATTATTTCCGGTGGACTGCCTGTTCAGAATTTTGATTTTTTCCGGGTTTTGACATACAACCTTTGGTGGGCACTCACTAACGTGATGGTCCATGTTCCCGCCGGTGTTCTCATTGCTGTTTTATTAAATGTAAAAGGTATTTGGTTTAAACGAATTTATCGAGCTCTTTATGTGCTGCCAGTTGTGATCCCTCCAATTGTCGTAGCCACGGTTTGGCGTAATATTTTTGATGAGCAGTATGGGGCGATGAACCAGGCGCTTACGGGGATTTCACAGCTTTTTGGTGGCACTGACCCGGTAAAAATCAGATGGTTGTTCGAGTATAAACCTCCGATACCCTGGTTATTACCCAACGGACCTTTACCCCTGGCATATTATGCCATGATGATCGCCAACTTCTGGCTTGGCTGGCCGTTCATGACATTGGTAGCCACGGGAGCCTTGCAAAGCATCCCCAAAGAACTCTACGAGGCAGCCTCGATTGATGGCGCTTCGAGAACATACCAGTTTTGGAATGTTACCGTGCCATTGATCAGACCGGCGATGATCCCGGCTGCAGTGTATGGTTTCACGATGTCCTTTAACCTCTTCAATTTCGTGTACTTTATGACAGGTGGAGGTCCTGCCAGGTCAACGGAAATTCTGGTAACTTTTGCTTACGACCTGGTAAGAAACTTGCGGCTTTATGGCGCTGCGGGAGCATTTTCAGTGATCATTTTCTTTGTTGTCCTCGTTATATTCCTAATCACCAACAGGATCACCAGAGCCACAGAAAGTTATGCGGAGTCCTAAAATGACAACCACAACTGAAATCACAAAAAAGAAGAATTTCCTGGTCCGCTTTTTTAACATGGACACTTCAGGCAGCAAGGGCGGAAGCGAAAAATTACCTCTGTGGCGGCAATTGTTGATCCAGTTACTATGTTTAATCATCACCATTGAAGTAATGTTTCCCATCATGTACATTATTACTTTATCATTTAGTTCGAAAGGAACGCGACCTTCAACGCTTGAATTATTCCCAAAGGAAATATCGCTTGTTGCCTATCAACAGGTTTTAACCCGCCCGACCGCAAATCCGGTCACATTTCTTGAACTCCTACGTAATAGTGGATTATTGTCGATCAGTGTTGGGGCAGTCTCTTTGCTGATTGCAATTACTGCTGCTTATGCCTTCTCGAGATTTAAATTTAAAATGCGCCAGGTATTAATGATCCTGGTCTTTGTTCCATTGTTAATGCCTGCAGTAGGTCTATCCACCCCTCTATTCCTGTTGATGAATAGCTTTCAAATAAAAACCTGTGCAAGCGGGGCGACCGTTTTGTTACCTCTAACCGCCTGCGAGCCAGGCGAGGCGGCAAAACTCTTATTTAACTTACGTGATTCACTGCTTGGTGTTGGAATTGCCATGATCTCGACGGCACTTCCATTCGCAGTCTGGAACCTCAAGGGATACCTTGATACCATTCCAAAGGAATTGGAAGAAGCTGCCGCTATCGATGGTGCGGATGCGAACCAGGTCTTCTTCAAGATCGTTATCCCTCTGGCGCTACCGCAAATGGCGGTAACTTTCTTTCTCGGGTTTATCGGATACTGGCAGGAGTTTGTTTTACCCTGGTTGTTCCTGACGAATCCAAAAGACTATACCCTGGCAATGACACTTTATAATATGACCGGGCAATACGCAAATTCCATCCCATGGAATAGATTTTCGGCAATGGCCATCATTGTGGCATTACCCGTTGCTATCGTCTACGTCCTGCTGCAGAAACAGATCGTCAACGGTCTGACCGCCGGTGGCGTAAAAGGATAACCAAAAAGCGGCCGGAAGGCCGCTTTTTTATCGACATTTGAGGATTTATGAGATCGAAAAAAGTGCTTTGTGTAATCTTCTTTGTTGTTCTTCTTACAGGTTGCGTAAAACCCGTTGTGACCTCACCAGAACCAACGGTGCAAGCCACTCCTACTATTGAAACCATTCAAATTCCGTGGTGGAAAACAGCTGTGTTCTATGAGATCTTTGTACGCAGCTTTTCTGATAGCAATGGGGATGGAATAGGTGATTTCAATGGCATCACGCAAAAATTGGATTATTTGAATGATGGTAATCCGGCAACCACGGATGACCTGGGAATTACTGCGCTCTGGTTAATGCCAATCAATCCGTCTCCCTCTTACCACGGGTACGATGTGGTCAATTACTACAATGTCAATTCTGACTATGGAACGATGCAGGATTTCAAGAAGTTGTTGGAAGAAGCCCATAAGCGCGGGATCAGGGTGATCATTGACCTGGTTTTAAACCACACTTCATCATCCCATCCTTTTTTTAACAGTGACAGTACATCTGAATCTTCCCCTTACCACGATTGGTATGTGTGGTCTGCATCAAACGGGGGGGATCATTGGCATTATTCAGGAACTGGTCCAAACTCGATGTATTTTTACGGGTTTTTCAGCTCACAAATGCCTGATCTGAACTACCTAAACCCTGAAGTGACTGAACAAATGGAAAAAGTGACGGCGTTTTGGCTGGAGAATGTTGGTGTTGACGGGTTCAGGGTGGATGCTGCGAAGCATTTGATAGAGGATGGTAAAGTTCTGGAGAATACCCAAGCAACACACGACTGGTTCAAGGGTTATTACACTTTTTATAAAGGGATTAATGAAAACGCATATGTAGTGGGTGAAGTATCTGGAAGCGATGCAGGGATGACGGCAATCTATGATAAAGATCAAATGGATATGATCTTTAATTTTGAGATTGCCAGCGGATTTGTGAACAGTGCAAATGGTGGGGCAATTTCCGGGGTCGGAAGCGCAATTACTTTCATTCAAAAAGACGCACCGGAATGGAATTTTGCCACCTTCCTGACCAACCATGATCAAAATCGGTTGATGAGTACCCTGGGTGGAAATGTGAATAAAGCCAAAGTCGCGGCTGCCTTATTGCTAACTTCGCCGGGGACGCCTTTCATTTATTATGGCGAAGAAATTGGCATGGTGGGAATCAAACCTGATGAATATATCCGGCGACCCATGCAGTGGACAGGCGATGCCAATGGTGGATTCACGACCGGGACACCCTGGGAAGATCTGGGTGATAATTATCAGGCATTCAACGTGAACACTGAAAAAGCCGATGCCACATCTTTGTTGAATTGGTATAAATCTTTGATCCAACTTAGAAATACAAATCCTATTTTATCGATAGGGAATTACATCCCAGTAAAGGTCGATAATCCACGGGTCTACGCTGCGTTACGCGAGTTAAATGGGAAATCTGTTTTGGTGCTAATCAACCTCTCAAAAACGCCAATTAGTGAGTACACAATATCGTGGGAAGGTTCACAAATGGAAGATGGTGAGTATGCACTTACATCCCTGATGAAGCCTATCACCGGGATGCAGCTTACATCGTCAGGTGGTAATGTCACTGGTTATAAACCGACTGATCAGATTGACGCCTTTTCAACGATGATCTTCGAGTTACAAAAGGTCAACTAAGAATCCGATCATGAATAAATGGATCAGGGTAGGCCTTTCAGTATTTCTGGTTTTAGGGGTTATTGTGTTAGCCTGGGCAATTCGATGGCATGCCCTGACTACTTTAAATATTGATTATGACGAGGATGATTATCTTCGCGCCGGTCAGGAATTCTCGCACTTAATCAGAACAAAGGATTGGGCTGGGTTTCTAAACACGAACTATCGACCGGAGCATCCACCACTGGCGAAGATCATGGTTGGAATCAGTATCCTGAATCTCCCAGAACCTGCCCAACTGGTGCCGGACAGGCCGTCAACAGCCAGCCCAAATAACTACCTTCCCCGCAACCAATTGAAGAATGGTCGAATAGCTAACGCAATCTTCGGGACCTTGACAGCAGGGTTATTGGCGATAATTGATCCCCTCGCTGGCGCGATGCTGGCAATTCACTCCTTTACCGTTAAATATGTCTCCCAAATAATGCTGGAGGCGCTGCCAGCTTTTCTCAGCCTTGGATCAGTGCTGTGTTATCTTCAATACAAAAAAGGGAAAAAGGGGCGAACTACCTGGTTGGTGCTATCGGCAATAGCACTTGGTCTCACCGCTGCATCAAAGTACCTGTATTGTGTGGTTGGAATTGCCATTTTACTGGATTGGATCATTACTTTAGTTTCAACTAAACAAACCTGGCGGCAGTATAAATATTTGGTCATTTGGGGTGTAATTTCTCTTGTAACGTTTTTTGCAGCAGACCCTTATTTATGGACCAGCCCGCTAGAAAGGTTGAAAGAATCAATCTTATTCCATTCGAAGTATTCATCAACTGCCCAGGAAGTGCAGGATGCCGGTTACCCCGTCTGGCAGCCATTCTATTGGCTTTTTTCAACGCCAAAGATGTGGCAACCTGCAGCAATATGGGTCGCACTAGATCCGCTAATAACGATCCTGGCATTTTTTGGAATCCGTAGGCAGTGGCAGAAACGCCCTGTGATGATCATCTGGCTTGTTGTTGGATTGATCTTCCTTCTATTCTGGCCAACCAAATGGCCTCAATACATTGTCATTTTAACTGCACCCTTGTGCCTTACTGCGAGTGAGGGGTTTAAACAATTGTTCTTTGAACCAATTAGGAGATTTTTCAAAAATCGGCAAGTTGGAAAAAATGAAGCAACAATCATTAAGAATGATTCATTCAAAAAATTAGCCCCTTGGTTAATTCCTGGTCTGGTTCTTTTCCTAATTTTCACCATTCTCCCATTGCTGTATCAGTTTGGGGTATCCCTGACTGATTTCAGCAGTACTTCTATAAAGGATGGATTGAATGGTGGATTGTGGCGTGAAATTTGGGGAGGATTATCAGGGAAAATCGATCCTGTGACTGCGAATTTCCAGGGTCGCGCAAAGGATGTAAACTTCATCGGGTTTGGCGTGTTTGGGCCAGCATTTTCATATATCCTTTCCTCTGGAACACTGTTCAACAATCTATTCTGGATGTTCACTTCTGTTTTTCTTCAAACGATATTGGGTATGGTGATCGCTTTATTGCTCTGGCAGCGCGGGGTGATATTGAAGAAAGGGTGGCAGGTTCTGTTTATCCTGCCCTGGGCGATTCCTGAAATGATCGGTGCTTTGATGTGGGTCAATGTTTTTGCGCCAACAACTGGTTGGTTAAACCTGGGAATCCAGCAATATGGTCAGAACTTCCCGTTTGCCTTCCTGGGAAATTGGACCTCCTCTAGCAATTTGTGGCTGGTGATCCTGTTGATCTCAGGGGTCTGGTACGGTTTTCCTTTCATGATGCTGGCAACATCCGCAGGGTTGAAAATGCTTTCGAACGAGGTGATGGAAGCTGCTTCTCTGGATGGAGCGAATTCTTGGGCGACCTTGAAATACCTCGTATGGCCATTGGTTCTCCCGTTAGTGCTTCCAGCAATAGTTATCAGGGCAATTTTTGCATTCAACCAGTTTTACCTCTTCCAGGCATTTGGGAGTTTGGGCACAACCCTTACAAGCCTTTCCTATGACCTTTTTTACCGCGGACAGTATGCGGTTTCTGCAGTGGTAAACGTATTGAATGTCCTCATCCTGATTGTATTGGTGATATTACTCAATCGATCTCAGAAAATGGGAGAGGGGGCACAGTATGCGTAAACTCAACTGGCGCCGACAACTCCTTACCCAACTCATTTTGGTCGTCATTGCAATGTATGTCATCCTGCCTATCTGGGGGATTGCCAGGCTGGCATTTGATGGTTCCCTTGTAAGCCGACCAACAGAATTCCGTCTACTGCCAAAAGAATTCAGCATGAAGTCTTTTCTTGCAGTTTTGGATCGACCATATCAATCCGTCAGTTTCGGGATCCTGTTTAGAAACAGCATGGTCGTTTCTATCAGCGCTGCATTGATATCATTAGTTTTAGGAGCTTCTCTTGCATTTTCACTGGCGCGTTTCCGTTTTCCGGGAAGAAAACCCCTGATTTTTGTGCTATTGTTGACGGCAGTGATCCCACCTATCGCGTTTGCGACACCGTTATATATTGTACTGAGCATGCTTAAAATCAGGACTACTTTGTTCGCGCTGATCCTTGTATATGCTGCTTTTTCAATTCCCTTTTGCATCTGGAATATGCGGGTAGCCTTCCAGGCAGTTCCAAGGGAATTGGAAGAGGCGGCTTATCTGGATGGTGCCGGGGAATTTTCGACCTTCTTGAATGTCACCTTGCCGATTGCCCTGCCCTCGATCTCAGTAG
Source organism: uncultured Anaerolinea sp. (assembly GCA_964483135.1). Lineage (GTDB taxonomy): Bacteria > Chloroflexota > Anaerolineae > Anaerolineales > Anaerolineaceae > UBA6107. The sequence goes on along the minus strand of CAZAAJ010000057.1, from coordinate 576 downwards.
CAGCGATGATTTCCTTCCTGATGGCTTATTCTGAATTTGCCATGGGATGGTTCTTTGTGGAAAAGCCGTCAACAGTGACGCTGGCAATGTCGATCTATGCCATAGTGCAAAGCGGCTCAGCGCAACCCTGGAGTGTGCTGGGATCACTAGTAATCATCATGTCAATCCCGGTGGTCATCCTGTTTATTATTTTTCAAAACCTGATATTGGAAAAGTTGTTATTCACAAGTGGTGGAGATTAACTCGCGCTTAATGTGAGATATTTCTGGATCCCGAGAAAGATCCAATATACGACTGACATTGTGATCCCGAATGCCGAGATGATAATACCTAGGGTGGCAATTTTTCGTGATAAAGATCTACGCCCACGGATACCTGAAAACAAGCTGATTCCACCGGCAATGATCCCCAATGGCGGATACAACCCGGCGCAGATGCTTGATGCTCCCAGGATCACTGAAAGGAATGCCAGCAATTTATTAATACGTTCTTCGGGATCCAGATCCAGGTAATTAGGTTCCATTATTTCTCGCTTGAATTGGAGTATAGCATAAAGGTTGGTACAATACGATGTTG
>CAZAAJ010000056.1:0-18918 GCA_964483135.1 uncultured Anaerolinea sp. | reverse complement strand
GCTCCGTTAGTCGGTGTAACCACCTATGGCAAAGGCTCTGTGCAAAACTGGATCCCATTGAGTGACAACGAAGGTGCCGTGCGCATTACTATCGCCCGTTGGCTCACCCCCAATCACCGCCAGATCAACAAAGTTGGTTTAACTCCTGATTATGTTGTTCCCGTCACAGATGAAGATATCACCGCAGGTAAGGATCCGCAACTTGATAAAGCCATCGAATTGATCCTCCAGCCAAAGTAATTGATGTTATTATTGTACAAATTTATTGGTACACTTGGCTGTCATAACTTAATTGACTAAACATTCAGCACAGGGTATAATCACCCCTCGCTAATATAAGAATTTGGGAGAGTGTCTTATGGACAACAATATTGCTGCGGATTCAAACCGCACAATCGAACCAAAAATGCAGTTTACGGGAAAAGTGGTCAAAGTTAGCCTTGCGGGAGCCGTTATCGATATCGGAGTGGGCAAACCTGCTGTCCTTCACATCTCCCAGATCATTGCTGCCGATAATTCTGCCGTAAAACGTGTGGAAGATGTCCTTAAAGTAGACGATGAAGTAAATGTTTGGGTTAAACGTGTTGCCAAAAAAGATGGTGAAGAACGAATTGAACTGACAATGAATCAACCTCTTGCGCTTGAATGGCGTGAGATCAAGGTTGGTGAAGCAGTCAAAGGCAAAGTTGTCCGGCTTGAGAAATTTGGAGCCTTCGTGGAAATTGGCGCTGAACGTCCGGGGTTGGTTCACATCAGTGAAATGGCTCATGGCTACGTCAAAGTCCCGGAGGATGTCGTCAAGGAAGGCGATGAAATCGAAGCCCAGGTACTCGAAGTTAACCGTCGTAAAAAACAAATCAAGTTGAGCATGAAAGCCCTCCTTCCTGAGCCTGAGGAAAAAATCGTGGAAGAAAAACCAAAACCTGCTCCCAGGACAGCACGAAAACCTGGCGAATCCCACGAAGAGCGTAAACCTGCACGCAAACCTCATAAAACTGGCGGTAGTTCCAATGCTGCCATCATGGAAGAAGTGAATGCCAGTGACGAGCCTCGATTAACTGCCATGGAAATGGCACTTAAGGAAGCCATGGATAAAGCAAAAGAAAAGAAACAAAAAAGCGAGCCTCGCAAGATCAAAACTCGCGGCGCTGAACAGGAAGACATCCTCGAGCGCACACTCAAGAGCAAAGCCCAGAACAATTAGCTTCCTGAAACCATCCCTCAAAAGGGATGGTTTTTCTTTATTTGTATAGGTTGGTACCAGATATCTTGTAAAATGGAGTGAGACACATGGAAAACCCGATGCCCATCAAATACATCTTTTTTACCGGCGGCGTAGTCAGCTCGGTCGGCAAAGGAGTGACTGCCGCCGCGGTGGGACGGCTGCTCAAACAACGCGGGTTTAAGGTCGCGGTTCAAAAGCTCGATCCCTATATCAACGTTGATCCTGGCACCATGAGTCCGTATCAGCACGGTGAGGTCTTCGTGTTGGATGACGGCGCTGAAACAGACCTGGATCTGGGACATTACGAGCGGTTTATCGATATCCGCTTAAACAAGGAATGCAATGTCACCACAGGGCAGGTCTACGCTGAAGTGATCTCCAAAGAACGGCGGGGCGATTACCTTGGTGGAACCATCCAGGTGATCCCCCATATCACCAACGAGATCAAGCGGCGCATTGCCATGGTTGGAAAACTATCCGATGCGGAGATCGTCCTTGTGGAAGTTGGGGGTACCGTTGGAGATATTGAGAGCCTGCCCTTCCTGGAAGCATTGCGCCAGCTACGCAACGACCTGGGCCGCGAAAACACGCTCTATATTCATGTCACATGGCTGCCATATATAGGCGCGACCAGTGAACTGAAAACCAAACCCACCCAGCACTCAGTGAAAGAATTACGCTCCATCGGTATTGCCCCGGACATGATTGTTGCCCGCAGTGACACTCCAATAGAAAAAGGGTTGTGCGATAAGATCGCCCAGTTCTGTGATGTGGATCCCCGCGCAGTGATCCCCATGGTAACCGCACCAATTTTATACGAAATCCCATTACTGCTTGAAAAAGCAAGGATCGCTGATTTCATTTTGGATCGCCTGGAGTTAACTGCCAAAAAAGATCCGGATTGGAAACACTGGAAGAAACTGGTTGAACAGATTAAAAAAGATAAACCAACGGTCACCATCGCGCTGGTTGGCAAATACGTTGAGCTTCATGATGCTTATATTAGCGTTCGTGAAGCACTCAAACACGCGGCACTTGCACTCGGTGTCGAAGTTTCAATTAAATGGATTCATTCAGTCGACCTTGAAAAACCGGGTGGAGAAGCTTTGCTTTCTGATGTCCAGGGCATCCTGGTGCCCGGAGGATTCGGCAGCCGGGGTATTGAAGGGAAAATTAAGGCCATTCATTACGCCCGGGTGAATAAGATCCCTTATTTCGGGTTGTGCCTGGGGATGCAATTACAGGTGGTCGAATTCGCCCGTGCAATTTTGAAAAATGAAAAAGCCAACTCAGCGGAATTTGACCGCTCAACGCCCTATCCGGTGATAGACCTGATGCTTGAACAGAAAGAGATCACCAATCTCGGCGGCACCATGCGACTGGGTATCTACCCCTGCCGCCTTACCCCGGGATCGATCGCCCAAAAAGCGTATGGCATGCCTGAGGTGAATGAACGCCATCGTCACCGCTTCGAACTCAACAACCAGTTTCGACCGCAACTCGAATCGAATGGCATGGTTTGTTCCGGCATCTCCCCCGATGGCAGGCTGGTCGAAATAGTGGAATTAAGGGATCATCCATTTATGCTCGGCACCCAATTCCACCCTGAATTCCTCTCACGGCCGACCCGGCCGCATCCATTGTTTGTCCAGTTCGTCCGCGCGGCATGCCAGGGTGCCGGAATCAATTACCAGGATCCCCCGCTAGTATTCGAATCCTGATGGATTATGAACTGTATTATACTTGCCTTGTTTTGGCATTATTTTCTGTGATCATACAAAAAGGAAGGATAAAATGGAAATCGTAAATGTTGAGGCTTTGGAAGTTTTAGATTCACGCGGCAACCCCACTATCGAGGTCAGCGTTTTACTCGAAGATGGTTCCTACGGAACAGCCATCGTTCCATCCGGGGCTTCCACCGGCATTCATGAAGCGCTCGAAATGCGCGATGGCGATAAGACCCGTTACAACGGCAAGGGAGTCCTGAAAGCGGTCGAAAACGTTAATGGCGAGATTGCCGAGAACCTGCTCGGTATGGACGCTACTGACCAGAAAGACATTGACGAGTACCTCATTGCGCTGGATGGCACCAAGAATAAATCCCGCCTGGGTGCAAATGCCATCCTCGGCGTTTCTCTTGCAGTTGCCAAGGCAGCCGCAGAATCCCATGGATTGCCCCTCTATCGGTATATAGGCGGCGTCTACGCCCATGTGCTGCCCGTCCCGATGATGAATATTCTCAATGGCGGCGCTCATACCGCCTGGCAATCTACCGATGCCCAGGAATTCATGGTCATGCCCCTGGGCGCACCCAGTTTTGTTGAAGGTCTTCGCTGGGGTGCAGAGATCTATCAAGCACTCAAGGGTGTCCTCAAAGCACGCGGTTATGCCACCCTGGTTGGAGATGAAGGTGGATACGCGCCTGCATTGAAAGCCAACAATGAAGCGGTTGAAGTGATCCTTGAAGCCATTGAAAAAGCCGGTTACAAGGCTGGCGAGCAGGTAGCCATCGCTCTTGACCCCGCCGCATCTGAATTATTCGATGAAGAAACTCGAACCTATAACCTGCGTAAGGAAGGCAAAAAACTCACCGGTGAACAGATGGTGGATTTCTGGAAGAATTGGATCAGGCAGTACCCCATTGTTTCAATTGAAGATGGGCTTGCCCAGGATGATTGGGAAAGCTGGAAACTGCTCACCAAGGAAATTGGCAGCAAAGTTCAGATTGTCGGCGACGACCTGCTGGTTACCAATACCGAGCGTGTCCGCCGGGCAATCAAGGAAGATGCTTGTAATGCTCTGCTGGTGAAATTCAATCAGATTGGAAGCCTCACCGAAACAATCGAAGCAGTTGAAACCTGCCAACGTAACGGATGGCGTGCAGTTACTTCGCATCGTTCTGGTGAGACCGAGGATTCTACCATTGCCGACCTGGTGGTTGCTCTCAATTGCGGTCAGATTAAAACCGGAGCTCCTGCCCGTTCAGACCGTGTTGCTAAATACAACCAGTTGATCCGCATCGAAGCAGAATTGGGTGATACTGCCCATTATGCAGGCTGGTCAGCCCTTAAAGATTACGAAAAATAATTAATCCAAACACATAACAAAAAGCGGAGGTTTCCTCCGCTTTTTGGTTTAAAATGAATTGTGTACGCACTGTGCTCAAACAAAAAACTACTCAAATGCAGTTACATGTGGTAAAAATCTATCAAAGGACAAAAACAAGGAGTCCATCATGTCCCTCTATAATGAGTTCGCTACAGTTTACGCCAAAGGGAATTACCCGACCTTATCGCAGGCAGTTGCCGAGATCATCCCAAAGGTTCTGGAGGAATTTAAAATTCCAAAGGAAGGGGAATTAATTGATATTGCCTGTGGTGAAGGAAGTTTTGCACTCTCGATGCAATCCCAGGGCTGGCAGGTAACCGGCATAGATCAATCTGAAGAGATGCTGCGGCTTGCGCGCCACCGCGCCCACCAGTCGCAATCCAACACCCATTTTATCCAGCAGGATATGCGTTTTCTTGATTTTGATGGAAAATTCCATATTGCAACCTGTTGGTTCGACAGTTTGAACTACATGCTTACCAATGATGATTTGCAGTCAACCTGCAATAACATTGCCCGTGCGCTCGTGCCGGGTGGTTGGTTCTTGTTTGACATGAATACAATCTATGGTCTGGCAGTTCAGTGGCAGCAATCCAAATGCTATGTCCAACAGGAAACCCCTGACCTCCTGGAACTGCACCGCACCCATTACGACTTTGAAAAACGCACTGCCTGCATAAAGATCACCTGGTTTGTCCGTGAAGGAAATTTCTGGGAAAAATTTGAAGAGAAACACACTGAACGCGCTTTCTCCATCGAAGAAATCGAGAAATGTCTGCATTACGCTGGTCTTAAGGTGGTTGGAAAATTCGGCAGCCTCACCGATCTGACCCCGCTGACGGCCACCTCCAGCCGGGTTTGGTTCGTCACGCAAAAACCAGCTAATTAGCCAACAGGCTTTTTACTTTCATCCATATTTCGTCGAACATGGATTGCGTCAATCGCCCCGTTTGTGTATTTTGCCGGCTGGGATGATAGGATGCCAGGATCCAGGGCTGTCTGTCTGTTTCCCCGATTAATACACCATGTCCAAACTTAGGCTTTTCTTCACTTCGACCTGCTATCTGAAACGCGGCATCAAAAGCGATCCTGCCCAGTGCAACTATCCCCTTCAGTTCGGGAAGAGCATCCATTTCTCTGGTCAGGAATGACCTGCAATTGGCAATCTCAAGGGGTAACGGCTTATTATCCGGTGGTACGCAGCGGCACACTGCAGTGATCCATAAGTCTGAAATTACCAGTCCATCATTTTGAGCATCAGCCACAGCCTGGTTGGCAAACCCTGCCCTGTGCAATGCCGCATAGAGAAACCGTCCCGAGTCATCCCCGGTAAACATACGCCCGGTTCGGTTGGAACCATGTGCACCGGGAGCCAAACCAAGAACGACCACCCGCGCGTTAGCATCGCCAAACCCCGGTACTGGTTTCGCCCAATAGTCATGATTGCGGAATGCCTTCCGCTTTTCAATCCCAACCTTTTCACGCCATTCCACCAGGCGCCGACATCGCCGGCACGTGACCACCTCCTTACATATTTGCGCAAGAACTGTATCTGAATCCTTCATAGGATCAACATGGCATCCCCAAAGGAGTAAAAACGGTATCCACGTTCGATGGCGATTTGATACGCATTAAGTACCTTTTCACGCCCGGCAAATGCGCTGACCAGCATGATCAGCGAGGATTGCGGTAAATGGAAGTTCGTAATCATGGCATCTACGATCTTGAACTTGTAACCTGGCAATATGAACAGACGTGTTGGTCCGCTTACCGGAGAAACCTTCCCGGACTCTTTGCTTTCATTCGCTGCGGTTTCAAGTGTGCGGACGCTGGTAGTGCCAACCGCGATCACCCGTTTCCCGGCTGCCTTGGACTCATTGATCAACCTGGCAGTCTCCGGAGTCACCTCGCACCACTCGCTGTGAATGAGATGCTCCCGGGGATCGTCCTCTTTTACAGGCATGAAGGTATCCAATCCAACGTGCAGAGTGACCCTCCCAAACTTGATTCCCTGCTGTTCAAGCCGCAGCATCAATTCCGGGGTGAAGTGCAACCCGGCTGTCGGCGCAGCTGCCGAACCGATTTGGGTCGAATAAACGGTTTGATAACGCTCCGGATTTTGTAGATGGGTATGGATGTATGGAGGCAGCGGCATTTCTCCCAGGCTGTCCAGCTGATTTTCAGTGGCATCCAAAAAACGGACAATGCGACGGCTGCCTTCCAGTTTTTCCGTAACTTCGACTTTTGGACCATTTTCAATCGTCAAGACAATCCCGGGGTTTAACCCTTTCCCGCCAACCAGGGCTTCCCAGGTCCCTTCTTCCAGCCGCTTCAACAACAGCACTTCCACCCTTCCGCCAGTGGGCTTGCGGGCAAACAACCTTGCCGGGATAACCCGTGTTTGGTTGATCACCAGCAGGTCACCCGGGTTAAGATAACTGCCAATATTTTCAAATACGCTGTCCTCGACGGATTCATCGTTTCTACGCAGCACCATCAGCCGTGAGGCATGCCGTGGTTCCACCGGAGTCTGGGCAATGCATTCGGGCGGTAAATGATAATTGAAATCAGAAGTCTTCATTTATGGAATTAGTCGGGGTTGTTCTTCTTTTGCATTGTTCGGCAAATCAAGGTGGCGATAGGCAAGTTCGGTTGCCACCCGTCCCTGGGGCGTTCGGTCCAAAAAACCCAATTGAAGCAGGTAAGGCTCAACAACATCCATCAGGGTATCCGCTTCCTCACTGATCGATGCCGCAATGGTCGAAAGTCCCACAGGTCCACCGTTGTACTTGGTGATGACAGTGATCAGCACACGCCTGTCAATCTCGTCCAATCCAAGCGCGTCCACTGCCAGCAAGTCCATCGCATCTTTGGCTATCCTTCCATTGATATGTCCATCTGCGCGTACCTGGGCGAAATCCCTTACTCGCCGCAGCAGCCGCAGCGCGACTCTAGGGGTTCCCCTGGCGCGGCTGGCAATTTCCTTGATACCTGAGTCATCCGAATCAACGTTTAATAATGAACTTGCACGCCGGACAATCTCCTGCATGGACTTTTCATCATAGTAATCAAGGCGATAAACCACTCCGAATCGTGCGCGCAGCGGGGCTGTGATGAGTGCCAGCCGTGTCGTCGCACCGATCACTGTAAATCTTGGTAATTTCAACCGCAGCGAACGGGCTGCCGGCCCTTTTCCAATGACGATATCCAGTGCATAATCTTCCATCGCAGGGTACAGGATCTCTTCCACTGCTTTGCCCAGGCGGTGAATTTCATCAATGAATAAAATGTCTCCTGCCCTGAGGTTGGTAAGGATGGCAGCCAGGTCACCGGTGCGTTCGATCGCCGGACCTGAAGTAATCTTGATATTCACACCCATTTCATTTGCCAGCACGTGCGCCAGGGTGGTTTTTCCCAACCCGGGAGGACCATAAAAAAGCACATGATCGAGCGGTTCATTTCGTCTTTTGGCGGCCTGGATCAGTATTTCAAGGTTTTTCTTGACCTGGTCCTGCCCGATTAGATCTCGCAGGCTTTCAGGGCGAAGTGCCTGGTCAAAATGGTCATCAGGTCTTTTAGTGGGTTGTGATATCCGGTTTTCTTCCATTGTCATGTGTATGATTATACACTTCCTATTTGGATTTCCAAAGTAGAAGAATTAACTATGCGCATTAAATTCAATCTCATAAAACACGCTATAATTATTAAAAATCAAGGAGCCCAAATGGATAATGTCTTCGTCTCCGATCATCCCCTTATCGCGCACAAACTGGCCATCCTGCGTGACGTACACACTGAACCTCAAAAATTCCGCGAGCTCGTCCGTGAAATTGCTGGCTTGCTGTGTTATGAGGTCACCGCCGACCTGCTCACTGAGCCAACCAGTACCCAAACTCCACTGGCTCTTGCCCCGGGGAGATTTCTCAAGGAACGCATAGGTCTCATCCCTATTCTCCGTGCCGGCCTCGGGATGGTGGAGGGTATCTGGGGACTGATGCCCAGTGCTGAAGTTTGGCATATCGGCATCTATCGCGATGAAAAGACTCTTCGTCCCGTTCAGTACTATAACAAACTCCCCACTGACCCAACTGTCTCCGTCTGCCTCATACTTGACCCAATGCTAGCCACCGGCGGCTCCGCCACAGCGACAATTGACGTCCTAAAAAAATGGGGCGTAAAGAAGATCAAATTCGTTGGACTCATCGGAGCCCCTGAAGGTATTGCCACTGTTCATGCGGCACATCCCGAGGTTCCCATTCACCTGGCAGCCGTGGATGAACGCCTCAATGGGGTCGGATATATTCTTCCCGGTCTCGGCGATGCCGGCGACAGGCAATTCGGTACAGGATAAATTCTCAATTCACTATGCGAAAAGCAGACCCCGGAATCCCGGGGTCTTGTGTTTCATTTCTTTGCTGCTTCTACAATTTTCACGAATTCTACCGGTTTAAGGCTCGCCCCGCCGACCAGCGCGCCATCAATTTCAGGTTGACTGAAGAATTCCGCCGCATTGGCTGCTGTAACCGAGCCTCCGTATAAGATACGCAGGTTCTGAGTGACTGCGCTGCCGAACAGGGTCGCCAATGCCGGGCGGATGTGATCCCTCAGCACCGCGTTAGCCCCTTCACCTGTTGCTGCCTTGCCAGTGCCGATTGCCCACACTGGCTCATATGCCACCACGATCGTGGATGCGTTGGAGGTTTCGATATCCTTGAAACCATTCAATACCTGCCGCCGAACAACCTCGCCGGTTTTACCTGCTTCGTATTCAGACAGCGTTTCTCCAATGCAAACGATGGGAATAAGCCCATTCGAAAGGGCTGCCTTGAGTTTTTTATTAACCGTTTCATCCGTCTCGCCAAAATAAGCACGGCGTTCGGAATGGCCGATGATCACATACTTGCAAAACTCCCGTACCATCGATGGAGCGACTTCACCGGTAAACGCACCTGAGGCTTCCCAGTGCAGGTCTTGCGCTCCCAACCCGACATCAGTATCTTCCAATTGTGCCGAAAGAAACATCAAAGCAGTGAAAGGCGGACACAACACTTTTTCCACTTCGGGGACCGCATTCAAACCGGGCAGCAGTTCTTCCACCAGCACGGCTGCCTGCTCCACTGTTTTATTCATTTTCCAGTTTCCCGCTACCAATGGTCTGCGCATTATTCCTCTAGCCAGGCTTGAATTGGGAATTGTCCCTGCCTGTTTCTGTAAACATTTTCCGCTATTATAGTCCTTTTTGTTATCTTTACGGTTCGCGTTCGCAGTTGACGCCTTCCATACTTACGGTTATTATCAAATTCCAGGCTGGTCAGATGGTCGCGGAGCCTTTTGGCTTCGAGGAAAGTCCGCTCTCCACAGGGCAAACCGCCGGGTAATTCCCGGGGCGGGGATTCTTCGGAAGAACCTGCCGGATCGGGCCACAGAGACATACCGCTCTTGCGAGCAAGGGTGAAAAGGTGGTGTAAGAGACCACCGGCGCGGCCGTAATGCCGCGGCCAGGCAACCCCCGGTCGGAGCAAGGCCAAGCAGAGACCATGTCCATCTTCGGATGGCAGGAAGCGGCTCGTTTTCTTATGAGTCTCGGGTAGGCCGCACGAGCTGAAGGGTGACTTTCAGCCAAGAGAGATGACCATCGCCGGCGAAACCGTGCTTCGGCATACCCTTCACCGGAACAGAAAGCGGCTTATCGACCGGCCTGGAATTAAATATCTCGCCAAAGGTTAAGTAGAATACATCCTGATTTATGAAAACTTCACAAAATAAATTCCGGTTTACTTTTCAAGTTTTTTGCTCGATGGTGATAATTATCTTTTCTATGACATTTTTATCGGCATGTTCAGCTAAGAATCAATCTCAAAATGAGCAAGACCCACCAATAGACCAGAAAACAATTTCACAGCCTGAACTAACTCCTAAGCCAAACACCACCCTCCCACCCCTAGATAATAATACGACACTTCTTTTTAAGGCAGGGAAATATACCCGGGACGCATATTGTGCCAGGATATTTGACTTTCAAAAAACTTCCTATGGGTTGCTCACCATCGCCATCGCAGAGAATTTTATCGAACCACAGGATCAGCAGGAACTCGGCACAAAAGTCGTTGATCTTTACATCGACTTATATAACGACTCTCCCGTTCCAATGAGCCATCCGTTAACCGTATATATCATTCCCGATCCAAGCAATGGAGCGTGTGATTCAAGGGATGACCTTGTATTTGCTGCGCCTGATGAATTGGAATCCAGATCATTTATCGAAGGAATGCTGGGAGCGGCAACCGGTATCAATGAATACTGGGTTAAATCCGGTCTGGCTTCATTGGCAATGGGCGAGCAGCCCGACAGCGTGGCTCTCAGAACATGGTATGAAAACACCGATGACCTGAATATAGCCGGTTTGTTCATTGCCCGCTTCAATGAAGATTGGGCAAGCGAAGAAGAGATCCAAATTGCCCGTATGTCAGCGACGTCGCTGGTGCAGTACGCGCTCGAGGTAGAGAAGATCCAGCTGGAAAATCTGGTCGAAGAGGTAAACAACGACATACGAACACGCTGGCTTGAGTCGCTTGGGGTAGACAGGACAGTGGCATATCCTTATGATGGACGCTTTACAGAATTCACCTATTCCCGCAACAGTGATTGTACATTGATCGTTCAGGCAGACACCATGCGGTTTTGCCTGAACAGGCTACCGGACGATGTTTACATCGATGAGATTACCGATGCTGAATTCCTGATCAACTACGCTTATTATGGTCGTAAAATACTGGAAGATTACATCCTGGCTGAGGCACCATCTGTTAGTCAATTAATGGATCCGCAAGAAATGATAGCCATTGAGGTGAGAGATCTTCAAACCAGACTTGGTTATACAAAGGATAATACGATTGTGCTCAATATGAGCGCTGTGTATTATTATCCTCTTCACGAAATCGTACATACCTTCAATTGGAATTCATTTTTGTGGCTTAAGTCGGTCTGGTTGACCGAAGGTTTTGCTGAATACTTGGGGAAATATTTACCAATCTATCAGCAAACAGAAAAACGTTGCGTCTTTGAGGATTTAAATGGTCATATTCATGAGGAGGAGATGAGTATTGCGCCAGGAAAAACCTTTTGGTATTTTCTTGATCCTGAGCAATTTGCGGCAGCGAAGGCATGGTATCTGGCTCAAGGTGGGAAGATGGAAAACGAAGAATCTACCGATCCCCGCCTCTATGCAGATGCGGTTGCCTTTGCGACCATGTACCGCAATGCATATGATGGTTCACGGGGGAGCCCGATTGGTGAGAAGTACAAGGCTCTCGGTATAAGATTAAATTTTGAAGGCCAAGATGGATTGGAACTGAGCCTTACGCAGGCTGCCTCATTTATAGGATGGCTGTGTGATACCTACTCAATTGACCGGGTGCTGGATGTCTATGTGAATCAGGCTGAGGATGGTCTTTTGGATGGAAAGAGTTACGCAGAGTTGAAATCCGCCTGGCAGGCCGACTTGATTTCAAAAGGCCAGGGAATTGATATCCCAAAAAGCCTAAACCCATAAAGATTTACTTAGGCAAGACTATTTATATATTTGGATACTCAATTTTTATCGATGTAACTAGTCAATCTTTATATTTCTATTCAGTAAATTAGGTGTTACTCGATACACCTTATTGCTTTCTTAACGAAAAACAATGTCGATGCCATTCCTGACACAGTTGTACAATCTTCTCACGAGTTATTAACTTGACCTGAATAAAATGTTTATATCTGAATACTAATTTATTAACCTAATAAAGAGGCATGCCATGATCAAAACAATTACTGACCGCATCATCGAGAATGTTCAACGAGTGATCATCGGAAAACGCGAAACCATAGAACTTTTACTCACAGCCATCCTGTGCGAAGGACATGCCCTGCTGGAAGATGTTCCGGGCACTGGCAAGACCACACTGGCGCGGGCTTTATCCGCCTCGCTAGGTTGCAGTTTCCGCCGCATCCAGTTCACCCCTGACCTACTCCCTTCTGATGTCACCGGGTTGAACTGGTTCAACCAGAAAAAGCAGGAATTCGAATTCCGTCCCGGCCCGGTGATGAGCCAGATCGTGCTCGCGGATGAGATCAACCGTGCCACTCCGCGCACCCAATCTGCATTGCTGGAAGCCATGCAGGAACGCCAGGTGACCATTGACGGCGTCACCCACCCCCTGCCGCGTCCGTTCCTTGTCCTCGCCACCCAGAATCCGGTCGAGCTTGAGGGAACATTCCCCCTTCCTGAAGCCCAGGTGGACCGTTTCCTGGTTCACATCAAAATCGGCTACCCTGACCAGGCTGAAGAAAATGAGATGCTGGAACGTTTCCGCATTGAAGATCCAATGCAAACCCTTCAGCCGGTGGTAACCCGGGAAGAGGTACTTCAATTACAGCAGGAGAGAAAAACCATCCGGGTTGAAAGCTCTATCCGTGATTACATTGTCCGCATCAGCGAAGCCACGCGCGCCAATGTGGATATCTCACTCGGTGCCAGTCCGCGTGCCACGCTCGCCCTTTACCAGGTCAGCCAGGCATGGGCAGCCCTGCAGGGACGTGATTACATTTTACCGGATGATGTGAAAGTCATTACACCCCATGTGCTCAGCCATCGTCTCATCATTGCGCCACACGCTCAACTCCGCGGTCGAAACGTAAATGAATTGATTTCAGATATCGTCGGATCGGTAGCCGTTCCAGTGGAATCATGATCCCATTCCGCAGCTGGTTCTGGGTATTGTTGCTGGGATTCATCATGGGCATTGTGTTGCGCATGCCCTGGCTGGTGGTTTTTACGGTCTGCATGGCAATCATTTTTGCCGCTGCCTGGTTTTGGAATTCTCACTCCCTGCGCGGTGTAACCTACAGGCGTATTTTTCGCTTCAAGCGTGGCTTTCCCGGAGAACCATTAAAAGTTTCCATTGCGGTCGAAAATGCTAAATGGTTGCCGCTCAATTGGTTAAAAGTCGAAGACCGCTGGCCTTACGCAGTTGGACCGGCTGACCGAAATGACCTGATGCTCACGCATATCCCGGAGGCCGGGAATTTCCTCAACCTTTTCAGCCTGCGCTGGTTCCAAAAAACACACAGGAATTTTGACATGGTATTCAAGCAGCGCGGTCTCTACGCGGTTGGTCCTGCCACCCTTGAAACAGGGGATCCATTTGGCATGATGAAATCCACAGTTGAACTGGACCGCCCCGAATATCTGACTGTTTTCCCGGATCTTCTTCCCATCGACTCCATGATGCTGCGAACCGAAGAGTCCCTGGGTGACCAGTCTGCGCGGAAGCGGTTGTTTGAAGATCCACTACAGCCGATGGGGGTCAGAGCCTATCACCCCGAAGACGATTTCCGCCGCATCCACTGGCCAGCCACCGCCCGCACTGGTGAACTTCAGGTAAAAGTGTACACACCTGTATCCGCCAGGGTGATGATGGTTTGTTTGAACGTCTCAACCACAGCCAGTCCCTGGCTGGGAGCATATCCCAAAACATTCGAGCAATTACTCAAGGTGGCTGCTACTACCGCATATAACGCCATTGGCGAGGGATACTCAGTTGGTTTAATCTCAAATGGCAGTGTCGCCCATTCCGATCAACCCTTCAAAGTCCCACCAGGAAAATCGAAAGACCAGTTGGGTATACTCCTTCAGACACTGGCTGGTGCGACCAATTACGTTACCGCGCCATTTGAAAATTATTTACTTAAATCAATGAGCTCGATTCCCATCGGTTCCGCTCTGGTGATTATCACAGCCCTGAACTCGCCAATGTTGTTTGAAACCCTGGTGAGAATGAAACGCTACCGCATGAATACGACTCTAATTTCCCTCGACCCTGCCCCACCATTGGAGATCCCCGGAATTAAGGTTGTGCATATGCCCTTCGAGGAATAATGGAAACATCTTCATCAATCCAAATTCCAAAACCCGCTTTTTTCCAGGATCTTTGGTCGGAGATATCTGCCCTCACACTATCTCTCGGGGAAATTACATTTGCTACAATCCTTTTTTGTACTCTATTTAATCGACCCATGGAATATTTTGAAATGGGGGTTTGGCTCTTCACCCTTGGTTTTGGCACTTACATCATTGGCCGTCTGTCTGGTTATTTCTTTTCCAAACGCTGGCAATTGCTCTTATTAAACTTAATTTGGATCGTCTTAGCTCTTATCCTATTTTCTCAATTTGTTCTTTTTGCCCATAATAACCAGGGGTTGTGGTCAATGCTGGTCACCTCATTTTTAAACCTCAGCAAACAACCAGTGCTTCAAAGCCTGCTGTGGCAATTGGTTTTCGTCGTGCTCCTTCTCAGGCGGGGATTCACCCTGGCCAGTTCAATGAGCAACAGTTGGCGGGCAATACGCTCCTTCCAGCTTGGAATGCTCGTCTTCTTCTTCTTCGGGTTTACAACCACCTGGGATAATTTCCTCCCCAACCTTGCTCCCTTTCTCCTTTACCTCCTTTTTGCCATCACCTCTCTCACTTCCGCGCGACTAGCCTCGATCATTAACCTGTCTAATCACAAAATTTCCGGACTGAAAAGATCCTGGTTTGCCTGGATTTTTGCCCTCACCCTGGTGCTCATCATCTTGGGCAGCTCGATCGGTTGGTTGACGGGTGTGGCGTTTGTATCTTTCACTAATTGGCTGCTGCGTATCGCATACGGGATGGGAGTATCCCTGCTTGTGTTGTTCTTTTCCCCACTCATCGCCCTGATTGGGATGCTGCTGCCATGGTTGGATCGCTGGCTTAAATCACTTACCAATAAGTCCTTCGGTCTTGAACAACTCCAATTTTTCCAATCCCTAAACAAACCTGACCCGGTAAAAGCTGCGCTGGCTAATGACTTGATCAACCAGATATTAACGATCATGCTGATTGCTGCCCTGCTCGTCACTTCAATTATCGTGATCATTGGCGCAAGGCGACGCGCGTTACGCAACCGATTAAAGGATTCTGATGACCTTGTTTCAAGGGCAATAGAAAGAAAGCTGGGACGCGCTCCCAGGATGATACCGGGTTTACTCAGCTCAAGGCTTGCCAGCGCGCGCCGTTGGCTTGCCGCTGCCCGCATTCGCCGCATCTATCAAAACCTGATGGAATATTGTCAGAAACTGGATAACCCCCGTTTGCCGGCCTTTACCCCGCATGAATTCCTACCACAGCTTTTCTCTCTTTTCCCCGATCATACTGCCCAGGTGACAATGCTTACAGATGTTTATCAGCGAGTTCGTTATGGAGAGATTCCAGAATCTCTGGACGAACTGCAGCAAATAATGGTTTCGTGGAATG
This sequence comes from uncultured Anaerolinea sp., assembly GCA_964483135.1. Taxonomy (GTDB): domain Bacteria; phylum Chloroflexota; class Anaerolineae; order Anaerolineales; family Anaerolineaceae; genus UBA6107. The sequence goes on along the minus strand of CAZAAJ010000056.1, from coordinate 3,265 downwards.
AAATAAAGAAGGAAGCACAAATACGCGTAAAAGAACGCCGTAAACGGTTAAAGAAGAACTGATTAAATCTAAAAGAGTTTCAGGATGCCGGCACCGCCAAGAGCAAAAAGAAGCATCTTCAGGCATTTCCCGGGCCAGCTCCACGCTAGGAATTTCCATATCGGCATTCTTAATGAGCCTGCCACCATGCCTGCAATATCAAAGAGCGGATTGGGGACAAACGCCAGCAAGAAAATGATGATCCCGCCATATTTCTTCATCCAACCTGATATCCGCTCATACCATTTACGGTTCTCAATGACTCCCTGCCCGCTGAACCCTGCGAGGTATCCTGAAAGTTCACCCAGCGTCGCCCCTGTTCCAGCTGCCAATGCGACTAGTTGGGGGTTGAAAATTGCCCCCATGGCAGAAGAAAATAGTACTCCGGGTACAGGCAGGATGAGGGTTGCATTGGAGAGGAGAGAAACAAGGAAGATGCCCGGGTAACCCAACCCCTCCAATTTTTGGATCTTATCCCGGTAGACCACCAACAGCACTGTTAACGCAATCACAACCATCAGCGCCAGGATGCGAACTGTTGTCAGTTTCCAACCGGTGAGTTTTTTCAATCTTTGTGCTCTTCGCGCAGCAAGGCTTCGATCCTCGCGATAACCATATCCATCGCCACTTTATTTAACCCGCCCTCAGGGATAATGATATCGGCATAGCGTTTACTTGGTTCCACAAAATCCAGGTGCATTGGGCGTACAGTTTTTAGGTACTGGTTGATCACAGAATCGGTGGTTCTGCCCCGTTCGCTGATATCCCGCTGTAATCGCCGGATAAACCGGATATCCGAATCGGTATCGACGAATATTTTCACATCAAATAGCGGGCGCAGGTGCTGATCCGCGTAGATGAGGATCCCTTCCACCAGGATAACCCGCCTGGGCTCCACATGTATGGTCTGACCTGTCCGGCTGTGCGTGGTAAAATCATACACTGGCATTTCAATTGATTTCCACTCTTTTAACGCCAGGATGTGATCGCGCATCAGGTCGGATTCAAGCGAGTCGGGGTGATCAAAGTTGACCTCGGCACGCTGGTTGGGGGGAAGGTTGGTCAGTTCACGGTAATAGGCGTCATGGGCGAGGTAAGCAATGCGCTGCTTGCCGACGCGTTTTAGCACCATGTCAGCCACGGTTGTCTTGCCGCTGCCGCTGCCGCCTGCCACACCTATCACCAGGGGAGTAGGTTTAGTTGTCATGAGATTATTATACTTGAGGTCATCATCAGCCATTAAAATGGTCATCATTCCTGTTGACAATACTCATATAATGAAAGTATAGGGATTTTAAGGCACTTGTTTACTTTAGTAACGAAAGGGAGGTCGATGTGGAGAATAAATCAAAAATCTGGGCGTTGGTATTGGTGCATGTAGGCGGGGTCATCGCCCTGGGCACCCTCATGGCTGCAGTTTTGCCATTTCTTTATGCCAGAGGGATGGTCTATTTTGGCTTTGGTTGGATCAAGGGGGGAGTCTTTGCCGTTGGTCTGGCTATTGCAGCATTCGGCTTGGTGACTTATTTCCGGAAACCTGCCAATAATAAACCCCAAAAGTAAATAGAATAACTTTTATCAGACCTCAAATTTATAACTCTGACAGATGCGGAAATCGGTCTATTGAATTCCGAATTCAAACGTTTAACTCCTCATTTACAGATAATTAAAATATCGACTATAGGGAGTCTCCCAAACTGGTTAATGTTCAGAAATTCATAATTTTTTTTAATCTATTTTCGTGTTTTTCGTGTATTCATGGTTAAAAGAATTGAGTCACCGAAGGGAGTCGCCAGTACTGGCTGCTCTCGCCAGCAAACCCTTGACCCGTCATTTTATGATAATTAAACAAAAAGAGCCACCGAAGGGAGTCGAACCCTTGACCCGTCGCTTACGAAGCGACTGCTCTGCCAACTGAGCTACGGTGGCTTATAATTAGGCGAGGCAAATTATAACAGCACCCCACGCCAAAAGGCAAGGAAACCCGATGAACATTGCCATGCTTTCTTATCACACCTGCCCGTTGGCCACCCTTGGCGGTAAAGACACCGGCGGAATGAACGTCTACGTTGCTGAACTTACCCGCGAACTTGGTCGGGAAGGCATCCATGTGGATGTGTTTACCCGTTCACAGGATGAGCACGTTCCACACGTGATGCACAACCTGGGCTACGGCAACCGCGTCGTACACATCCCTGCCGGTCCCGAATACCCGCTGCCCAAACCAGAACTTGCAGGCCACCTGCCTACCTTTGCCCGCGAGATTCAGCGCTGGGCTACCGAGAAACAGATCCACTACGACCTCATTCACAGCCATTACTGGATGTCAGGCATCGCAGCAGGTATCCTCAAACAAACCTGGGGCGTCCCGGTGCTGCAGATGTTCCATACCCTGGCATTGATGAAAAACCGGATTGCCCGATCTCCTGCTGAAATTGAAGGAGAGTACCGCATTAATGGTGAACGCCAGGTGATGCAATCAGTCGAAAAGATCGTAGCTGCTACCCAGGCGGAAGAAGCACAGCTTCAGCTCCTCTACCAGGTCCCTCGCGAGAAGATCACCATTATCCCGCCCGGTGTGGATATCGGCAGATTTTACCATATCCCCGCGGATGAAGCCAAGGAAGTGATCGGTCATGGCAAATGCCCCCGCCTGCTCCTTTTCGTTGGCAGGATCGAGCCCCTCAAGGGAATCGATACTCTCATCCGGGCGTTGGCAATCCTGCGCCACAATGGCGCAATGGACCACGAATGTTACTCCCTTGCCATCATTGGCGGTGAACCGGACGCACCCCCTGAGGATATGACTGCTGAAATGGCGCGCTTGAAAACACTTTGCCACGAACTCGATCTTGATGACCTGGTGGTTTTCCTCGGGAAACGGTCGCAGGAAACATTGCCTTATTATTATTCCGCTGCTGAGATCCTCATCATGCCTTCGCATTACGAAAGTTTTGGCATGGTAGCTCTTGAAGCGATGGCCTGTGGTACTCCCGTTGTGACCTCACAGGTTGGTGGTCTGGCTTTTCTTGTTCAGGATGGCATTACGGGATTTGTTGTTCCGAGTGGGGATGATGAATCCCTGGCCAGGACACTTGAAAAATTGATGCGGGATCCTGAACTCCGTGAAAAGCTGGGCAAACAGGCAGCAGAATATGCCCATTTTTATTCCTGGGACAAGATTGCCAGCAGGGTAAAATCCGTTTATGAAGAACTGGTGAGTAAT